>DHNU01000043.1:3352-15033 GCA_002407645.1 Ruminococcaceae bacterium UBA5408
AGGTCGGAACCCATCATGAGTCTAACCGGCAGATATGGAAGCCCAAGTGATGCTGCGTGAAGCTGAAGCATTGCAACATCTTGAGAATAGTCCTCGACCAAAAGCTCTCCTTTTTCAACAGCTTTACGGAAACGGCGGCATACATTTGTAAAGCCCGAATTAGCAATATAGCAGTTGTTAAAAGCTTTAACACGGCCTTCCCCGATAAGCATATCCCAATCCCCGCCGGCAGGACCGCCTTCACCTATAAAACCTTTTTTGCCTTGACGCAAAATTTCATATACAGCCGCGTAAGGCTTTCTGTTAGTTGTAAATCCGCCAAATACAAGATGGTCGCCGTCATGGACGAACTTGGAAACTGCATCTGACAAAGTGTACACTTTTCCCATGTTTATGACCTCCTAAAAGTTTATAAAATAAAATAATAAATATATAACTATTTGTTATTAACCAAACAGAAGCATGAAAAATCCTGCGGCAACAGCAGAACCGATAACCCCTGCAACGTTCGGTCCCATTGCGTGCATAAGAAGGAAGTTTGTCGGATTTGCTTTTCTGCCTTCAACCTGTGAAACACGGGCAGCCATCGGAACAGCCGAAACGCCTGCGGAACCGATGAGGGGATTGATTTTTCCATGTGTAAGAAAACAGAGTAGTTTTCCGAAAAGCACACCGCCGACTGTGGAGAATGCGAATGCACATAAACCCATTGCTATAATCGCGATAGTCTGTGTGCGCAGGAAAAGTTCACCGTTAGCGGTAGCTCCGACACTAAGGCCGAGCATAATGGTTATGATGTTGCACAAAGAGTTCTGTGCAGTGTCGGATAAGCGGTTAACAACTCCGGATTCACGGAATAAGTTTCCCAGCATTAACATACCAAGAAGAGGGGCAACTGATGGTAACAATAAAGAACAAAACAGCACAACAAATATTGGAAATACAATTTTCTCGGCTTTACTTACTTTGCGAAGCTGTCCCATTTTTATTTCGCGCTCTTTTTTGGTGGTAAGTAAGCGCATAATCGGCGGCTGAATTAAAGGAATCAGCGCCATGTAGGAATAAGCTGCCACAGCTATCGGTGCTACCAATTCAGGAGCTAAGTTGTTAGCTACATAAATTGATGTCGGTCCATCGGCGCCCCCGATAATTCCAATTGCGGCTGCCTGTCCGACTGTAAACAAACCTGTTGCATTCGCAAAAACAAATGCAGTATAAATTCCAAACTGAGCGGCAGCCCCTAAGAGAAGGCTGACCGGATTTGCGATAAGCGGACCGAAGTCGGTCATTGCACCTACGCCCATAAATATCAGACACGGGAACAGGTTACTCTTAATACCGTAGTAAATAATGCGTATTACACCGGAATTGTACCAAGGTGTTGCTTCGGTCATAAGACCTGCAAGCGGTAAATTTGCCAAGAACATTCCGAAAGCTATCGGTAAAAGCAGCAGAGGTTCAAATTTCTTAACAATTGCAAGATAAATAAGGACAAATGAAATAAGAAGCATAACTCCACTTTGCCAAGTCATAGCAGCAAAACCGGATTGCTCCAATATTGTCCCAAGGATTGTAAAAAAGTTCATTTAGAAACCCCCCTACTTTAATACAACGAGGGTAGCATCCGTATCGACAGTATCGCCTTTTTTAACGGAGAGAGAAGCAACAGTAGCATCAATCGGGGCAACAATTTCATTTTCCATTTTCATTGCCTCAAGGATTAACAAAATTTGACCGGCCTTAACTTTATCACCAACGGAAACTTTCATATCCAAAATTGTACCCGGCATTGGGCTTGTTACGTTGGTTGCTCCCGACGGTGCAGGTGCCGCAGGTTTTGCTATTGGTGCAGGCGCCGCAGGTTTAACCGGTGCAGATATTGGAGCCGGTGCTGCAGGTGCAGCATATGCAGCGGGATTTGCAGCTTGAGCTCTTGAAATTGGTCTGTATTCTTCTACTTTTTCAACTTCAACTTCATATTTTTTACCATTTAATACAGCTATGTATTTCATAAATAATACTCCTCACATACTAAATAATTGATTTTATATTATTAGTAATTAAACAACTTCTTTAATTTCCTTAATACGGAAACTNNCCGGTGCTGCAGGTGCAGCATATGCAGCGGGATTTGCAGCTTGAGCTCTCGAAATTGGTCTGTATTCTTCTACTTTTTCAACTTCAACTTCGTATTTTTTTCCGTTTAAAACAGCTATGTATTTCATAAATAATACTCCTCACATACTAAATAATTGATTTTATATTATTAGTAATTAAACAACTTCTTTAATTTCCTTAATACGGAAACTGTCTATTGGCTCATGCATTTCCTCACTTATAACCGCTAACAGAACCGCACAAGCTTCTTCGTCAGCAGTGCTGTTTTCGGCAGCTATATCACTTACGCCGGAAGCTTGGTCGTTTTTGTCCGATTTTTTATTAAAAGCGGAAAAAACTTTAGCGCCAACGATAATAGCTAAGGCCATAACAATTAACGCGCTGAACACCACCATAAGTCCAAGTCCTGAAACTAAAAGCGATTGGGAAAAGTCCATTGTACTTTGGGTCCACATATGACACACCCCCCTAAAATTAATGCCTCTATCCATTCCATGATGTAGAATATATTTCATTAATGTAGTATACTATTCCGTATTATGGAATACATTTCAATAATATAGCATATAAAAAAGCTATAATAATTCAATATAATAAAATACTAAAAAATAACTTAAAAATCGTAGGAATATTAACAATTTTTAATGTAATTCGCCTTTATTATCTGTTGTTTTGGATTATATCACATTTTTATTTATAAATCAACGATTAATTTATTGCAAATCAACAACCATTGTTAATTAACAAACATATTTTATCTCAATATTATTATGTTATAATGTCATAAATACAATACAAATAATAAAGGCAAATTGTACAAATTGCTAATCCTTAATTAGTCCATTTTAACAATGGAGGAAACACCCATGCCGCCGCCGACACAAAGAGTTGCTAAACCGTATTTTGATTTTCTCTTTTGCATTTCGTACAAAAGTGTTACAAGAATACGACATCCGGAAGCACCAACAGGATGTCCGATTGCAATAGCTCCTCCATTTACATTAACTTTTGACATATCAAATTTCAAAAGATTTGCTACAGCAATTGATTGAGCTGCAAACGCTTCATTAGCTTCAATCAAATCCATATCATCAACAGTAAGACCTGTTTTTTCCATAATTTTCTTTGTGCTGAAAGCAGGTCCGATACCCATATATGCAGGATCAACACCGGCTGACTGTCCCGCAACCCAAGTTGCCATAGGAGTAACTCCGAGTTCTTTTGCCTTTTCTTCACTCATCACTACAACTGCTGCTGCTCCGTCATTTATTCCGGATGCGTTGCCCGCAGTTACTGTTCCGTCCTTTTTAAATGCAGTCCTAAGCTTTGAAAGACTTTCTTTTGTAGTACCAGCTCTTGGCCCTTCATCAGTATCAACTATAACTGTTTCTTTTCTTGTTTTAACTTCAACAGGAACAATTTCGTCTTTAAACTTGCCGTCTGCAATAGCTTTTGCTGCTTTCTGCTGGCTTGCAGCAGCAAATTCATCCTGCATTTCACGGGTAACACCATATTTTTCTGCAACATTTTCAGCAGTAATTCCCATGTGATAATTATTAAAAGCATCCCATAAAGCATCTTTTATCATTAAATCTACTAATTTACCGTCATTCATACGGTAGCCAAATCTTGCTTTTTCAAGTGCATAACATGCCTGAGACATACTTTCCATTCCGCCTGCAACAATAATATCAGCCTCGCCCGACTCAATTAAAGCAGCCGCCATATTTACCGATTTAAGTCCGGAACCACAAACATTGTTTAAAGTAAGAGCCGGAACGGATTGGGGTATTCCTGCATTAACTGAAGCTTGGCGGGCAACATTTTGTCCCAATCCCCCTTGGAGTACACAGCCCATAAGAACTTCGTCAACCTGTTCAGGAGCAATTTTTGCACGACTTAACGATTCTTTAATTACAATTTTACCAAGTTCAGCAGCAGGAACAGCAGCAAGTTTCCCGCCCATTTTTCCTACAGCAGTACGTACCGCACCGGCTAATACAATTTTTTTTGCCATTTTTATTCCTCCTAATTTTTGCACAAAGTTGTAAAATATTTTATATTCCAAATATTTTCAGCTTATTTAATGATATTATACAGAATATATAGGTTATATATTTTGTTATCTTTCTGTTGTTTATTTGGAAATAAAACATCCCACATAACGGAACATGTTTTATATTGTAAAATGTTCAGCTTTATGATATCATTATCAATAGTAGCTGTCAATATATTAAAAAATAAATATAAAGAATAAAATAATATTAGTTATTAATAGAAAATTACATAACAGAAGTCTAATCTTTGATGAATATATATAATAATTGATTTTATAAATAAATTATTATAATGATAAAAATACATTTTGCACATCTGCAGCTTTTGAGTTATACTGTAGATATTAACTTAATTAATTAGTATTTAGAATTATATATAGAAAGGTTTTTAACGAAATGATACAAAGCTTAATACGCGCTATTGATGTACTTGAAACGCTGAAAGTTCCTGAAAAATCATTTTCTGTAGCGGAACTTTCGAAACTGCTTCAACTCCCACCCAGCACTATTCATCGTATTTTGCAGACATACTGCTCAAAAAATTATGTTATAAAAGATGAAAGAACTCATCTTTATCAGCTTGGTCCCGCACTTATTTCACTTGGTATGGCGGCAACCCATAACGCAAAACTTCAAAATATAGCACCGACTGTACTTAAAAAGCTGTCGAAAAATACCGGTGAAGATGCATTCCTTGTAATCCTTGCTGGATTTAAAGGGCTTGTTTTGGATAAGGTAGAAGGGCCAAACAATCTCAAAGTAATTGAGAAATTCGGATATGAAGTGGATTTACACTGTGGAGCTATAAGGAAGGCACTTCTTGCTTATCAACCTGAAGCTTTTATTGATAATTATATTAAAAGCGGTTTAAAAAACTATATTAACCATAATCCTGTTGACTCTCATCAGCTTATAGATGATTTATCACAAATCCGAAAAGACGGTATTGCGGTTTCATGCGGCGAATACATTGATGGTGCCGTAGGAATTGGAGCCCCGGTATTTGGTTCGCAAGGAAAAATTACAGCCTCTATGGGAATAATTGCCCCGGCATCGAGAGTCGACGAAGAAACCTTAAAATTACTTAAGCGCAATGTAAAAGAATGTTCAAAGGAGCTTTCATACTACCTCGGGTACTGGGAACCTGAAATAGACAACAACTAAACGTTAATTGTGCATTTTTAATAATTCACTATATGTAAATTTATAAATTATTGTCGTATTGACACAATAATTCTTAGATGATATAATGCTTGTATCAGAGGGAAAATTTTCTTGAAAAAATATATAGTGGAGGAAGTTAATATGATACAGGAAGCAATGATTCAGTCTTTTGACGGTACAAAACTGTTTTTTAAGAAGAATTTACCTGTAAGTACAAAAGCGGTTATGGTTATTGTACACGGTCTTTGCGAACATCTTGGGAGATATGATTATCTTACCGAAAGATTAAACAACAGCGATATAAGTGTTTATCGTTTTGACCACAGAGGCCACGGGAAGTCCGAGGGAAAACGTGTATTTTACAATGATTTTAACGAAATTGTAGATGATGTCAATTGCGTAGTCGAGCTTGCAATTAAAGAAAATCCCGGCTTACCTATTTTTGTATTGGGACACAGCATGGGCGGTTATGCCGTTGCGCTTTTCGGAACTAAATATCCCAATAAAGTGACGGGACTTATAACTTCCGGTGCTTTAACAAGATATAACAACAAAATGGCAGGCGATTTGCCTATTGATAATCCCGCAGATACATATTTTCCAAACGAATTGGGCAACGGTGTATGTAGTAATCCCGATATTGTTGAAGCTTATGTAAATGACCCTCTGGTAGAAAAACAAATATCAGTTGGTCTAATGAATACAATGTACGACGGTGTCCAGTGGCTTAAAAAGAATGCCGAAAAATTCACCGATCCTGTGTTGATTTTACACGGCTGCTGTGATGGCTTAGTAAGTGAAAAAGACTCTCAGGAGTTCTTTAGCGATATAGCTTCAAAGGATAAATCGCTGAAAATTTATGCGAATTTATTCCACGAAATTTTGAATGAGCCATGCCGTGATGAAATTATAGACGAAATCATTTGCTGGCTCAATCATAGAATTTAATTTTTGCATATAACTTTAAACCACTCTTATTATATAATTAACGCAAAAAAGCATGGGGACGACCCCATGCTTTTTTGTTTTAGAAAATAACATTTTTTAAAGTCCTATTTTACTCGAAATATAGTCTGTAAACAATTCAAAATCATAGTGTAAATCATTAGAATCATCGCTTAAAAAAGGATATGCATAAAATCTAATTTTATATAAATATGATATATTATCGCTCCCATTTTTTTAATGAATTTATCATATATTTTTTTATATCTATTTTGTATATATCATTTAAAAGATTGAAGTTAAAATCCTCAGCTCGGCTGTATGCCGCTATTTCTCCGTTATTAAGAAGAATTACTTTGTTTGCAAAAGACAACGCAAGATTTATATCGTGTAAAACGCCTATAACGCAATGGTCTTCCTTTGATGCCCATTCATTAAGATACTCTGTGAGTTCAATTTGATATTTTAAGTCCAAATGATTAGTAGGCTCGTCAAGTAAAATAATCTGGGGGCTTTGTGCAAAAACGCGTGCTAAAAACACTCTTTGAAGCTGACCGCCCGAAAGCTCTGTTATTAATCTGTCTTTAATATCTACAATACCGGTCTTTTCAAGGCAATCAAGGACAATTTCCTTATCCGTACTGCTTTCCGTCTGAAAAACACCCCTCTTTATATGGGCATACCTGCCAAGCATAACTGTTTCATAAACGGTATATGGAAAATATATTGTGGACATTTGGGACATTAACGCTATTTTTTTAGATATTTCTTTGCGCTTTGCGTCCTTTAAGTTTGAATTATCAAGAAATATTTCACCGTTACTCGGTATTAAACAGGATACTGCTTTTAAAAGGGTTGTTTTTCCTGAACCGTTTGGCCCTAAAATACATAGTTTTTCATTCGGTTCAACAGAAAAAGTTACATCTTTTAAAACCGGTGTGCGGTTATATTTACAAGACAGATTTTTAACTTTCAGCAAAGTTTAATCCCTCTTTCTGCTTTTAAAATAAACATAAATAAAGAACGGCGCACCTATAAATGCCGTAACCGAACCAATTGGTATTTCAGACGGTGAAGCCGCTGTACGTGAAAATAAATCGCATAAAACCATAAATGTTCCGCCAAAAAGTGCTGAAGCTGGAATAACGTATTTATGGGAAGAACCGAATATTTTCCTAACGACATGGGGCGCTATAAGGTCGACAAAGCCTATAATGCCCACAAAAGCAACTGCCGCTCCCGTAAGTACGGCAGACATTCCTATTAAAATCCATTTAACCTTTTTCAACTCAACCCCAAGCGCATTCGCCTGTTCCTCGCCGAATGTCATTATATCAAGCTCTTTTGAGTATCTCATAAAAAATAATACTCCCAGTACGGTAACAGGTGTCAGCACATAAACAAAAGACCATTCCTTCATCGAAAAACTTCCAAGCTGCCAAAGCAATATTCTTTGAGCATATTGCGGAGAACCCGAAGCTAACAAAGTAAGTATCGCATTTATAAACAGTGACAAAACCATACCGGTTAATATTATCGTATTGTTCGACATTTCCTTGTCCAGCCGCGATGCAAGCGACACAGCAAAAAAGACAGTTACAAGGCCGAAAATCAAACCGGCAAGTGGTAAAAAGAAAATTCCCAATACCCCTTCTGACAATCCGGATATCATAATTAATGCCGCACCAAGTCCCGCACCCGAAGAAACTCCGAGACCGTATGAAGAAGCAAGCGGGTTTTTTAAAACAGACTGCATTACAGTTCCACTAACTGAAAGAGACGCACCGACCAAAAATGCCAAGAAAACCCTCGGCATACGCATATTCCAAACAAGACCGGAATGAATTAAATTGAAATCCCTCGGTAAATCTATTCCAAATATTTTATTGTTAAAAACGGTTAATATTTCAGCGGGTGATATATACACACTTCCCACAGCTATTCCCAGAATTACAGCTGCAAAGGAAATACAGATTAAAATAATAATCTTTGTCTTTTTATTCATCTTTATATTTATCGGGATAAACGGCTTTTGCCATTTCTTTAAGCGCCTTTACAATATTGTGATTAGGTATAGAACTCGCAATATTGTCGATATAGTAAACCTGTTTATCCTTAACAGCTTTCATATTTTCCCAACCGGAACGAGATAAAATTTCCTTTGTGGGATTTTCAATGTAATTTACGTTTGTAAGTATAACGTCTGGGTTTAAATTTACAACGATTTCAGGTTCAGCCGCTATCCATCCTTTTTTGTCTGCAAATACATTTTCAGCACCGATTATATTTATCATCTCATTTAGGAATACATCTTTGCCGAAACTGTAAATTTCAGGTGCAGCAGCAATTTCGAAATATACTTTTTTCTTATCTGTAATCGTTTTACCGATGTTTTCTATTTTTTCTATTTCCTTGTCCATATTTTCAATCAGTTTTTTACCTTTATCGGCTGTTTGCGTAACCTGTGAAATAAAGGTAATGTCATCCCGAATACCCTGAATACTGTTACTTGTCGGAATACTTGCAATACAAATTCCAAGGTCTTTCATAGTTTTAAAAGCATCTTTGCCATTAATTAAACTTATATTCGTCGCAAAAATAATGCTCGGTTTCATATTTACCAGTTTTTCCGCGTCCGGTTTCATCATATCAAACGCAGGTAAATCTTTTTTAATTCCTTCAACAGTCGCTGAATTTGTATCTATCGCTGCAATTTTGTCCCCAAGACCCAAATCTACAAGGGTTTGGGTGACAGAAGGTGCAAGTGATATTATTGAATCAATATTTTTAGGTACATCTATACTGTTTCCTGCCCTATCTTTTTCAGGCATTTGAATGCTTACAGAAGAGCTTGCCGTTTGGCTTGTCTGACTTGAATTAGTTTTTTTGCTGCACGCCGCAAACGGTAATATAATTGTAAATACGAGTAATAGTGCGATTAATTTCTTTTTCATTTTTCATCATCCTTATATAATTTTATACGCCGTTTTATCGGCTGAAAATTCCAAAGAATAACCTCTGCCAAAACAAGGCTGCCATTCCAGGAAATTTTTTCTCATAGGAAAATAATATTCCATAACTGCAGAAATTACACCACCATGGGTTATTACCACTGCATTATTACAAGAATATTCGGTACTGATTTTGTTTAACTCTTCAATACCCTCATAAATCCTCTGTTTAAACTGTTTTTCGCCCTCACCGTCCACACAGATTTCATTTTGTATATCTGATATCCAGCGAATATAATCACTGTCTTTCTTTAATTCTTGATATGATTTCATTTCGAATTTACCGAAATTCATTTCTTTTAGATTTTCAATAGTGATAAATTCATTTTCACCATACAAAACTTTAAGGGTTTGATTTGTCCTTTTCATGCCGCTTGTTATATATAAATCCGCTTTAGGATATTCAACATGTGTTTTTAATAAATTTAGTTCATTTATACCTTCATCGCTTAAACTTAAATCTGTATTTCCGCAGTAAAGATGCTTTTCATTTGCTATTGTTTTCCCGTGTCTTATAAAATTCCATATCATTTTATTTTAGTTCCCATCCCGCAAAATACACGAATAACTTCATCCGCATTTTTAGAAAGTAATGCAAGACTTCTGCCAACTAATTCGCGGTACTTACGCATAGCCTCATCTGTCGGAATAACTCCACAGGATATATCGTCGCTAATAATAATTTTATCTTTGTAAAATCCCATATTTTTTTTAATATAAGTAAGAGGATTCATTCCTTCCTTTATTAATTCAAGTATCTTTTTATGGAAATTATTTATTATCTTATCTTTTCCATAATGTTCCTTTGCATAATCAAATTTGCCTTGATACGCTCCGCCTATAATTAAAACCATTACACCGCCCCCGTAAAAGATAAAGATATTAGGCCGCACAATTCGGTTATTACAAGCGTACAGCCGCATAAATCGCCGGAAATTCCGCCGAACTGACGATATAAATAAAACGCAGTTAAAAGTGATACTAATACCATTAATGAAATTGTAAAAAATGATTTTACTCCAAGTAAAGCAAAAGCAGTAATAATCACAATAGCCAAATAAATTAAAAGCACAGCACTATAAACCGATTTACTGTTGTTTTTAAATGCGGCGGCATATCCGTTTTGAGAAAAAGTCCTTAACCTCAGCATTATTAGTCCAACCATAGACCGCGACACAATGGGGATAAACAAAAGCATCAGCAAGTTTACTTTCCGCATCAAAATTTCAGTAACCGCGGCATAAGACAGAAAAAATAAAACCGCAAGCATTATAACGGCAAAAGCGCCTACATTTGAATCTTTTAATATTTTTCTCTTTTCCTCCATACTTCTGCGGGAAAAAAGTGCATCGGAAGTGTCCATATAACCGTCGATATGAATAAATCCGCTTAAAAAAAACGGTATAAGCATAATGATAACCGAAGAAAACACGAGAGATAAATTTACTGCCGCAAGGGACAGTCCCCACCAAAAGAGTCCTATAATTGCACCGACTATTGGAAGAAACGGTATTATAAGGTTCGCTGCATTTTTATTCCAAACATGGGGTATGGGAAATATGGAGAACATTCCAAGTGACATTAAAAATCCTTCAAATAATCTTTTTATATTCATCCGCTCCCTTGTGAACTATTAGATTACCGTAAAATGCTTCAAGCACAATATCACATTTTTCCGCACAAATTTTATCTATATAAGCAAGGCCTTTTCTGTATGCTTCAGTCCATTCATCATATATAAGCGAATCGGAATATATAAAATCAGATACTATAACAATGTCACTGAATATATCTAAAACTGAATTTAGTTCTTTGCCTATTTTTAAATGCGCAGATGGATTAAACTTGTTTTCAGTGAACATTTCATTAGAGAGAAGTGCTGTAGTGCTGTCGAGAAGAATAGAACTGTTCTTTTCGCATATTCCACTGAGTTTTATAATATCTTTGGGAAGTTCCACCGTTTTAAAGCCCATACCTTTGCGCTCCGAAATATGCCGTTCAATCCTTGCATGGTCCTCATCGTCTTTCGGTATCATTGTAGCAATATAATAAAGTTTATTCAGCTGATTATGCTGAATTTTTGCTATCCTTTGGGCATGGGTTGATTTTCCGTTTTTACAGCCGCCCGAAATAAATATTTTCACCTTTCTATTCCGTCCCGCGCCGTTACCCCTGCTTCAAAATAATGCTTTACTTCTTTCATTTCCGTAACAAGGTCGGCTTTTTCTATCAGTTCTTTTGGAGCATATCTTCCCGTAAATATTAATTCCACTTTTTCCGGTCTTGTATTTGCCAGTTTCATCGCCTGCTCTAAGCTTATAGTTTTGAAGAATAATGCGATATTTATTTCATCTAAAATAACAATGTCATATTTTCCGCTGTGAAG
>DHNU01000043.1:15316-15725 GCA_002407645.1 Ruminococcaceae bacterium UBA5408
TAATTTCGCTGCACTCCATATTCTTTATAAACTGCCCTATATATACTTTAAGCCCCGCACCGACTGCCCTTACGGTAAGTCCTAAAGCAGCGGTTGTTTTTCCTTTTCCGTTGCCCGTATAAATTTGGAAGTATCCTTTTTCTATGCTCATATATATCCCTCATTTTATTAAGATTAGAAGTCAGATTTAGATATACTATTAAGATATTCTGTATCTATCAACGCTTCATCAAAAGTTGCCATATTGCGCATCATGGCACAAGCCGAGTCCATTAGCTGAAACATCAAAGGGCATCCGCTGCCCTCGCCTAACCGCATATTTAAATGCAGATATGCCTTTAATTTAAGTTCGTCAAGTGCAAGTTTATATCCGCGCTCGAAAGAGTAATGAGAAGCAAACATATAATCC
>DHNU01000043.1:15986-25470 GCA_002407645.1 Ruminococcaceae bacterium UBA5408
GCCGCAATATCGAACCCTCCGACTTTTGAAAGAACATCGATTGGATTGTCCTTTTGGGGTTTATTTATTTCTATCGAATTTTTAATAACATCAATCTTTTTTCTGAAAGCTTCCTGTGTAAGCCCTGCGCCTTTGCCCACAAGATTTTCTACTTCACAACCCTTTAATCCCAACAAAGACGCCAAAACCGCACTGCTTGTTGTTGTATTCCCAATTCCCATCTCTCCGACGCCCAACAAGTCACAGCCGTTTTCATATGCCGTTTTGACAGCTTCGATACCTATTTCAACTGCCCTTTGAGCCTCTTCATAACTCATGGCAGAACCATTTGCTATATTAGATGTTGATTTTCTTATTTTACGGTCAATAAGCTTAGGGTTTCTATATTCTGAATTTATCCCCACATCTATTACCGTAACACTGCTTTTAGCTTGTTTTGCAAGGACGCATACACCTGTAATACCTTTAAGCATATTTATGGATTGCGCCAATGTTACCGATTGTGGAGCGGAAGCAACACCTTCTTCATAAACTCCGTTATCAGAAGCAAATACAAGAATTTGTCTTTTGTCGAGTTTGTTAAAAATTTTACCCGTTACAGACGAAAGTTTTGCCGATATATCTTCAAGTCCGCCAAGGCTTCCCGGCGGTTTTGCAAGCATGTCAAACCGTTTTCTCGCCATCTTTTCGCTTTCTGTATCTACAGGCTTAATTTCGGAAATATATTTTTTATAGCCTAACATTATTTAAGCTCCTTAAAAAGTATTGTTTATTATGTATCCTAAGTATATAAAAATAAAAACCCTGTCCTAAGACAAGGTTTTGAAATCCAATAACATGTAATAAAGAATAATAAACAAAACAGTTAAATATTCTTTAAGCTATCAAAATCCATGCCCCATATCCTGTGAAGCAAAAAGTGGAAACATATCGGCAGGTCTTCCGACTCAGACATCAGGCATTGTTTTTCCTTCCCAAGCAAATCTCAGTGGTATAAAAACAACTACGTCAATACGGCAGCAGGACTGTTCAAGGTTCTCACTTGATTCCCTATTCTCACACAGATTTTACTATGTGCACCGATAATAAACTTATTCAATTATATTTATATAATAACAGCGCTTTCAAATATAGTCAATAATATTAATTTGCTTTGTTTCTACTAAAAACATGATATTTCATTCTATTAATTCAATATTATTATACTTTTCTTCAGTTTTTAACCCCCAAATTAATTGCATAAAAAAGACAAAGCGCCTAAATCGGTGCTTTGTCTTTTTATATGGAATAGCTTATATTCCACTTACTTTTTGTATGTGCCTATATGCCTATATTAATATTACGCCTTGTTTTCTGAACCCAACAAGATTATTTTCTGTTTTACAATTTCCTTTAGAGCTTCTAAAGGTTTTTTGTTTGCAGTACATGGCCAAATAGCCATATTTTCAGTTTCGTTGAGCTGCTTTTTCATAGCCGAATAGTAAGCCGAAAGCATTTCTGAAAAAATATTTAATTTGCATATTCCGAGATTTACCGATTTTTTAATTAATTCATCGGGTGTGCCAGAACCTCCGTGCATTACCATCGGAACAGTGGATAAGCTGTTTAACTGTTCTAATCTGTCAAAGTGTATTTTAGGTTTGTGTACATATACGCCGTGTGCCGTGCCTACTGCAACAGCCAAACAATCAACGTTTGTGCTTTCAATAAAATATGTCATCTGTGATGGGTCTGTAAGGAAATCATCAGGATTGTCAAATTCAGCACCTTTTTCTTTTTTCACTCCGGTTTCAGAATTTCCCACAATACCGTCTCCGACATGTCCGAGTTCAGCTTCAACAGTTACATCGAATTTATGTGCATAATCTGTTATTTCTTTAGTAATTTCAATGTTTTCTTCTAACGGAAGTGTTGACCCGTCAAACATAACAGAAGAAAAACCGCTGTCTATACATTTTTTTATGAATTCAACATCAGTCGCATGATCCAAATGTATGCAAACAGGGACATCGGATTTTTCGGCCATAGACTTAAGACCCTCAATCCAATATTCAAGTTTATCGCCTTCCAAATCTACGGTGAGCCCCATTAGAATGACAGGCGATTTTAATTTCTCCGCTTCTTCGATTACCGCCATAGCCATATCATGATTACTTACGTCAAATGCTCCGACCGCATACTTTTTTTCTCTTGCATCTTTTAACATATTACTTAAATTAACCAGTGCCATAATAAAAGCCTCCAATTTATACTTCAGTTATCTCATTAACATTCCGCCGGTAACATCAACAGTCGTTCCTGTAATATAGTCGGCATTTTCAGATGCCAAAAATATAACTGCCTTTGCAACTTCTTCAGGTTCGGCGATTCTTCTTAACGGAATTCTGCTATTGTAATATTCTTCTCCCTCTTTAGTAGAAATAGCCTTTGATATCATATCTGTTTTCATCATTCCCGGAGCTATACAATTACAGTTAATACCGTACTTTGCCACTTCTCTTGCGAGTGAAACCGTAAACGTTACAAGTCCCGCCTTTGAAGCAGCGTAGTGTGCATGTCCTGTTGTTGAACCGTGAAAAGCAGCCTGAGAAACCACATTAATTATTTTTCCTTTACAATTTCTGTCTATTAAATGGTTAATCATTTTTTTGCATAAAATAAACGGCGCCTCTAAGTTCACTTTTAATGTCTTTTCAAAATCTTCAACCGCCATTTCTTTGACCGGCGATGATAGCCATATTCCTGCATTGTTAACCAAAATATCCACTTGTCCATATGTTTTGCAAGCTGTATCAAAAAGAAAATCCAAATCTTCTTTTTTTGACATATCGGCTTTAACGGCAATATTTTTCGTGTGAAAAGTTTTATTCATTTTATCTACAAGTTCGATTGTATCTTTTTCTTTCGAACGATAATTAACTACCACATTGGCGCCTTCAGCGGCAATTTCCTCACTTATTGCTCTTCCGAGTCCTCCGCCGCCGCCCGTAACAATTACAACCTTACCATTTAAATTCATTTGCATTATAGATATCTCCTAAAACTATTTTATATTAAACCTTTTATGATATGTATCATGGTTAATTACATATCGGGAATCTTCACCGCTTAATAATTTAATCATTTCCGCAGCAAGAAGTTTAGGCGAACTTGTAAACGCATCCCTTGTACCTCCCGCCAAATGCGGTGTTACAGTTACATTGTCAAGTGTGAGAAGAGGATAATTTTTCGCAGGCGGTTCTTCATCAAATACATCCAAAGCCGCTCCCATAATCTGTTTTTTACTAAGAGCTTCATACAGAGCTTCTTCGTCAATAAGGCCAGAACGTGCAGTGTTTATTATATATGATGTCGGTTTCATAAGTTTAAATCTGTCTGCATTAATAAGATGTTCTGTTTCTTGCGTTAACCGTGCATGAACAGTGACAAAGTCGGAAACTTCCATTAGTTTGTCCAGTGAAAGCATCTGTACACCGTCGGGTCCTTCTTTAATAAACGGGTCATAAGCAACTATTTTCATATCAAACGAAGCAAGCCTTTTTGCAACTCTTCTGCCTACTTCTCCCAAGCCCACAATTCCTGCGACTTTATCTTTTAGGTCAGGTACACAATCTTTATTTGTGTAATCGCGCACCCATTGACCGTCTTTCAAATACTTGTGGCTTTTTGCAATATTTCTGCATTCTGAAATAAGCATACCTACAGTAAAATCCGCCACGGCATTTGCATTTCTTCCCGGGGTGTGAAAAACAGTTATACCTTTTTCATTTGCATAAGTGACGTTTACATTTTCATACCCGCCCCTTAAAACACCGACGGCTTTGAGTTTATCGCAATAATCCATTACTGCACTGTTTATAGGGCAAAACTGAGTAATTATAATATCTGCATCTTTAACTGCATCAAGAATATACTGCGGTACTTGGTATGCCTCCGAGCCTTTTGTTTCAATTAATAAGTTAATATTTTGAAGTTCTTCGTAACTTTCGGTTTTCCAGTCCAAAGTTTCAAGAGTTACTCGCTTTTTTTCAAATTCAGCGAATCCTTCTTTAATAAAATTTTGTGGAATGAGAAGATCTCCAATGCCAACAATTTTCAATTTTTTAACTTCCTTTCAGTTTAAAATTCATACAATAAAAAATATTTTATTAAAAAGCCTTTCTTCAGGCTCCGCAGTTTTGCAGAGCCTGTATGGAAAACTTAAGCAAATAACTTTGAGATTTCTATGATAATCCAACCCAGCGGTGTGTTATAAGGTGAAACAAGATTTCCGATTTGTACACCAGCCGCTCCGGAAGGCAATTCAACATTTGTTATAACTGCCGCTTGTGTAAAATACGGAGCTAAGAATGTACTTGCATAAAGGGCAATGGTAACAACAAAAAGTCCGGTTATAAATATTCTGAACATATTCTTTTTGCAGAACGGAGCAACCATAGAAATTAAAAATACTATAGAGGCCAAATCCGTAAACGGAAGCATTTTGTTACCCGGCAGAATAACCGCAAGCAATAATGAGCATGGGATAAGAAGTAGTCCGGTAGCAAGTATTGTCGGCTCACCGATTAAAAGCGCAGTATCCATGCCGATGAAAAACTCTCTGTTTGGGAAAATCTTTTTAAGTTTAATTTCAGCCGCTTCACGTACAATATTAACTCCTTCAACAACAACGCCAACCATAGATGGCAGTAATTTCATAACAGCTGCCATCTGAACAGCAAGAAGTAAAACATTTCCCGGTTTCCAGCCTGCCAAAACTCCCAAAACAGCGCCGAGTACAGATGAAAGAACAAGTGAGTCACCCAAAACTCCGAGTTTCTTTGTTATAGTATCTGGATTAATATCAATTTTGTTTAATCCGGGTATTTTATCAATTACAGCATTAACAAGAATCCCCACAGGTACATATGCAGTACATGTGGCATGTGGGAAAGAAACGCCCTTCATCCCATAACTTTCCTGAATCTTAGGTGCTGTTTTATCCCCTATCAGCAGCGCAATAATGTATAATATCAGGCTTGCTGCAACGGATATCACCAAGTTATTTGTAATTGTATATATCATTGTTCCCGGAAGAAGAAGCAGCCAGAAATTGAAAATATCAAGGTTTACCGTTTTTGTAAGATTTAAAACCAGCATAATAATATTAACAGCAAATGCGCCTACAATAACAAACGGCACAAGAGAAGATGACCATGCTATTTGAGCAGCCGTAGGCCATCCCACATCCAATACGGTAAACTTAAGTCCAAAACGGGTAACCATATCCTGTGCGGCAGGACCGACACTTTCCAAAAGCAATCCTACAATAAGATTAATTCCTACAAAACCAACACCCACCAAAACAGCGGACTTAAACGCTTTTCCGATTTTCACACCGAAAATCAATGCGAGAATGAAGAAAATAATAGGCATCATACCTGCCGCACCCAATTTGATGATTTCATTAAACCATGCCATAATACATAAATCCTCCTACATTTTAATTTAACCTTTTCTCTGCAACGACACAGAATGTTGTTTTATATATTCCTCCTTTCTGAAAATAAAAAAACGACTAAAGGCTGTTCTAAAAAACAACCTTTAGTCGAATTCATTAATCTACTATTCAACCAATTATTTTGTTTTGTAACTCCAAAGAGTTTCTTTGCTGCAGGTTATGCCCTTAAACTTCAACCGTTTGGCTTCTTCAATCATTTCCCTGCTGCTTACAAATCCCGCTAAAAAAAACGGTATATCTTTTATCTTTCTGAACTCATCAATATATTTCATACCGTAAAATGCGGGGCGAATTTCAACCGCATCACACGAAGATTCAGAAACTAATTTTAACGATGTTTCAAGGGATAAAGAATCGATAAGTACAATCCTTTGAATAGTGTAAATATCCAAATCCTTCATATATTTTGTTCTAAATGGACTTGATACTATAACTACGTCAACGTTAAAAATCTGTTTTAGAAATTTTACTCCGTGTTTGTCAAGGTTAAGTCCACCAATTAATTCGGAATTTACAATAACCTTTTTCCCGGATTTATGTACTTCGTCAACCATTGACTTTAAATTTCCGATATGAGTGTTGCTCAAATGAATATATGGAATATCCTTTTTTAATGTGCTTGATAAATCTTTTATTTTTCTGATGGAAGGGATGATATAGAAGTCATTTTCAAACTCTTTAATTTCAATCCATCCTTTTCAAAAATCCTTTTCACAACTTGCTTTCGTGTGTTTATGATATCTTTTCATTTTTGTCTTGTCAATGTCACTTATCACTAAATAATTTAAATTTTATTGTGATTTTTGTACATTGACAACATTGTTCCATAACAAGTAAACTATATATCAAGATTTGACGCGTCATTTGGGTATGCTTTAAACAAAATAATTATCCGAATAGTGATATTGAATTCGGCTAAAGATTATTAGGTTGCTAATAGTCTTTAGCCGTTTTTTATTTTGAACTAAAAACGGAGGTGTAAAACAATAAATTAATAAAACAATACTGAAGATATGTGTGTCAATATAAATAAGGGGGGATTTGTATTATGGAAAAATATTTGTTGGGAATTGATGTAGGCTCTACGTCTGTAAAAGCTGTTCTGTTTGATACAAAAGGCAATGTAATCTCATCCGCTTCGGCTCACAATGAAAGAGAACAAACCTCTGACAGAATTCATGGATTTGAAATATTCAACGTTGAAAACGTATGGAAGTCTACATACACATGTGTTAATGAAACCATAGAAAAATCGAAAATTGAATCAAATAGAATTGCCGCATTAAGCGTATGTTCTTTTGGAAACGGCGTTGTAATATTAGATAAAAACGGAAACCCTGCCGATAAGGGTGCATTTTCTCAAGATTACCGTGCAAACCACATTATTGAACAATATAAAAAAGAAGGCAAATTAGATAAAATCAATGAAATTATAAAGGGAACGCTTTTTGCAGGTGAACCTGCTCCCATTCTTCGTTGGTACAAAGAAAACGAACCTGAAATATACAATAACATAGGCAGTGTGCTGATGTGTAAAGATTATATAATTTATAAACTTACAGGAGCTTTGTCTGCCGATGTTAACTGTTTTGGCGGTTCGGCAATGCTCGACCTTGAAACAAGGAATTATTCTAAGGAACTTATGCACCTTTACGGAATAGACGAAATGTATTACTGCCTGCCAAAACTTTTAGAGAGTTACGAAGTTGCCGGCACCGTCACTTCTGACGCGTCAAAGTTAACAAGTCTTGCACAGGGTACTCCTGTAGTATCGGGTATGATGGATATTTTGGCAGGTCTGGTCGGAGCCGGTGCAGCGGACGAAGGTATAGTTACCATAATAGCTGGAACATGGTGTATAAATGAAATTCAGTCGCACAAAATCATTCCCGGAGCTTCCGCAAATCAACCTGCACTTGGAAAAAATTTATATTTGAACTGCTCATACACCGGTGCTTCGGCAGTAAATTATGAGTGGTTTGCTAAGGCTCTGGGCGGAACGGCAATCATGGAGAGTAAAGTCCGCTCAATGTCTAAATTTGATATTCTAAATGAGTTAGTGGCAACTGTATCTCCCAATGAAGCTCAGGTTCTGTTTCACCCGTTTGTTGCACAGCCGAGTGTCCACCCGAATGCCCGCGCAAGCTTTTTTAATATCGACCAAAATACTTCTTATGCTGAAATGGCATACGCTGTTATGGAAGGAGTAGTATTTTTACACAAAAAGCATATTGACTTTTTGAAAAACGCAGGGCATAAAATAACCCTCGGACGTCTTACCGGCGGCGGTGCGCGCAGTTCCGTATGGGCTCAAATGTTTGCCGATGTACTAAAAATTCCGATTGAAGTCGTAGACTGTCAGGAAGTAAGTGCACTCGGTGCTGCTATTAACGCAGGTGTGGGCACAGGCGTTTATTCAGATTACAATGACGGCTTTGCAAAAGCTATCCGTATAAAATCAACATTTGCTTCAAGTGAAAAGTATGCTGATGCGTATTATAAACGTTATAAAGAATGGGAGTACCTCATTGATTGTATGTCCGAGCATTGGAATTATAGACAATAATAAAGGAGAGTATAAATTGAGTAAAACAAAAATTCTTCTTGTTGCAGACGGCGGTGTAACAAAAGAAATCATGCAAAAAATGTACGAACTTGAAAATTACGGAGCGGAAATAACGCTTGTCGAAGATACTGATATGTATGCCATGGGTCCGATTACAGACAGAATGGGGCTTATCGAAAAAAGCGGTATTGACGCAGCACCAACTTGTAAATCACTTCTTGAAAATTGCAAAGACAAAGACATAATAGTTGTACATGTTGCTTCCGTCAACAAGGAAGTAATAAATGCTTGTGAAAATTTGAAAGTTGTCGCTGTTTTACGCGGAGGAATCGAAAATGCAGATATTCCCGAACTTTCGAAACGCGGTATTAAATTAATAAATGCGCCCTGGAGAAGTGCTAATGCAGTTGCCGACTTTACGGTGGGAATGATGATTGCCGAAAATAAAAATATAGCACGAAGCCACAAACTTCTTTTTGAAGGAAAGTGGTGTAAAAAATATGCAAATCAAGAATATATACATAACATGAATGTATGTACCGTTGGCATTATCGGATTTGGCAACATCGGATGCCGCGTTGCTGAGCGTATAAAGGGATTCGGCTCAAAAATTGTAGTCTATGATCCATATTTAAAATCAGATGTCATTGAAAAAGCAGGTTACACCTCGGTATCTTTAGAAGAGCTTCTTACACAGTCTGATTTTGTAACCATTCATTTGCGTTCTTCTGCGGAAACTGAAAAATTCATGGGCATAAAAGAATTCTCACTAATGAAAAAAACAGCATATTTTATAAATACCGCACGTTCAGGTATAGTTGATACCGATGCTCTTATAAAAGCTTTACAAAGTAAGTCGATTGGCGGAGCCGCAATAGACGTTTACGACAATGAACCTCTTTCCCCGGACAGTCCTTTCTTAAAACTTGACAATATAACGCTTACTCCCCATTTAGCGGGAACCTCTTGTGATACAATGCGCGCATCAGTAGAAATATGCTTTAATGATTTAAAAAATTATCTTACCGGCAAAAAAATGCAGAACATTCGTAATTAATAACATTCAATTTAAAACATTAATAACCTTTCCGAAATTATATTGGGTTCTATATTAAATTTTGGGGTTCTGCCTGCCCACTCCCGCATAATAAGTTTAGTGAAAAAACAAGCTGTTGTTTTATATCTTCCCCATTGAAGTACAGCTGATTATTCAAATAAGCAGGCTAAACTGAGTGCGACAAAAAAGACAAAGCGCCTAAATCGGTGCTTTGTCTTTTATTATATTAAGCTTATCAGTAACTGATTTTTACTATTTTACCTGTGCGGTACGCTTCTGTAGTTGCAAAACCAATCTGTGTTGATTTTGTACCATCGTATACTGTTACATTTGGTTGTTCACCTTTTTGAATGCAGTCAAT
>DHNU01000043.1:25764-25891 GCA_002407645.1 Ruminococcaceae bacterium UBA5408
GGAACAGGGCTTACCCTTAAAGAACCTTCTGTACCTATGATTTCGGTTTCTACATGATAACCGTGTGCGGCAGTTCTGCCTACATGAATAAATCCCAAGGCACCGTTTTTGCATTTATACATTGCCG
>DHNU01000043.1:26147-43652 GCA_002407645.1 Ruminococcaceae bacterium UBA5408
TCCGAACCCAAAAACCAACGCATAAGGTCAATATCATGTATAGCCATATCTATAAAAATTCCACCGCTTGTAGGTGCAAATTTAATTGCACCCTCTACAAGCGATTCCGGATCAATCCCCGTCGCCTTAACCATATACGGAGTTCCGATTGAACCTTCTTCAATTTTTTTCTTCGCATAAGCATACGATGGGTCAAACCGCCTCATAAAGCCAAGAAAAAACGTTAAATCTTTATGGCGTTTTACTGCCTTTTCGGCTTGTTTGCACTGTTCTACCGTAACACCGAGCGGTTTATCTGAAAAAACGTGTTTATTAGAGTCAAGTGCATACTCTATCTGCCAGCAATGCTCGCCGCTTGTTGTTACAATTGCAACTGCATCTATGTCAGCTTTGGATACCATTTCTTTAAAATCTAAATAAACATCTTTAACGCCTAATTCGTTTTTTGCGTATTCCAACTCTTGGGGAACAATTGAACATGCAGCCGTAAGTTCGGCATTTGGAATTTTAAACGCAATATTATTCGCGTGAACTTTTCCGAGCCTTCCCAAACCTGCAATACCGACTTTAACTTTATTCATGGTAAAACTCCTTTAGATACTGCATCTGTAGCAAATAATACGGATAACAAACTGCGGTAATAAAACTTACAGGAGATTATTTTAATTATTATGGGATACTTTTTATAACATTAATAAAGAGTCATTATATTTAATTACCACAATTTTTTATAGATTCCCTTAATATCCTCAAGTGTAACTGTTTTGCGTGTATTTTGAGGACTTCCGCTGTCCATGGCATCAGATGACATCTTATCTATAACTTTTAAGAACTCATCCTTATCAACTCCGAACTCTTTAAGAGTAGGAATTTCAAGTTCTGTACAAATTTTCTCAACTGCTGAAAGAAACTTTTTACTTGCTTCTTCATCAGTGTCATACTCATCAGCCGCGTTAATCGCTCTGCCTAAAACGGCAAATCTTTCATATGCTCCGTCTAAAACAAAGGACAAGCACTCTTTGAGCAGCATTGCATTAGAAAGACCATGAGGGACATGGAACAAAGCACCAATCGGGCGGCTCATACCGTGAATGATAGTAACCGAAGAATTGTTAAATGCTATTCCGGCTTCAAGTGCGGCAATAGACATTTGTTTGCGTGCTTCTACATTGTTCCCCTCGTTAAAACAAATAGGAAGATACTTAAATATTTTCTTTACTGCCGACAATGCAAAGGTATCCGAAAGAGGCTGTGCCTTGCGAGAAGTAAAAGATTCAACCGCATGGCATAATGCGTCAAGTCCAGTAGACGAAGTTACCTTACGGGGTGCAGTCATTGTAAACTGGGGGTCTATGACTGCAAGATTAGGCATAAGTGAAGGTCCTTTTAAAAGCATTTTTACATTTGACTTTGTGTCCGTAATAATTGTAAACTGTGTTGCTTCCGAACCTGTTCCGGCTGTAGTAGGTATCGCCGCCATGCTCGGCAGTTTACCTGTAACTACTTTATTAAAATAATCCACAGGTGTGCCGCCGCCTGAAAGAATCATTCCGATGGCTTTCATGGTATCAATTGGGCTTCCTCCGCCCAGAGCCACCAGAAAGTCGCATTTATCTTTTTTAAACTGTTCAACACCGTCTAAAACGATAACGTCAGTCGGTTCTGAATTGACTTTTGCATAAGTACTGTATGAGATTCCCGATTCTTTTAATACTGTTTCTACCTTGTTTAAGTTTCCCAATTTTTCCATAACAGAGTCGGTAACTATAAGGGCTTTTCTACCCATAGCGGTAAACTCATTTACAGCATTTTTAAGGGCGTTTTCTCCGCTTATGATTTTTGCAGGAGATAAAAATATATTTGCCAATTTTAGTCCTCCCTAAATTAATTACCTTTTACAAGCCATTCGTGGTCGGGATCAAAAATACGATCTTTCCATGGATTCCCGTCAAAATGGCGTATCATCCAAACATAATACATCGGATAGCCAGGTGCAGTTACCTGGGGGTGTGTTTTTCCCCCGGGTATTGCACAAAAACTTCCGTCTTTAATTTTAAATGCATCATCACCGATAAAGCATGTTCCGAAACCTTGAGATTTTTCAAATCGGTAATAGTAGACTTCCGGCTGTGGATGGTGATGCGGCGGATAACTTGACCAACCGCCCTGCGGAGTAATTATTTCACCCATTACCATATTGGAATAAGGGGCTGTACTGTAATCGAAAAATGTTCTGACAGTTCGCTGTGCTTTTCCTTCAAATTCTCCCTGTCCGAATGTTTCTTCGCATATATTTTCGGGAGTATAAAGTACACTTTTAAATATTTTGTCATTTTCAGTACATTGAAGTAGTATTTCGCTTTCATCATCAGCGGCTATTTCTACAGAAACGCCCTTACATACATGAAGGCATGTTGCACCGCCATTAATAAAATCATCTCGTACAGCAGATACTGTATTTCCTTCCCAACTGTACTTTACACTTCCTTTTATAAGAAGTAACGCCATTTCTTGATTTTCATATTTAAAAGACATATTCTGTCCTTTTTTCATTTGATACACTGTAATATCCATAAGCATATCGGAATATTCACCCTCCGTACGGGTGAGAATTTTTATCCCGTCTTTGTCAAATTCAGGATAATCAAAGACTTTACTCATTTTAACACTCCATTCAGATTAAATTTTATTTTGCTAATCCTATCGGTGAGAAAATTAAGTACTCGACTATTAACAACACTATGTTGAGAATTGTTGCGGGCTTTGCATATTTCCACGGTGTCAAATCAACAGCATGTGCTTCCGGAATAACATAGTCGGTATCTCTCGGACAAATTTTGCCGACCAAGAGCATTACCAATACGTCAAGCGGGAATAGTACTGAAAGTACATATAAATAGTGAATATTGAAAGGTAAGAACTTAGATAACGAATACAGAACTATATGGAATACCAAAGCAACTTTCGGTGCAATAGCCGGTACACGTTTTGATGCCAATCCGACAATAACAATTGCTAAAATAGGCATACTGTAAAATCCAAAACACTCTTGTAGGAAGTCATAAAGTCCGGTAGGGGCAAAGCTTACGACAGGCGCAATCAAAATTGAAACCAATGCAAGAACCGTGCCAAAACGTTTACCTACTTTTACAAGATGCTCATCGCTTGCATTTTTATTAAACATTTCACGGTGAATATCAAGAGTGTACATAGTTGATGAACTGTTCAGCGCACTGTCAAAAGATGACAATATTGCACCGAATAATACTGCGGCAAAGAAGCCGAGCAATGCTTTAGGCATACATTTTAATACCAAAGTAGGATATGCAAGGTCACTGTTATTCATCAAAGCTGTAATTTGATTTCCGGTAAAGAATCCCTCTTCGGGGTTCATGGACATACGGTATGCAATAATTCCGCTTATTGTAATAAACCAAGGTGTTATCATTTTGAGGAATCCGGCGAAAATTGCACCTTTTTGTGCCTCTTTAAGGCTCTTTGCTCCGAGTGCTCTTTGAATAATTGTCTGGTTTGTACACCAGTAGAACATATTGTTAAATAACATTCCTGTAAACAAAACAGGCCACGGTATCATCGGCGGTAATGAATTTGCGGGATTTATGGCATTCCATTTTTCAGGCGGAATTATATTTACCAAATTGCGTACGCCTTCTGCAAATCCTTCGTTGCCTCCGAGTATCAGCAATCCGAAAATCGGCACCATAAATCCGCCTATCAAAAGACCTACTCCATTAATTGTATCGGAAACCGCAACCGCTTTAAGTCCGCCAAATATAGCATAAATCGAACTAATTACTCCAAGAGCAGCAGCTGTAACAATTACCCCCTGGAACGGTGTGATGCCGAGGGCTTTATCTATCCCGAAAATTTGGTTGAACACCAATGCTCCCGAATATAAAACTGTTGGTAAGTACGTAAATAAATATCCCAATAAAAACAGAATTGAAATAATTCTCTTTAATTTGGAGTCGTACCTGTCTTCCAAGAACTCAGGTATTGTAGTAATACCCATTTTTAAATACTTAGGCAAAAACCAAAGTGCAAGAACAGTCAATGCTAAACATGACGTTGCTTCCCAAGCCATCGGTCCCATGTTACTGCTAAAACTTTGCCCGCTTTGGCCAATTAGCTGTTCCGTTGACAAGTTTGTCAGCATAAGCGAACCGGCTATTACAATTCCCGATAATTGGCGGCCTGCCAAAAAATACCCATCTTTAGTAGAAAGATCTTCGTCTTTCGTTTTAAAATATGAAATTACACCAACTAAAGCAGTAAATGCAATAAAAGAGATAACTGTAAACATTTTCCTCTCCCCTTGTATTCAATCAATACAAACTCTCAATGTTTTTATTCGAACAATAAGTAAGACCCAATATCTTATTTATCATTTTCTATCTCAGATACTTTTACAGGACGATGCTCCTGTGCTGACTTCTTAGCCGCTAATCCGATTAGAACAGCCTGAAGTCCATCGTATTCATTAACAGGTGTAGGCGTATCATTTACTACGGCATCGACAAAACTCGTGATTTCTTTTGAATAAGCCTGCATATATCTTTCCAAAAAGAAGAACATCGGCTTTTCCGCTGTCACACCGTCATCGGTCGCAATTTGGCAGTTTGAAACAGCATCATTTTTTATCCCTGCCATACCTTTTGAGCCGAAGACTTCCGCTCTCTGGTCATATCCGTATGAGGAGCGTCTGCAGTTATCTATTACAGCAAGTGCACCGTTTGCCATTTTCATGGTAATTATAGCAGTATCCACATCTCCTGCCTCACCAATTGCAGGGTCAACAAGAACAGCAGATTGTACATATACTTCCTCAACATCGCTGTCAACCAAAAAACGAGCCATATCAAAATCATGAATAGTCATATCGAGGAACATTCCGCCAGAAACTTTAACGTACTCCGGTGACGGCGGCTCAGGGTCGCGTGAAGTTATTTTAATAATTTCGGGACTTCCGATTTTTCCTGCTTTAACAGCTTCGTGAACTGCTTCAAAGTTATGGTCAAAACGTCTGTTAAATCCAACCTGGTATTTTACTTTTTTGCCCTTTAATGCATCAATTACTTCCTGAATTCTTGCTACATCATGGTCAATCGGCTTTTCGCAGAATACATGTTTTCCTGCATTTATTGCTTCTACCGAAATTTTCGCATGTGTATCTGTTGAAGAGCAGATTAATACCGCTCCGATTTCAGGATCATTTAAAATTTCTTTATAGTCTTTGGTAGTGTTTTGTACTCCGAGACTTTTTGCCCATTTTGCAGTTTCTTCAGACATAAAAGGGTCAGCGATTGTTTTAATTTTTGCATTTCTTACATAATTGCAAATGCTCTGTGTATGTACTTTTCCGATTCTTCCTGCTCCAACAATACCAATTTTCAACATAATACTCGCCCTTTCCTTTTCAATAATCTCTGATTCTCCTCAATTAAATACCTGTATTTTGCTTTATGTATTTTCTCGCTTTAAGTGCATATTCAAACGGATTTGCCTTTGCAGGATCCTGCTCCGCTTCTACAACCATCCAACCCTCATATCCGCTGTTCTCTAAAATATTAAAAATAGGTTTGAAGTCCACGTTTCCGTCACCGGGAACAGTAAATGTGCCTGAGCGTACTCCGTCTAAAAAGCTTAAATGTTTGGCTTTTGCTTCTTTTACAACATCTGCGCGAAGGTCTTTTAAGTGAACGTGTCCTATACGGTATATATATTTTTTTAGAACTTTGACAGGGTCAATATTGTTAAAGCTTAAGTGTCCGGAATCGAACAAAAGGTAAACCAAATCCGGATTGGTATGTTCCATCAATCTGTCTATTTCATCTTCATTTTGAACAACTGTACCCATGTGATGGTGGAAAGTAAGCTTCATGCCTTTATCTTTTGCGATTTTCCCGAGTTTGTTTAAACCACTGCATAGAAGTTCCCATTCATGGTCATTCATAACATGCTTTCCTTCAAAAATAGGTTGGTCTTTGCCTTGAATACTGTAACTTTGTTCAGAAACTCCGATTACTTTTGCCCCAAGGTACTTTAAGAAATCCAATTTTTCTTCAAATGGTTTTGCTGTTTCTTCAAAAGGTTTCGAAATTAAAAAAGTTGAAAACCATTGATTGCAAATTGTAATATTTCTCAAATTTAGCGCTTTCTTTAAAACTTCTTTTTCCTGTGGATACTTATTGCCGATTTCACAGCCTGCGTATCCTGCAAGCGCCATTTCACTTACGCACTGTTCAAATGTATTTTCTTTTCCAAGGTCCGGCATATCGTCGTTAGTCCATCCAATCGGTGCAATACCGATTTTAACTTTTTCATTATTAAACAACTTAATTTCCTCCCATTAATTTAATTTGCCGTACTATAACCGACACACAGCCGATTAATAAAGCCTTGCATTTTTACGATTGTTTTCCTTACGATTAAACGCCTCCTTTTCATTCTCTTTATTTGATGTACTTGCTACACCTACATGCCACCAAGACATATAATCGTGAGTCATTGTTTTTGGCAATACTTTTATATCTATCAAAGTAGAAATTTCTTGTTTTTTGCTGTCTTCAAGAGCCGCCTTTAATTCTTTAATATTCCTAACCGTATAGCTCTTTACTCCGTAACCCTCAGCGACTTTGGCAAAGTCAACAGGTACAAAACTACCTGTTAAATTATCTGAATCGTTGTCTCTGAAGCGAAGTTCAGTTCCTAAATTTCCTATACCGTTTGACATTTCCAAATTATTTATACAGCCAAATGACGAATTGTCAAACAGCAGTACATTTATCTTTTTGTGTTCCTGAACAGATGTCAGCAGTTCAGTGTGGAGCATTAAAAAGCTGCCGTCTCCTAACATTGTGTATACTTCTCGGTCAGGCTGTGCCAGCTTAACTCCGAGTGAAGCGGCTATTTCGTAGCCCATACACGAATACCCATATTCCATATGGTAGGAATCCTTAACATCAGTAGTCCAAATTCTCTGCAAATCACCCGGTAAACTGCCTGCCGCGCCTACTACAATTGCATCACAGTCTATATTTTTACGTATCGCACAGATTGCCTCGGTTTGTGTTAAAGTACTTCCGGTTAATTTTGCAAATTCTTCGATACTTCCGGGATTTATTGCTTCAATCATCGGTTTAAAATTCTTGTCATATTTATAATTCTCAAGTTTCTGCATTTCTTCATTCCAAGAAGTTTTTGCATCTTTAAACTCGTTTTTATATTCTGAGCAGTATCCTTTTTGCTTCAATATTTCCTCAAGTGCATTAAGAGTGACTTTAGCGTCACCGATAACTTTAACGCTGTCCATTTTATAAGCATGGAAACGTGATACATTTACAGAAATCATTTTTACATCAGGATTTTGAAACAGCCACTTAGAGGATGTTGTAAAATCAGAAAGCCTTGACCCAACAGCGATTATAAGGTCTGCTTCATGTGCAATTCTATTTGCCGCTGAGTTTCCCGTTGCACCTACGCCTCCCAAACAATACGGCGAACTCGACTTGCATGCGCTCTTTCCTGCCTGTGTTTCACAGAAAGGAATATTAAACTTATTGCAGAATTTTTCTAAAACTTCGCCTGCTTCGGAATACTTTACACCTCCGCCGCATATCAGAAGCGGTTTTTTGCTCTTGGTTATTTCTTGTACCGCATCTTCCAGCTCCTCTTTTGAAGGTACTTGCCGGATGATTTTATGTACTCTTTTTCTTAAAAAGTAATCGGGATATTCAAAGCTTTCCCCCTGTACATCCTGTGGGATACATATACAAACTGCGCCGGTTTCAGCAGGGTCGGTAAGCACCCTCATAGCATTAATCATAGCTGTCATCAGCTGTTCGGGTCTTTGAACTCTATCCCAATACTTACAAACCGGTTTAAATGCATCGTTAGTTGTAATCGTAAGATCATTTGATTGTTCAACCTGCTGTAAAACAGGGTCCGGCTGTCTTGATGCAAATGTATCGCCGGGGAAAAGTAATAGAGGTACATTGTTAACGGTTGCGCATGCCGCCGCAGTCACCATATTTGCTGCCCCCGGGCCTATTGATGACGAACAGGCGATAATTTTCCTTCTGTTATTCTGCCTTGCAAAAGCAGCTGCCATATGTGCCATACTCTGCTCGTTTTTACCTTGAAAATATTTGAGTCTGCCCTTATTTTCATCAAGTGCCTGCCCTATTCCAAGTACATTTCCGTGTCCGAAAATAGTAGCGAATCCTTCAACGAATTTAATTTCTTTTCCATCCACGCTGATATACTGATTATCTAAAAAGTGCACAAGCGCCTGTGCCATAGTCATTTTTTGATTTGCCATTTTATAACCCCCCCAATTAGCCTCTTGCTATCATTTCTCCATATTTTTCTTTGGTTTCTTTAATGAATGCCTTAACTTCATCCGGGTTTGGAAGTTCTTCAGTGCATGAATGGCTTCTTACCATCATTGAAGCTTCTGCACTGCCAAATTCCAAGCAGTCAATAACATTCCAACCCATAAATATCCCATAAAGAAAACCTGATGCATAACCGTCACCGCCGCCGAAAGATTTAAGTGCCTTTACAGGGAACGGCTTTATGCTGTATTTTTGACCGTCTTTTGTGTAAGCTGTTGAGCCATGTTTTCCGTGTTTTATTACAACAATTTTCGCGTTTTCATTGTGCCACGCTTTAGCTGTCTGCTCGTCTGTTCTTCCACTTTCAATCAACTTTTCGGTTAAATCGAATTCCTCTCTCGAACCGAGGATAATATCAGCTTCACGTGCAACTGCTGAATAATAAATGGAAATTTCGTCTTTATTTTTCCAGTTGTATTCGCGGTAGTCTATATCAAAAATAATTTTGGTTTTATTTTTCTTTGCAAGCATAACGGCTTTCAGCGCCGCTTCCCTTGATGGGCTTTCCGATAAAGAAGTACCTGAAATCAAAATTGCTTTTGCACTCTTTATGTACTCCTCGTCAACATCATCAACGGACAACTGTAAATCAGCTATGCGGTTTCGATACATCAATATACTGCTTTCGGTCGGCGACAATATTTCCGTAAAAGTAAGACCTAATTTTTCGCCGTTTTTGCACCGAGTTATGTGTGAAGTATCCACTCCCTCTTTATTAAAATAATTAACGACAAAGTTACCAAACTGGTCATCGGAAACTTTCCCTATAAATCCTGCTTTCAATCCATGCCTTGAAATACCTACCGAAATATTGGCAGGGGAACCGCCAACATATTTTTTAAACGTTGTGGATTCTTCCAAAGGATGAAAATAATCAACAGGATTAAAATCTATTGTTACCCTTCCGAGTAATATTAAGTCAAATTTTCTTGAGCTGTCAAATTTTATATTATTCATTTTGGTACCTCCTAATCATATTGCGTGTATTTGCGTGTTATTTAACGTACAGTGTGAGCTTCGCTATTCACTATTTGTATATTAGCACATAATTTTATGTTTGCACAAGTGTTTTTTGTTAATTCTACTCATTGCACAAAGGCAAATCTCCCTTTCTGTGCGTTATTTAGCACGCAAGCAAAAGCACGCACGCAATAAAGTATCTTACTGCACCTAAAGCACACCCAAACGCTGCCGAAAATTAAGCAAAAAAAGAGAGGGGGCATACCCCTCTCAAATTAATATTTTTGTTTTTTTAAATACTGTACTTTGTCCTTATGCTTATTTTAGTATACATGAATTCTTTCTTTGGCTCTATTCCCTGTGAAATAATATTATTGAGGATAAATAAAGGCTTGTACCCCTGTACATATCCATCCTGGTCTATTAAAAAATCCGCCATATTTTCGCGAAGAAGTTTTTTGTTATCGGGAGTTGAGTCATATATTATAATAAACGGTCTTTTTTTTGTTTTAAGCTCTGAAAATGCTTTTTTTACACCGTTTTGACCGGAAGATGCAATAACTATTCCGTTTAAATCCGGATATGTTTCCAAAGCGTTGAGAATGATTTTTTTAACTTCGTCTTCGTCGTCGAAACTACTATGTACTCCTACAATTTCCATTTCAGGGAATGTCTTTTTTGCTTCTTCAACAAAACCGTCAACCCTCATATTGCAGACGCTGTTACTGAAAAATCCTGTTATAATAAGCATTTTTCCCCGATTTCCGGTCATAAGTGCCATAAGTCCCGCACACACTCGACCGCTTTTCCTATTATTCAGTCCAACAAAACAGCTTCTTTTTGTTCCCACTATGTCAGAGTTAAACGTAACTACCGGAATTGTCAGTTCATTTAAAACAAACCTTACTTCTTCACTTTCAATCGGCATTATCGCAAGGCCGTCTATTCCTTGACTAATTAATTCGTTTATTTGATTTATCTGTACGTTTTCGTCAACTGTATTGCTTTCTTTTACTAAGACCTCTAAATCTTTTAGCTTCAGCGCCTCTTTGGCGTCACGAATTCCTTCGTTTACCTTAATCATAAACGGAGACTCTGAAAGCTGAGTAATTACTCCCAATTTTACAACAGATTTTGAAGTTGTTTTTTTAACTCTTTTTCGCTTTGGAACATATCCGTATTGGTTTGCTATTTCTTTAACCTTTTCTTCTACCTCCGGATTTATCCTGCCGCGGTTGTTTAGGGCTCTGTCCACAGTTCCCCTCGAAACCCCGGCAAGCTCTGCAATTTGTTGAATTGTAATCGGCATACAATCCTCCTACCAATATATTTTTTGTCTAACGACTTGTTAAGATGGCGTTTTATGATTTAATTCTATGGTATTTGTAATTGTAGCACAACGCGTGCAAAACGTAAATAGCAAATATGCACGCAATTTTGTATATTTTATTGTTGCATAGAGCCTAAAATTATTCTGATTGCTCTTATTTTGCTATTTCTCATAAGGAGTTCTGAATACGTTTATGTGCTTTTTAATATTTTCATAGGTACCTTGAACCATTGCTTCGTTCAATCCGAAAAAGTCACACTTTGAATTATTTTTTATATATTCAACTGCATACTTGGTAAGGCTGTTAAAATTAGCGGTAGCAATATTAACTTTTCTTATCCCTAAAGATATTGCCCGCTGAAAATCTTTGTCCGATATTCCGCTGCCTCCATGAAGGACGAGAGGGACACTTACACTTTGATTAATTTCATTTAGTACATTAAAAGCAAGTTTAGGCGCTTTTTTATAATTGCCATGTGCATTTCCTATTGCCACAGCAAGAGCATCTATACCTGTTTCACCACAAAATTCCTCTGCGTCTTTTGGATTTGTATAGAGAATTTCATTGTCAACCGAACCGTCTTCACTGCCGCCGACAACTCCGAGTTCCGCTTCAACGGTTGCTCCGTATGTTTTTGCAAGCTTGACTACCTGTTTTGTTTTCGATATGTTATCCTCAAACGGCAATGAAGACGCATCCAGCATTACAGATGTAAAACCGAGATTCAGCGCCTGTTTAACCGTTTCCATTGTTAATCCATGGTCAAGATGCACCGCTATATCAACTTTAGCCTCTTTTGCTGCTTGAATCATCATTGGACCCATTAACGATAGTGGAGAATTTTTAAGTCGAACTTCTGCAATTTGAAGTATTATCGGTGTGTTTAATTCCTCTGCCGCTTTTATAGCACCTTTAACCATCTCCATATTGCCTACACTGAAAGCCCCTGTCGCTATCTTGTTTCTTTCGGCTTTCTGCAGAAGTTCTTTCATTTTAACTAATGCCATTTCAATAACCTCCATTTTAATGTGAGTATATTTTTATTATATTTTGGGTAACTATTGATTATAAGTTAACATCATACCATTCATTTGTCAATATATAATCAAATAATATAAAAGATATATTCTTAATTTACCAAATATGTTATAATAATTTTAAATAACTATAAGGCGGTATTTAAATGCGAAATCAAAGGATTGAACTTATAAAAAAATATATTGAAGATGAAAAAAACGTTTCTTTGGATAAATTATGTGAAATTTTTAAAGTTTCTAAAAATACTATACGCCGCGATATAAACGAGTTGGAAAACTTGGGATTCGTAAAAAAAGTTTACGGCGGAGTTACCTTAAATTCACAGTCTGAAATCCGTCCTCTCCTGCCGTATAGAGAAAGATACGTTCAGAATAAAGCAGAGAAGGAACATATAGCAAAATTAGCATCTGAATTAGTTTTAGATGATGATATAATATTTATTGACACAGGAACAACATGTTGCAGCTTAATTGATTATATAGGCAATAAAAAATGTACGGTAATAACAAACAGCATGCGTGTTTGTCTAAGCGCCATGCAGTACAGCTCCTTAAAAGTAATTGTTTTACCCGGAGTATTAAAGCGCGAAACAATGTCCTTTATAAGTTCTGACCGTTTAAATTACTTAGAAGATTTCAACATAACAAAAGCTTTTATGACTTGCACAGGCGTTACTGTAGAAAATGGGCTGACAAATGCCTCTGAAGAAGAATATTGGGTGAAAAAAGCCGCTGTAGAAAACAGTAAAAGCTGTTTTCTTCTTGCCGACCACTCAAAATTTGGTAAATTTTCTCTCATGACTTTTTGTAAGCTAAAGGATATTGACAACATAATTACAGATGAACCGTTAAACGAAGAAATTAAAAAATACTGTAAAGATAATCAAATAAAAATAAGTTATTAAAATCAAAACTGCACCTGCGGGGTTCTCAGCCACGATTATATTTCAGTTATTTGCACAGCAAAAAAGGAACAGGGTATAAACCCTGTTCCTTTTCATACTCAGTCATTCATATATACACCTATCGATTTAAAAATCTGTTCCTTGTAATCATAATAATTGTCTAATACCTGACTGTCGGTTGCATAGATATCCATACCCAGTAAGTCATTTATAGTATATTTTTTACTTTTGTCTAAACACTCTGTCTGACGTTTTCGGGAAATCCTATAACACCCAAATGCACCCTGTGTGACGGGATAATACTGAGATTTTTCAAAATCGTTCAGCTTACGTGATTTGTCAAACTCTTTGTGATTTAAAAGCAAAACATACTCATCGCCTTTTTGGAGCGGAATTGTAAAGTGCCCCCTCGCGTTTATGTATTGTTTTTTCGTAAATACTTCCAGTGGTTCAATAATGCAAAGCTCCTCATTTAACAAGGCTTTATTTCCTTTATATATTTGTGACACTGAAACTTCTGAAAAAAACGCGTCGGGTATCATTTTACGTTTACCGTTATATTTTGCTTTTACAATGATGTCAGCCTGATCAATGATATCGGCAGGTGAAGATATTTTGTTTTCTTTTAGTAAATCTGACATCACATCATTAGCATTATATTCGTAATTGTAAACAGCGTCTCCTGCATCGGTATACGAAAAGCGTGTTATGGCAGCAAAAATAATGCATACTAATATTAGCGAAAAAGGAATCAAATACATTTTTAGCTTCATTTTAATATTTCTCCTGTAGTTTCGGTCAATTTTCCATCATTCATTTTAAAAAATCGACTGCAAAGCAAATTTAAATCCTCCTTGTTATGGCTGGCAACCAAAACTGCAGCCCCGCGATTAACCTCTTCACGGATTATATTCCTTACTTGTTCCACTCCATTCTCGTCCAACGCATTAGTGGGTTCGTCTAAAAGAATAAGGTTTGGCTTTTCCATTACCGCTTGTGCAATGCCAAGACGCTGCTTCATGCCAAGGGAATATTTACGGTATGCACGTTTATCGTTAGGGTCAAGACCCACACGTTCAATTGCATGTTTAATATCATCATCTGATATTATATTTTTAATGGAAGCAAGCGTTTTTAAATTTTCATATCCGGTATAATACGGCCAAAAACCAACGGATTCAATAATCAGCCCGAGACTTTCGGGGAAGGAAACTTCGTCGCCGATTTTTTTATTAAATACAGTAACAGTTCCCTCTGTGGGATGGATTAATCCGGCAATTGCCCGGAAAAGCATAGATTTACCGGAACCGTTGTGCCCGTAAAAGCCATAAGCGTTTCCCTTTTCCAACGATAAATTTATATCGGAAAGTATTACCCTGCCTTTTAAGTTTTTATATAAATGATTAATTTCAACTACAGCCATATTTTTATCGTCTAAAGATACCGTTCTTAACATAGATAATAAGAAAGGAAGTAATAAAAGTGGATAAAATGAAAGCTGATAAAACAATTTTTTTATTCTCATAATTTCTTCATCTCTGTTTTAAATAATCTCTATTGCTGAGAATTGTTTTAAACAATAACGAAAATAAGAGAATCAATATTATTGTGGTTATGAGTAACGGTACATAAAAATCCAAAGTATTAACAGCGACTTCAATTAAATAAATAATAAAAATACCAAATGTGTACCAATTGGATAAAAAGAATTCTATTATAACAAAGGAATAAGCAACAGCAAATCCAGCAAGGGCACTCCGAAAAAAGAAAGAAAAAAAACAAAAAATTAAAGCAAGTGAAATAAACCCAAGTACTTGCAATGTATAGCATTTTGCAATTATTTTAATATATTTAAACGTGTCCGACATTTTATGGAAATATAAAGTTCGAAGTAATAATAGTAAATATAAATATGAAACAAACATCGTACTTTCTATGACAATAACCAACATACAGCTTTGCCACCATTTTGTATGATTTGAAAATCTAATCATTACGGATGGCTTACCGAAGAAATCGTATGAATCTTTCCGAAATATAAAAAATATTGGGCAAAGTAAAAAACTGACCGGAGCAGCCGAAAAAAAGTTATCAAAATTAGCAAGAAAGAACGGATGATTGTAAATGCTGATCTGCTGATAAATAATTTCCTGATTAAAACAAGCGAGCAAAGTATAACACGCTAACACAAGAATTGAAAACAAAAAATATTTACTTTTCGCCTTAAGAGAAAAGTATTGTTTTAACATCTTATAGTTCATCCTTTACTTTGAGAAGTTTAAAACTTATTGCGGAAGAGTTTATTATTACCAGAACTAAAATTAATAGAACTATATGAGAGAGGGTCATATTTGGTACACCAATCGGCGGCATCAATAAATGGTATATAGGAATATAACTTGTACTTAATACTGATATTATAAATTGAATAAGAATCCAAAGAATTCCGGGCAGTGTAAGTACAATAAATCTGCTTTTATGATAAAATAATGAGAATGAGAATGATAACTGAGCCAATAAGCCACTGACAATTCCGGGTATTGCGCAATAAATCAGATTATAAAGATAGGGTGAATTAACACCAATTGAGCGAAAAAAGCCTACGAACTGAAAATTATCATCTAAGAATGGCTCCGATCCCATCATTCGCAGTGTTTCTAACGGACAAGCAACGCAAAATATCAGCTGAGCCAATGCTAATGGAACAAACACGATGAAAAATCCTGATAAAAAAACGGTTAACACGGAACTTATATAATATTTTTCACGGCTTATCCTGGTTAATATTACCTTTATCGCCCCGCTTTTATAATCATCAAAATAACAATATGAATAAGCAAGAGAAGACAGAAACGGAAGTACCATCAAGTAAACGACCATCCTTATTTGCATGGTGTATTTAGCTCCTATAAAAGCATTTAATTCTCCCCAATAAGTCCAAGCCGGATTGACAGCAATGATGTCTGAACCAAACAAATAATACAAATCAATTAAGCAAGGCGCTAAAAAGAGCAATATTGATAAAGTAAACGCTATTAAAAATTCCTTTCGCCGCAGCATATCCTTCATTTTGCAATTAAAAATATTCCGAAACAATTTGCTTCACCTCAGATTAAGATATTTCATTTTAATGTACACATAAAATTCCAATTTAAAACAAGCTCTGATATAATTACAAATAAAAATTCTAAATTAATATTCCTATTATGTATATTATATGTCGTTTTTTAATGTTCGTCAATTTGAGATAAATTATATTCATTTTCATAATATAAACAGATACTATAATTTATAAGTTAATAAAATGTATAAAAACTTTTAAATCTAAATATTTGTTTAATTTAAATATTTTTGTACAACAAAAAAGGAACAAGGCTTGTACCCTGTTCCTTTTTTATATAAAAATATGCTTTTTCAGAATTTTATTGTACTATTAAAGTTCCAAGTAAAAATGAATTTTAGTATTTTTTGAAAGGTTATTTTGACTAATTAGAAAATTCAATAATTGGTGCTTTTAGCTCTTGGGAAGGAGCATAGAATTCAATCACGAACAAAAAAGGCTCTTTTGCAATATTTTTTGAATATTTAGTACGATTGATTGTTACATTACATGTTTTAAGCTTGTCAGAATTTATTCCACCACAAACAAAAGATACAAAAATTTTTCCGTCATTTCCAATTTGAAAAAAGTCAGATGCGTATTTCTTTTGCTCTGACAGGACAATAGTTCTTCTTACACAACGCTGAAAAGGTTTCTTATCAAAAGAAACAATTCCACATTCACTTGAATTATTTTTGAGTATAAACAATAAATGCTTGAGTCGGTGTCTTCAGTCTTTAGTACACTACCGCCAATATTTTTTGAAACATAACTGTTTATGCTTGATATCGGCAGTGTATACATCATATAGCTAATTGTAACAACTAATCCCAATAAAACTAAAATTAGAAATGAAAAAATTACAATTCGTTTCTTATTTATTAATAGTCACCTCCACCATAATCGGGCAAGGATGAAAAAATCAACACTGTTGTCGAGTGATATAGTTCTATTGTATAATATTAGTATAATACTTGTCAATTGGAATTTAGAGTTATAAAAAGGATATTTTATAACCTTTACTGAATATAATTTTGTAGTGAGGTCTAATAGACATAAAAAAACATTTTATAAAAATTAAATAATTACACTCTTTTATACTAAGGAGAATGGTATGAATACTTCATCAAAAAAATTGATTATTTTATCTGTTTTTTTAGTGTTCTTAATGCTTATTACAATAATATCAATTTATAAACAAAAAAATAATCGTGAAAAAATAACTAACGAAATTCCAACATATTTACAACTTTCACAATATGGTAAAAAAGCAACCGAATTAAACGAGCCAAATATATGTAACCAAGTTCTTATAAGGTTGCTATGGAACGACCTTGAGAAATTTACGCAACTTTATTATAAAGATTATTTAGATATTAATCCAATTATTTCAGATTATGATACCCAAGTAAAAAATATCGTTCATGAGAAAGGCAACTACGTAATTACATTTATTGTTAATCCTTATATAGGTCCTCATTTATATTTTGCAGAAGACGAAGTAGTATTAAGTATTAGTCGTGATGTAAAGCCTATTTTAAAAGAATACAGCCATATTAAAATCTTAGAACTTCCAAATCATTATAAGCATCATTTAAAAAAGCCTTTGATAAAATAGATTTATTGTTTAACATATATAACCTGCACCGCGGGGTTCTCACCCCGATGACTTTTGAGTATAAACATTTTTATACAACAAAAAAAGGAACAAGGCTTGTACCCTGTTCCTTCTCTTTTGGTGAACCATCGGGGATT
>DHNU01000034.1:0-9326 GCA_002407645.1 Ruminococcaceae bacterium UBA5408
AATCGCCTCGGTCGGCTTAATTTGATAGGCACCTGTTACGGCACCCTGTGAACCGACTTCTTCCCTTGAACTGCAAAGTATGGACAGCTCACAATTAAGTTTTGTGTCCTTTAGCAATTCCACACAGCGAATTAAGGATGCAACGCCTGCTCTGTCATCCAAAGCGGCGGCAGAAATACGTGTTCCCAAAAGACTTCTCGGTTTTGTATTAAAGACTATTCTGTCACCGGGACAAATAAGTTTTTCCGCCTGTTCCCTTGTAAGTCCTGCGTCTACTGCCATTTCGTCAATCGGCATTACTTTATCTTCGCCGCCGACCGAAAGATGAGGCGGAGTACTGCAGACAATTCCGTTCAGAACTTCCCTGCCGTAAATTTTTACGGGACTTCCCGGCAGCACTCTGCGATCCACTCCTCCGGTGCGTTCCACTCTGATAAACCCGTTTTCATCGATGTTTGTAACGATTAAACCGATTTGGTCAATATGGGCGTCAAGCATAATATGATTTTTGGCATCTTTTTTTCCCAATTTGGCGACCACATTACCCATCTTGTCAATACGCACTTTCGCATACTTTGAAAGTTCTTCTGCTGCCGTTTCTGCCGCACCGTTTTCGTCCCCGGGTGTTCCGGGTGCAGAGCAAAGTCGGAACACAAGTTCTTTTAAATGGTTCAATTCTTTTCACTCCGTTATTTGCTAATATTAGTAATGAACAAATTCACAGAAATACGTTCTGCGCTTTGTTCATTGCTTTACTGGATAATTGATTGGTTAACCTTTATAAGAAATATATATAATAATTAAAGCTCATTAACCAATTTTTTGAACTCTTCGCCCCTTGTTTCAAAATCGGGGAACATATCAAAACTTGCACATGCCGGAGAAAGTGAAACGACATCGCCTTTCTCGGCCTCTTCACGACAGGTTTTAATTGCTTTTTCAAGCGAGTTTACCCTAATTATTTTAGGTGAACCCTCTTTATAATTCGGTGCGGATTTCACACTCTTTTCGATTTTATCTGAAGTAGCGCCCATCAGCACAAGGGTTTTAACTTTCTCTACGACTTTAGGGCCGAAAGAGTCAAACGGAATGTTCTTGTCATATCCGCCTGCAATTAAAATGATTTTTTTATCGAACAGCGAAAGAGTTCCATTCATGGTTCTGCTCGGAGTTGTTCCGATTGAATCATTGTAATACTTTACACCGTCAAGCTCACGAACCAGTTCATTTCTGTGTTCAACACCGCCGAAATTTTTGGCTACATAAACCATTTTATCAATATCGACTATTCCCCATAAAGCGGAAACAGCCGCAAGATAATTTTCTATATTATGATTCCCCGGTATTTTAATATCGGAAGCATTCATTACAATAGTGTCTTTGCCGCCGTGGGACATTATAATTTCATTATTTTCATTAAGCCAAGCACCGTCTTCGCATTTGTGCCTGCGGCTGAACATTCTTTTTTCACCACGTACAAAATCAGAAAACCCTTTTGTAATTTCGTTATCATCATTTAGTATTGACTTTGAATATGCATTTTGATGAAGAACAATGTTCTTTTTTGCGTCTACATATTCCTGCATATCCTTATGCATATCAAGGTGATTAGGTGTCACATTTGTGACAACGGCTATGTCCGGACTGCGCCGCATGGATATAAGCTGGAAACTGGAAAGTTCAACTACCGCTGCATCATTTTCTGAAATATTATCTATTTCAGGTAAAAGCGGATTGCCGATATTTCCGCCGAGGTGGACTGTTTTGCCTGCAGCTTTAAGCATTTCTGAAATTATAGTTGTTGTTGTTGTTTTTCCGTCACTTCCGGTTACTGCGAAAATTTTACAAGGGCATAAATCAAAAAAGGTTTCCATTTCGGAAGTTACCGCCGCACCGTGTGCCCGTGCTTCATTTAATTCCGGAATATAGTATTTCATTCCGGGGGTACGGTAAATAATATCTTCATTTAGGTTTTTTAAATAATCTTCGCCCAAGCAGAGTTTAACTCCTATATTTTTGAGTTCTTCTGCGGTTTTACCGAGTTTTTCTTCTGTTCGGCGGTCTCGGGCAGTAACATCAGCACCGTGCTTTTTAAATGTTTTTATAAGGGGAAGATTACTTCCGCCTATTCCGCAAAATGCAACTTTTTTACCTTTTAATGAGCTGTAAAACTTTTGTATATCCATACATGCCTCCGAATTTTTTTCAGACTTTCAGACTAATGTTACCATTATACTTATACATGTAAAAAATAGCAAGTAACCTAAAGTAAAAAAGCTTTCGCCTTAAACCCATATATATTATGTATAGCTTTTTGATGAATTAATAAAGGCTTTCATAATGTTCTTACTTTCTTCTCCGGTTTTTTGCATATATTCAGGATGCCACTGAACAGCCATAACAAATTTTTTGCCCGGCATATAAATGCATTCTGCTATATTGTCTTTGGATATTGCGGCACATCTGAGATTTGGCGCAATATCCTTAACCGCCTGATGATGCATGCTGTCAACCATTATTTCTTCGGTTTTTAAAATATCGTAAAGCGGAGTACCTTTACTAATTGTTACGCTGTGAACGCCGACATCGTAAGGCTTCTTCTGGTAATGCATAATAGGCGTACCCTTTACCTGTGCGGGAATATCCTGATAAACCGTTCCGCCGAGCGCAACGTTTATAAGCTGAATTCCTCGGCATATTCCTAATACCGGTTTATCAAGTTTTAATACTTCCTTTAACAGAAGTATTTCGAATGTATCGCGTCTTTCATCAATTTCACCGCAGAAACGCAGGGTTTCTTCCCCGAAAAGTTTCGGATGAACGTCCGGTCCTCCCGTAAACAAAAATCCGTCACATATTTCAGCTAATTTTTTTATTTCGGATTTTTCATTGATAAGCGGTAAAATAATCGGAACACCGCCGTTTGAAATGACGGCTTCAATGTAATTTTCACGCATCCAAAGTTTATTTTCCAGTGTATCGTAAAGCGGTGTTAAACCTATAATCGGTTTCGACATATTGTTTCCTCCAAATTAAATTCGTAGTTTTGATTTACATTATATCACAGTAAATTTTACCCTGTTTAAGAAAATCTGCATATTTTTGCCTTGCAAGGAGAAAATATGCAAACGGGGTGAAATATATGAAAAGAAAAAAAATTTTTATGATTGTAGCAGTAATTGCCGTAATTGTTACTCTCGGAGGAACAACCGCCGCAGGTTTCGTAAAGGCCAACAAATACAAAACCAATTTGGAATATAACTATAAAAGGGCAATGTCCGATTTAAGCAGCTGTGTAAGCAATATACAGACAACCCTTAATAAGGCTGTATATGCAAATACACCTACACAGCAAAACGGACTTGCCGCAAAACTTATGCGTGAAACCAGTATGGCAAAAGCCGCTTTGGCAGTACTTCCGATAAAGGACAATTCTGTCGATAACATTACGAAGTTTATCACTCAAGTCGGTGACTTTTCAATGTCCATGTCCAATAAAATTTCATCTGGACAAAAAATCACCGCTGAAGAATACAACATAATGAAAGGGCTTGAAGAGTATGCCAAAACCCTGCAGGCGGGTTTTCAAGATATAAAAGGAGATATTGATTACGAAAAGCTTTCGGAAAAATTCACAAAGTCTGCGGAGGATTTTACAAACTTTCCTTCTCTTATCTACGACGGTCCATTCTCCGATCATATCGGTCAGAAAAAGCCGCGCCTTACACAGGGAAAAGGAACTATTCCACAGGGTAACGCACAAAATATAGCCGCAGATTTTCTTAATACTACACAGGATTCAATTACACATACACAGGATACTGCGGGCGGACTTCCAACTTACAATTTTACGGGTAATGACGGAAGAATACGCATTTCAGTTACAAAAGAAGGCGGATTTGTTTCAACAATGGACAACTCGCGAAGTGTTACAGAGGAAAAACTTAAACACGAGGAAGCTTTTACAATAGCCCAAAACTTTTTAAAAAGCAGAGGACTTATGAATATGAAAGAAAGCTATTATATTATAAGTGACGGAATCTGTACAATTAATTTTGCTTACTATAAAAACGATATTATTTTTTATCCCGATTTGATAAAAGTATCGGTAGCACTTGATGACGGAGAAATAGTACGATTTAATGCAACCGGCTATATCATGAATCACTATGAACGCAATGTTACCGCAAAAATTTCCGCAGATGCAGCCCAGCTTTCAGTAAGCCCAAAACTCAAAGTTAAAAAAAGGGAGCTGGCTTTAATTCCAACTCCCGGTTTAAGCGAAGTATTGTGCTATGAATTTTTATGCGACGGCAGTAGCAATGACCGAGTTCTTGTTTATATTAACGCTACTACCGGATATGAAGAACAAATATTGATTTTGGAAAGCACCGACAACGGTGTTCTTACGCAATAGCAGCCGTTTTTTTCGCATAAACAATAAGAACTGAATTTCAATTTATCCTAAAAGACGTACAAGAACCGCCTTCTGTGCATGGAGGCGGTTTTCTGCCTCTTCAAAAATTTCTTTTGAATGTTTTTCAAAAACTTCTGCGGTAATTTCTTCGCCACGGTGTGCGGGCAGACAGTGCTGTACTATGGCATCGCTTTTTGCCTGAGCCATAATTTCATCATTAATCTGGAATCCCTTAAACGCTTTGCGGCGTTTTTCAGCTTCTTCTTCCATGCCCATTGACGCCCAAACGTCGGTAATAATCACATCCGCACCCTTTGCGGCTTCTTTCGGGTCATTTGTAATACTGAAAGCCGGGTGTCTTACTGCAAAGTCAAGAACAGCCGCGTTTGGTTTATAGCCGTCCGGACAAGCAACCGCTACTTCCATTTTCATTTTTAGTCCGGCAACAATTAACGAATTCATCATGTTGTTTCCGTCACCGATAAAGCACAGTTTAAGTCCCTCAAGACTTCCTTTATACTCGCGGATAGTCATTAAATCGGCAAGCACTTGGCACGGGTGGGCAAAATCCGTAAGTCCGTTAATAATAGGTATTGAACCGTTCTTAGCTAAAGCCTCTACTTCAGACTGCTTATATGTCCGTATCATAATTCCGTCAAGGTAGCGGGAAAGTACGCGTGCCGTATCCTGTACCGGTTCTCCTCTGCCGATTTGAAGGTCATTTACGGAAAGAAAAATCGGAAGTCCGCCGAGCTGATACATACCTACTTCAAACGATACACGTGTTCTTGTTGAGGCTTTTTCAAAAATCATACCCAAGGTTTTACCTGCCAAATGGCGGTGTTTGATTCCGTGCTTTTGTTCGTATTTAAGCTGGTCGGCAAGATTTAAAATATCGGTGATATCCCGGCTTGTTAAATCGAGCATTTTAAGAAGATGTTTCATAAGTTGCCCTCCTGAATATTTATATTTATTGATTATTTAAAGTATTTTCCAAAATATTAATGCCTTTGTCCATTTCTTCATAGGTGATTGTTAAAGGCGGAAGAAAGCGAAGAAGATTTTTTGCCGTCAGCACAAGAAGACCGTTTTCGACGCATTTTTCTGCAATCTCCTTGGCGTTATCTTTTTTAAGCTTTGCACCGAGCATAAGTCCCATTCCGCGCACATACTCGATTTCTTCGATAGCTTTTAGTCTATCAGTAAAGTACTTTCCCTTTTCATGTACTTCATTTAAAAAATTATCTTGCGATACCTTATTAAGCGCCGCAAGAGCGCCTGCACAGACAATCGGGTTCCCGCCGAAAGTCGAACCATGGGATGAAACTCCCATTACATTTTGCAGCTTTTCAGAGCAAAGACATGCGCCTATTGGAAGTCCGCCGCCGAGTCCTTTGGCGCTTGTTATGATATCGGGCATAATACCGTAATTTTGAAAGCAATAAAGTTTACTCGTTCTGCCTACTCCCGTCTGAACTTCGTCTACAATAAGCAGTATATCGTTTTTCCTGCAAAATTCAGAAAGTTCCTTTACAAATTGGGGATTCATCGGAAGAACGCCGCCTTCTCCTTGTATCAACTCTATAATTATTGCACATGTATCCGTACTTGTAAATTCCTTTACACTTTGAATATCTGCATCGGCATAGAAAAAGCCCTCTGTAAAAGGGGTAAAATTTTTATGAAATACGTCCTGACCTGTTGCCGATAAAGTTGTTACCGTTCTGCCGTGAAATGAATTTTTAAGGGTGATAATTTTATTGTGATTTTCACCGTATTTTTCCGTTCCGTATTTTCTCGCAAGTTTTATGGCACATTCATTTGCTTCGGCACCAGAATTTCCGAAAAATACTTTTGAAAAGCCGGTAAGTGAACATAACTTTTCCGCAAGCTCAACCTGTACGGGATTATAGAATAAATTAGATGTATGCTGTAATTTTGCCGCTTGACTTGTTACTGCATTTACCCAGTTATCGTCACAAAATCCAAGACAGTTAACCCCTATTCCGCTTGTAAAGTCAATGTACTTTCGGCCCTCTGTATCCTGTGCGCAAGCGCCTTTCCCCGAAACAAGCGCCAAATTAAACCGAGAGTATGTCTGCATTATATTTTCATGTTCTTTTTTTACAACTTCATTTAAATTCATCTATATGCCCCCTTTAAATCGCATTTAGCAGAACATTGTGCCGATTCCCTCATCAGAAAAAATTTCTATTAAAATTGAATGCGGTATGCGCCCGTCAATAATATGTGCTCTTTTTACTCCTCGGCGCACAGCTTCAACACAGCAGTTTACTTTCGGTATCATTCCTCCGCCTATAACACCGTCGTTTTGAAGTTTTGGAACTTCGCTGACGTTTACAACCGATATTATTGAGCTGTCATCGTCTTTGTCACGCAAAAGTCCGCGTACGTCCGTCATAAGTATCAGCTTTTCCGCCCCAAGTTCAGCGGCTATTCTTGAGGCCGCTATATCGGCATTAATATTGTAAACTTCGCCGTTTTCTCCGCCCGCAACCGTTGCGACAACGGGGATATATCCGTTTTTAGTGGCACTTACAATTATTTCGGTATTTACTTTTGTAATTTCACCGACAAAACCCAAATCTTCATCCGATATTAATTTTTTTGCACTCAGCATATTTCCATCAAGTCCACAAAGGCCGACCGCACGACCGTTATGCCGCTGTAAAAGTTGAACCAAGTCTTTATTTACTTTTCCTGCGAGAACCATTTGAACTATTTGTGCAGTTTCTGCATCAGTTACACGCATTCCGTTTACAAACCGGCTCTCTTTGCCTATTTTTTTAAGCATAGAACCGATTTCGGGACCTCCGCCATGAACAACAACCACATTAATTCCGACAAGCTGCATAAGTACAATATCGCTCATAACCGCAAATTTTAAATCTTCGTTTACCATGGCATTTCCGCCGTATTTTACAACTATTGTCCTGCCTGCATGCTTTTGTATGTATGGCAGAGCCTGTATAAGAACCTTTGCCCTTTCCGAATTGCTGATTTCCATACCGTCACTTCCTAAATGCTGAGTTTAAACTGTGTAAAGCTTTAGAGCATTACAAGCAAAATATAAAAAGCCGCCTTTGTCTTAAAAAGCCATCAAGTTCTGTAATCACCGTTAATTTTTACATAATCATATGTGAGGTCACATCCAAAAGCGGCGGCTTTGAAGTTCCCGTCGTGAAGAGTTACATTTACGTCTATCTCGTCCTGCGAAAGTATTTTTTTTGCTTTCGTTTCATCAAACTTAATTCCCGCGCCATCTTTGCAGACTTCAATACTTCCTTCTGAGGATTTAAATGCAACGTCAACTTTTTTAATATCTATATCAGCCTTTGAGTATCCCAAAGCACAAAGCACACGCCCCCAATTGGCGTCCGCACCAAACATTGCCGCTTTAAAAAGAGCTGAACAGATAACGCTTTTTGCAGCAAGCTGTGCATCGTTTTCCGATTTTGCTCCCTTTACATTGCAAACAAGAAGTTTAGTTGCACCCTCGCCGTCACCCGCAATCTTTTTGGCAAGCTCCATGCAAAGCGCTGTAAGAGCCTCTGTAAAAATTTTATAATACTTTGTATCTGCCTTAATTTCATAGTTTTCCGCAAGACCGTTTGCAAGAACAGTTACCATGTCGTTTGTGGATGTATCGCCGTCTATGCTTATCATATTAAAAGTCTTTTGGGTCGCTTCATGAAGAGCCAAACTTAAAGTTTCAGGTGAAATAACGGCGTCAGTAGTAAGAAAAGATAGCATCGTCGCCATATTCGGATGTATCATACCCGAGCCTTTTGCTATTCCTCCGATGTGAACAGGTTTGCCGTCTATTTCAAATTCGACCGCTGTTTCTTTTATCTTTGTATCGGTTGTCATAATTGCCCTTGCCGCATTTTCCGAGCTGTGTTCACAAAGCGCTGTTACAAGTTCCGGCACTGCATTTAAAATTGGTTCAATCGGAAGAACCTGACCAATCACTCCTGTGGATGCTACAATAACGTCACTTGGTTTAATCCCCAATTCTTGTGCCGCAGCTTTACACATAATTTCCGCTTTTTCCTCACCGTCAGCAGTACAGGTGTTGGCGTTTCCCGAATTGCAGATAACAGCCTGTGCTTTTCCGTCCGAAATATTTCTTTGTGTTACCAAAAGCGGAGCGCCTTTTACTAAATTCTGTGTATATACGGCAGCCGCTGAACAAGGTACATTCGAAAAGATTAATGCTAAATCCGGTTTAGATCTGTTTCTTCGAATACCGCAGTGCATTCCTGACGCTTTAAAACCTTTTGCCGCGGTAATACCGCCATCTATAAACTTCATTTTAAAATCAGCTCCTTTAAAATGCCGGAGGAACCATCTTTAATCCGGCTGTTTCTTCCAAACCGAAAGCAAGGTTCATATTTTGAACTGCCTGCCCCGCCGCTCCTTTTACCATATTATCAATTGCAGAAATTGCTATAAAAGTACCCGTCCTTATATCTACATGAAGTGAAATATCGCAGAAATTGGAATATCTTACATTTTTAATATTGGCTTCAACGCCTTCGGGGAGAAGCCTTATAAAATATTCATTGTCGTATGCTTCATGGTACGACGTTAAAATATTTTCTATATTTGCATTAGAAGTCAGCTGTGCGTAACATGTAGCTAAAATTCCGCGGTTAACCGGAAGTAAATGAGGAACAAAAGTAACTTTAATGTTACTTAAGGAAATATTGGAAAGGCTTTGTTCAATTTCGGGAGTATGTCGGTGACATGCTACTTTATAGGCACTTATCCCTTCGTTTAATTCCGGATAATGTGTGTTCTGTGTAGCTTTTCTTCCCGAACCCGTTACTCCGCTTTTACAGTCGGCTATAATTTTATCTGTCTTAATAAGTCCGTTTTTAAGCGC
>DHNU01000034.1:9626-18877 GCA_002407645.1 Ruminococcaceae bacterium UBA5408
CTAAAATCCGCGCCCAAATCAATAAATACTTTTCCTTTTGTGTAACATTCAGCCGCTAATTCCTGAGAAAGTCCATGGGGAAGAGCCGCAAATATAACATCACTTTTTTCCACTGCATCATTTTGTGAAACGCAGACCATATCACAGATGTTAAAATAAGCGGGATAAACTTCGGAAATAGGTTTACCCTGAAAGCTCACAGAACTGACTGCAGAAATCTCCACCTCGGGATGATTTTGTAAAAGCCTTACAAGTTCTGCTCCTGCATAGCCGGTTGCGCCGATTATTCCGGCTTTAATCATTTTCAGTCCCCCATTTCTTTTAATATCTTTTCTGCCTCTTTCTGTACATTCTGCGGAGCAGGACCGCCCTTCACTTTTCTTCCGTTAACACAGTTTTCAAGTGAAATTGCGTCGTATATTCCATCCTCAAAATGTTCATCAAATTTTTTGTAATTATCAATAGAAAGTGTTTCAAGGGTAAGATTATTTTCAATACAATAAGCAACAATTTCTCCTGTAATTTTGTACGCATCCCTAAACGGAATACCTTTTAATACCAAATAATCCGCGCAGTCGGTGGCGTTAATAAATCCGCGCGCCGCGGCATTCCTCATATTTTTGGGAAGTACTTTCATAGTATCTATCATCGGAATAAATGCTGTAAGGCACATATTGAGTGTATCTATTGCATCGAATATTGCTTCTTTATCCTCTTGCATATCCTTATTATAGGCAAGCGGAAGTCCTTTCATCATAGTAAGAAGCGTTGTTAAATCTCCGATTGCACGGCCGCACTTTCCACGGACAAGTTCTGCAATATCCGGATTCTTTTTCTGAGGCATAATGCTTGAGCCTGTTGAAAAAGCATCGTCCAATTCAATAAATTTAAATTCCCAAGAACACCAAAGTATGATTTCCTCTGAAAAACGAGAAAGGTGAACCATTGTTATTGCGATGTCCGACGCAAGTTCCATGCAATAATCGCGGTCAGAAACACCGTCCAAGCTGTTATTGGTTACACCTTTAAAGCCCAATAGCGACGCTGTCATTTCTCGGTTCAAAGGATATGTCGTCCCCGCAAGTGCGCAGGAGCCGAGCGGACATGAATCCATACGCTTTTTTGTATCTTGAAGGCGTGACAAATCCCGCTTAAACATTTCGGCATATGCAAGAAGATGATGCCCGAAAGTAATCGGCTGTGCCCTCTGCATATGTGTATATCCCGGCATTACAGTGCTTTTATTTTCGAGTGCTTTATTGCATATTACTTTTATAAGGCTTTTTACCTGTTCATAAAGTACACTGCACTGTTTTTTTAAGTAAAGCTTAATGTCAACTGCGACTTGGTCGTTACGGCTGCGCGCAGTATGCAGACGTTTTCCCGCCGAACCGAGGCGCTTTGTAAGTTCACCCTCAACAAATGTATGAATATCTTCAGCTTCTTCGTCTATTTTGAGATTTCCGTCTTCTATATCATTGAGAATATTTTTAAGTTCCGAGCAGATTTTTTCGCTTTCGTCCTTATTTATAACTCCGCACGCACCCAGCATCGCCGCGTGTGCAATGCTTCCTTCTATATCCTCTTTTGCCATACGGCTGTCAAATGAAATAGATGAATTAAAGTCATTCGTTTTTTTATCAAGCTCTTTATGGAATCTTCCTGCCCACAGTTTCAATTTTTACAGCCCCCGTTATTAAAGTTTGGGGCAGACAACCGCCTGCCCCTAAAACTGTTTTTTATTAATTCTCGCCCTGATTTTTCAGTTTTTTAATTGCCTGCACCTTAATCGGAAGTCCGAACAGATTGATAAATCCGTTTGCATCAGCTTGATTGTAAACTTCGTCCTCGTCAAAAGTCGCGATTTCTTCATCATAAAGAGAATACGGAGAAGTTACACCCGCATCAATAATATTCCCCTTGTAGAGTTTAAGTTTAACTTCACCCGTAACAGTCTTTTGAGTACTGTCAACAAATGCGGAAAGGGCTTCCCTTAAAGGAGTGAACCACTGACCGAAATATACAAGGTCGGCAAATTTAATGGCTACGCTTTGTTTGTAATGGTAAGTGTCCCTGTCAAGGCAGAGTTCCTCAAGTTTGTTGTGTGCATGGTAAAGAATTGCTCCGCCGGGAGTTTCGTATACTCCGCGTGATTTCATCCCGACAAGCCTGTTTTCAACGATATCCGCAATTCCGATTCCGTTTTCGCCGCCCAATTTGTTAAGCTCGGCAATCATATCCACAGCACAGAGCTTTTGACCGTTAAGGGCAGTCGGAATGCCTTTTTCAAATTTAATCGTAATATATGTCGGCTTATCGGGTGCCTGCTCCGGAGATACCCCTAACTCCAAAAAGCCCTTTTCATTGTATTTTGGTTCATTTGCGGGATTTTCCAAATCCAAACCTTCGTGAGAAAGATGCCAAAGATTCTTATCTTTTGAATAATTTGTTTCTCTTGTAATGTTAAGAGGAATATTGTGTGCTTCGGCATAATCAATTTCTTCGTCACGGGATTTGATCTTCCATTCCCTCCATGGAGCAATAATTTTCATCTTTGGAGCAAATGCCTTTATTGCAAGTTCAAAACGGACTTGGTCGTTTCCTTTGCCCGTACAGCCGTGGCAGATAGCATCTGCACCCTCGGCATTTGCAATTTCAACAAGCCTTTTTGCAATAATAGGTCTTGCAAAAGAAGTGCCGAGTAAATATTTATTTTCGTAAACTGCATCCGCTTTTAATGTCGGCCAAATATAATCTTCAACAAAAGACTTTTTAAGGTCAGCGATATAAAGTTTTGAAGCGCCTGTCTTTTTTGCCTTTTCTTCCAAACCGTTAAGTTCCGTTCCCTGTCCGACATCTGCGGCTACCGCTATAACTTCACAGTTGTTATAATTTTCTTTCAGCCATGGTATAATAATAGAAGTATCCAGTCCACCGGAATAAGCAAGAACCACTTTTTTAATTTTGTTATCCATTTAAAACGACCCCCTAATGCTCGTTAATTTCTTTCGTTGTGTTTTATTATACACTGATTATGCAAAAAATCAAGCGCTTTATGCATAAATATTCATTTTGGAGCAAATGTATAAAAAGCATGGTATATTTTTAATTGCGGATTGTATATATTGCTAAATAGTATAAAATAGAATATAAATATATTAAATGGAGGTATTCTCATGTTTCAGGAAATCGATATCGAAAGTTTGAAGTTTAACCCTTTCACAAAAATCAGTAAACAGTGGATGCTGATTTCTGCAGGCAACAAAACCAAATGCAACACTATGACAGCAAGCTGGGGCGCTTTGGGTGAGCTTTGGAAAAAGCCAGTTTCGTTTATATTTATTCGCCCTCAACGCTACACTCTTGAATTTATTGAAAAAGAAGATTATTATTCAATATGTTTCTTCGATAAGAACGACCGTAATGCTTTAAATTACTGCGGAAGTCATTCGGGGCGGAATGAAACCGATAAAATCAGCAGTGCCGGACTTACTCCTGTTTTTGACGAAAAAGCGCCGTATTTTAAAGAAGCGAAAGTTGTTTTCATATGCCGCAAAATGCATGGTCAAACCATAGACCCCGCCTGCTTTATTGATAAGTCAATCGACAGCGAGTGCTATGCAGATAAGGATTATCACAAAATGTTTGTCGGCGAAATCGTAAAGGTTCTTGAAAGAGATTAAAGCTACTAAGCTGTAACAAAAAATCCGAAGCTTTAAAGCTTCGGATTTTTCTGTTTATTCAACTATATAGTCCTTAATTAAATCGTCCATTATCAGTGGAATTTGCGCCGTTAGCTTAAGACCTCGTTCTGTGTATTCTTCGTTTTCAATTCTGCCGTCGCGCCTTATCTGTGCGGCAATCGAGCTTTTACTGAATGGAAGCAGAAGATTTAAACGCTCCATTTGATTCGGTAAGTTTCTCTCAATCGCATAAAGAAGTTTATCTACTCCCGCACCCGTTTTTGCACAAATTCTGACTGACTTTCCCACAAACGGTATAATCTGTCCTTTGGGTAAAAGGTCGCATTTATTAAGTACCGGTATTATCGGCGTATCCTTACAGCCTAATTCTTCCAAAAGGTCTTTCGTAACCTTTAAATGAACATCGGCTTCTGGGCTTGATGCATCACAGATATTTAAAATAATATCCGCACCCGCTGCCTGTTCCAAAGTCGAATGAAATGCCTGTACCAAATTATGCGGTAAACGGCGGACAAGTCCGACCGTGTCAATCAACATTACCGTTGTGCCCCCCGGTAATTTTAAAGCTCTTGCCGTTGGATCAAGTGTTGCAAAAAGCATATCCTTTTCAAGCACACCGGCATTTGTAAGATAATTCATCAGCGTTGATTTTCCCGCATTTGTATATCCCACAAGCGCAACTGTAATGACACCGTCTTTTTTGCGCCGCCTGTCAATCTGCTTTCTGTGTTTTTCAACAGTTTCAAGCTGCTCTTTTAAGCCTTCAATCCGTTTTCTAATGTGGCGCTTGTCCGTTTCAAGTTTGCTTTCGCCGGGCCCCCTTGTGCCTATTCCGCCGCCGAGGCGCGAAAGTTCAACTCCTCTTCCCGTTAAGCGGGGAAGCATATATTTAAGCTGTGCAAGTTCAACCTGTAATTTACCTTCTCTGCTTTTTGCACGTGAAGCAAAAATATCAAGTATAAGCATTGTTCTGTCCACCAAACGGACTTTACAAATATCTTCAATATTTCGTATTTGCGTTGGGGATAACTCACAGTCAAAAACCAACAAATCAATCTCTTGCTGATTACAAAATTCGGCTATTTCCTTAATGAATCCGGAACCCACACAAGTGGCTTTATCAGGAGTTGGGCGTTTTTGCGTCATCCCGCCGAAAGGCTCTGCCCCCGCGCTGATAACAAGTTCATAAAGTTCCGCCAAAGACGCTTGCGCATCATATTCTCCTGTGTCTACTTCTATTAATAAAGCACGTTCTTTTTTTTCTTCATTACTGTACAGTTTCAGTAATCTCATCCCCTTTTTGCCTATATTAACATTATTTTACTTTAATTTACATCAATTTGCAAATTATTTAAACGCTATATATACATAACTATCAGTAAAACTATTTAAGTTATCGACTACTCCACCCTTTTGTGGTTTTTGGGTTTGGCAAACCGTTAGTTTGTCGCCCATAATAAAGACGCCTGATGAGCAGCCGTTTTTTGATGCAACCGCTGTATTGTTTAGATTATACTCTGCCGCAGGGATAAAAAAATTAACTGCTGCATTTTCAAGATATATTAACACAAATTTAGGCTCAAAAGGAAGTTGTATTTCTTGTGTTTCTTCGCCGTCTCCGCAATAATTCCCCACAGCAATACTTTCGTTTAAAAAAGTTCTGTCTTTTTCAGTCAGGTGCTTTTTAGTATCATTAAAATGCGATTTTAAAATATTATCCAAAAGTGTATTATCTTCTACAAAATCACTGCGCCTCGGTTTATCTGTACCAACCCAGCTGTTTAATCCCAAGCTTGTTTTGTTATTTGTCGGCATATTATCCTCCTTTATATTTTAATTAATCCGTTTTCGTAATTATCAATATCATTCCAAGTTAAACCGAAGCCTTCCATATTGTCGAAAGTATATTTTTTACTGTCAATATTATTCCATGAAACGCATCTAAAATCCAGTTCGGCGTCCAAATGAGCCGGAAGGAACATTTTGGCAGTATCTATTATTTTCTTTTTTTCATCTTCGTTTAACTCCATACAGTTTACATATATTTTATTTTCCGCGGGACACTCGAAAACTTCTGTGTTTTGTCCCCTGATTTTAAAAACATTTTCCATATCCGATTTAGTAAAATTGTTAGGTGTTATTGAACAACATCCCATTACTGAATTCCGTCTGTCCTCTGTATTCTCACAGGGGCTGAATTTAAGCAAATTTTCCCTGTTTGAAAGTCCGTATCCTTTTGCAGTTCGAATAAAGCTTTCGTTTTCAAGTTCTGAAAATTGATTTATAACCATATCAAGTCCGGCGGCATATGCTCTGAGTTCATAGTCAACCAATGTATCCGAATCAAGTTTATAAATTCCCGTTTCTTTCATTCTTGAAATCATAGATGTTAAAGCTGTCATTTTAGCCCCCCGAATACTGTCCGATTTTAATTTTTTCACATACAGCAAGCTGATTTTTGTTAATTTTCCTATCCTTTGTAACCGAACTGTTAAAAATATAATTTTTAATTTTCCCCGTATTAAAAATTTGTACACCGAGTGCTGTCAAAATAACAGGTTCGCCGACGGAAAGCTCCCTAAAATAATTTGTAACCGCATTTATACAGGCGTTTTCGGTTTCCTGCATATCATCCATATCTTTTGGTGCAACGACTATATCAATATTTACAGGTACTGTCTGTGCGGGTTCGACTTTAATATCAACATTTACTTCCTTGAGTCTGTTTAGCTCAGTTCGAACTTTCGATATTGTATCGTCAGAAGGTATTCCACCCCTGCCGCCAAGGTAAACGCTCACCGTGCCTGTACCGTTCTCACGCGGTATAACACCCGCTGAGTAAACTCCGTCATACTGTAATGCTTTTTCACGGTAAAAAGCCGCATTCGTTCCGTTGGATATATTTTCATAACTCTTCATAAGCCGTTTTCGAAGTTCGCTGTCGCTTTCACTGTCTTCTCCGCCTCTGAAACACTGTTCGTTCACTACAGATTCAAATGCACGAACCGGAGTAATCATTAAAGTAACCGTACCACGTTCGGTGTTGCCAAGCTGTCCGCCTTTTTCGGCAGCCGCAGGAACTTCTACACTGAGCTTTCCGCTTTCAAGAATTCCCGCCTCAGTTGTTATGTATCTTACAGGATTATCTCCAACTGTAGAACACACCGTTCCTTTTGGAACAGCCGCATTAAACCATAAAGGTTCACTTATTTTAAAAGTAAGTTTACCTTCTGCCTGTACTGCTTTTTTTCTGTAAATTCCCCTTTCCTGTGCGCGTAAGTCAAGCTGAAATCCCTGTGCGCTTTGTGCAAATGTCTGCATTTTAAGCCAGTCGACTGCGCTTGATACAGAAAAAATTTCACCCGCAAGCACTTTCATCCGTATTCCTATGTCCGAAGCATCATCGGGTGAATAGCCCGCCAGCGATGTAAATTTATCTTTCATATTATTATATATCTCATCATAGCTGTACATTATATAATCACCTCAACACTGTCTTTCTGCCCGTTGCAACTTAAATTTATAACCGCTCTAAACGGATTGTCTTTATGCTCGGCACTCAAAACCGTAACCTGCGGCACTGCCCTTAACGCTTCCTGTGACATAGTCAATGCGGTTCTGTTTAAATCCGAATCAGTTTTTTTCAGTTCGTGAAGCCTGCTTCCGAGTCTTGGGTCATAAACAAAGTTTCCGAGCGGCACTTTGAGCCTTATGGCAGTACGCTGAAAAATCTCCTGTGTGCCGCTTATTTGTTTCGGCCTGCCGTTAGAGCCGCAAATAAAATCTCCGTCTTCTATAGCTGTATCCATATTACTCCTCCTTTTCGGCAGGAAAAACTTTCCCGTTAATAACTATTTCTCCGCTGTTTTTTAAAACAATATTTGCCCCTCCTGCGGAAAAAAGTTTAATTTCTCCCGGTTTTAGTCCTTGGCTTTGTGATAAAGTTCCTATACATACATTACCCTCATTTGTGTTTACCACAACTGTTTTCGATGTGTTTGGCGGAAGATATGCAATTCCCCATGGCGCCGCAGTCGGTAAACCCCTGTATTCATTTATTCCCTGCATAATAGCACTACCAGTAACCTTTGCCACTTCTGCCGCAGGATTCTCTTTTTGTACGGCAATTAGTTTTTGTGAAATCCACATTACTCACACCTCCTTAAAACATAGCGGCTCATTTCACCGCCGGACGATAGTTTATATTCCATCTGTGAAACATAAAGGCGCTTTATGTTTCCAAACTGTTTATCTCTGATTTCAGCATCCATAAAAAGTTCTCCCTCAGCTTCTTTAAAACATTCAACCACTGCGCAAAAGGCTTTCTTCTGTGAATTACGTATAAAATTATCGGGATTCCCTTTTACTGTGTTTAAAAATCTTTTCCTGACAATTCCGAGTTCTTCTGCTTTTCCGTTTTTCGCAGCAGTGGTGTAAAGGTCACTGCCCTTTGACTTGCCCAATATTTCAGAAATCACCGAATAATATTTATTTTGAATAGAAACGGAGGAATATTCTATTCCTCCGCAGTTATCAAATATCAGTTTCCCTTTCGGCTTTTTCTCTTCTGCATCAAATTTATTCCCTAAAATTCTCGGCTTTATTTTTAAAAAATCTCTGCAGAATTTTTCCGCCGCCTGCCATTCACTCATCCCTTTTGTAATTGTCAGTTCTCCGTTAAATGAATGTTCGTCACCCAAATAATCTGTAAACCCATAAGGCTTTACATGCCTATCGAATATAGTCCCAAGCGACGGTGAAATATAAGTTTGGGGTAAAGCCTCATTATCAAGCAAAACCGCCGCTCTGCTCCTTGCATTAATGCTGAAATATGAAACTTTGCCGCGGGATTTCTTTTGTTCGTCCACTAATCCGTCAAAACAAAGCTTACGTCTTTTATCGTAAACTCTTATTTTCGTAATAAAGCCTATATCATTCAGGAGCGGAAACACTCCTGTAAATCCGTCCGCCGGTGCATCTTCATTTTTAATAAGTTTTACAGAAAACGGCGGAGGCAAAAGTAAACTTTCTCCGATATTTGTTACACCTACATAAGTCAAGGAAGCACCACCTTTGTTCCCTTTTCTAAGTAATTTGGCCATTCAATCATTGGGTTAAGGCTTTTAAGCGTATCGGCGTCAGTATGAAACATATTTGCAACACCCCAAAGGTTTTCTCCGCCTTTGCAAACATAAAAACCTGTACCTAAAAGATAATCGCTTTGTTTGCTTTTTTCGTCTTCGTCCTCAATGAATATAAATTTGTATGAAATGCAGTCCGGCTGAGCCTCACCGACCATTTTCAGCGACACAAAAGCCGCTGTAAACGGGCTTATATTTGGCAGGCACAGTGTACCGCTTCCGCCCGAATTAAAAACTTCGGCAAGCTTATTAAACTCGGAAGTACATCCGTTTCCTATAAATTCGCCCGAACCCGTTACTACCCTTTTGTCACATCCCAAATCCTGCAAAATACTTCCGTAAAGTGGGAGTTTAAGCTTATTTATGTTTCTTGAATATTCCACTTCGATTTTAGATGGATTAAAAG
>DHNU01000042.1:0-11734 GCA_002407645.1 Ruminococcaceae bacterium UBA5408
AAAATGCCTTTGGCACTGCCGCCTACAAGAGTTTTTACAGGCATATTTATCGGATTTTGCAAATCTCCGATTTTTGCACCGAACAGCACTTTTTTCAGTCTGTTTATAGTGTAATCGTCAACTCCTGCGTAAAGCTCAGTTGACGGCATAGGTGTATGATATGTAACAAATCCGCAGAACTGATTAATTGCGATATGCAGCGCGGTAATATCGCTGTATCCGCAGAAAACCTTCGGGTTTTCACGAATCATATCAAAATCAATCATATTCATTAAACGCTGTGCTCCATATCCGCCGCGGATGCAAAGTACACCTTCAATGCTTTTGTCTTTAAATGCCGCGTTGATGTCGCCGGCACGAAGTTTGTCGTCACCGGCAAAATATCCGTGGCTTCTGCGGCAGCTTTCATAAACGGCGGGTTTAAGTCCCAACTCCTCTACTGCACGCACAGCCGGCCCGAATTTTTCCGGCGGAACAGGTCCTGCGGGCGCTATAAGGGCGACACGTGAACCTTTATGCAATGGCTTTGGTATTAACATCTAATTTTCCTCCCAAAGGTTTCAGCTATTTTCCAATTGCTTTTTATATTTCTCAATTTCCGGATTATTTGCCAAAATAAAATGTCCGCTTTCTATTTCGCACCAAACAGGTTTATCAACCGAATAATTATGCATATTAGGGTCGTAAACCAGAAGCTTTTTATTCTTTTCGGCAATAGGGTCGGGCAAAGGAATTGCGGAAAGAAGCGCTCTGGTGTAAGGGTGAAGCGGATGTGCAAACAGCTTTTCTGTTTCGGCAAGTTCCACCAGTTCGCCCTTGTGTATAACGGCAATACGATCGGAAATAAAACGAACAACCGATAAATCATGCGCAATAAACAAATACGTCAGACCACGCTTTTTCTGTAATTCGGAAAGAAGGTTTAAAACCTGTGCGCGGATTGATACGTCCAACGCACTTATAGGTTCATCGGCTATAATGAAATCAGGTTCCATTATTAAAGCTCTTGCAATACCGATACGCTGTCTTTGACCGCCGGAAAATTCGTGCGGAAAGCGGCTCGCAAATTCGGGAAGAAGTCCGACATCGGAAAGTGCCTTTCCTACCTTTGCTTTACGCTGAAATGAACTGAATTTTTCTTTTAAGTTATAAAGACCTTCGGATACGATGTAATCGACTTTTGCACGTTCGTTAAGGCTTGCCATAGGGTCCTGAAAAATCATTTGAATTTGGCGTGTCAATTCACGGTCACGTTCTTTAGATATTTTTCCGTTGATTTTTTCGCCTTTATACAGAATTTCACCGCCGGAAGTGGGGTTGATTCTGATAATGGAGCGGCCTATTGTGGTCTTGCCCGAACCGGATTCGCCCACAAGTCCAAAGGTTTCGCCTTTATATATATCAAAACTTACATTTTTTACAGCATGGAATTTATTTTTGTGCGTGCCAAAGGTAATATCAAGATTTTTTACTTGAAGCAATGGTTGCTTTTCGTTAGTTTCAATCAATGTTTTTTACCCCCTCGCGCAGTTTGCCGAGAATTTTTGGCGGTTCGACTTTCGGTGCACGTGGATCCAAAAGCCATGTGCGCGCCTTGTGTGTCGGGCTTACGTCAAAATATGGCGGACGCTTTACAAAATCAATTTTAAGCGCATGAGGATTTCTCGGAGCGAATGCATCGCCTTTTATATCCGTAAAAAGATTAGGCGGAGTACCCTTAATTGAATAAAGATTTTCACCTTTGATGCCAAGCTGAGGCAGTGAGGAAAGAAGCGCCCATGTGTAAGGGTGGCGCGGATTATAGAATACTTCTTCGCAAGTTCCGATTTCAACAATATCACCCGCGTATAAAACAGCGATACGGTCGGCAACGTTTGCTACTACCCCTAAGTCGTGGGTTATATATATTGTGGTTAGATTGTATTTAACCTTTAAATCTTTGAGCAGATTTAAAATCTGTGCTTGAATTGTAACATCTAAGGCGGTTGTCGGCTCATCACAGATTAAAATTTTAGGTTTACAAGCAACGGCAATGGCTATTACAACACGCTGACGCATTCCTCCGGAAAACTCATGAGGATATTGTTTCATCCTCATTTCAGGCTCTGTAATGCCGACATCTTGCAAAATTTTAGCCGCCTGCGCTTTAGCTTCTGCACCTTTAAGTCCTTGGTGAAGTTCAATTGCTTCGCATATTTGGTAGCCTATTGTTTTAAGCGGGTTAAGGCTCGTCATAGGGTCCTGAAGAACCATGGCTATTTTTTTACCGCGGACTGTAAGCCACTCTTTTTCTGTTTTAAACTTTGTTAGGTCTTTACCTTCGTAAATAATCTGGCCGTCGGTGATTTTTCCGTTTGCGTCCAAAAGCCCCATAAAGGTTTTAACCAAAACGGATTTTCCGGAACCTGATTCGCCGACTATCGCAAGACTTTCATTTTTATATAAATCAAGTGAAATACCCCTAATTGCATTAAGAGTTTTTCCGCGAAGGTCAAATTTTACATGCAGGTTTTTAACCGATAAAATAACTTCCTGTTCCATGAAAATCAGCCTCCTTAAACATGATTTTTAGGGTCAGATGCGTCTGCGAACGCATTGCCTATGATATAGAATGAAATAGTAACGATTGAAAGTGCAATTGCAGGGAAGAACAGCTGATAGCGCAGTGCTTCCGATGTCATCAGTATTCTGCCTTCATTGATTAAGTTACCCAAAGACGGGATACTCGGCGGAAGTCCCAATCCGATATATGTAAGGAAAACCTCGTTTCCTATTGCCATCGGGATTGAAAGCGACATACGAAGCATAATAACCGATACCAAATACGGCAGCAAGTTTCTGAAAATAATACGCATCGTCGGGGTTCCCAAACAGCGCGATGCCAAATTGTAGTCGCGGTCGCGGATAATAATAACAAGGTTTCGGATAAAGCGCGCCATGTTAAGCCATCCGGTAAGACACATTGCAATAATAAGGGTTGAAACACTCGGCCGCATAATGTACGAGAACAAAATCAAAACAACGGTCTGTGGAATATTGTCGAGTATGTTGTATATTTCAGTAAAAAGACGGTCAAGTTTACGAACATAGCCCCAAAGTACACCCATTAAAATTCCTATAACCGCTTCGCTTAAAGCGACGGAAAATCCAATGAACAGCGATGTTCTCGTGCCGCTCCAAACACGGCTCCACAAATCTTGACCGATTGAGTTAGTACCGAACCAAAATTCACTGTTAGGTGCCATGTTTCGTATTTGTACTCCGTTAGCATCGTTAAAAATCTCGGTTGGTGAACGCTGTCCGGGAAGCAGTGGCTGAATAAATGTAAATATCAGAATTACTCCGATTAATATAAGCAAAAATACAGCAGTCTTATTTTTTAAAAATACAGTAAAGGTTGAACGCCAATAAGAGTAGTTGGAATAACCGGCTCTTTCAGCGGCTTTTTCGTCAAAATCCGCAAAACCGAAAAGCTCTTCTTCCGGAATATTCTTAATTATATTGTCGATGTTTTCTTCAACTTTGGAAATTTTTTTGCGTCCTAAAGCCACTATCGGGCACCTCCCTTATTTTCGAAGCTGATGCGCGGATCCATCAAATTCATCAGTATATCTCCAAGAAGAAGTCCGATAATACCGATTGCGGAGAAAATAAGAACAAGAGCCTGCACCATATTGTTGTCCTGCCGCTGAATAACATTTACCAAAAGACCGCCCATTCCCGGGATTGAGTACAGCGACTCTATGTAAATAGAACCCATTATTGTGTAAAGAAGGGAACTCGGAAGGTATTGTATCAGCGGAACGAATGCATTTCTGAAAACATGGTTTTTCATAATGTCTTTATTGCTTACGCCTTTGGCGCGGGCAAGTTTAATGTAATCCTTGTTAAGTTCGTCAACCATGTACCTTCTCAGCCACATTGCATATAAGGCGGTATTGGGAAGGGCAAGCGACAAAGTCGGAAGTATCCAGCTTTTAGGGTCTGAAAGGCTGAACAAAATCGGAATATTAAACCATTCTGTAAAATAAAGCTGAATTAAAAGATAGTAAACAGCCGCAGGAACTGCGGTTATGAATACGATGAACGCAGTACCGAATTTGTCCCAAAACTTACTTTTACTGCGAGCCATGGCGGTACCGAGCGGAATTCCCAGCAAAAGGGAAATTGCCATTGAAACAAGCCCCATAATAATAGAAATCGGAGCTTTGTCGGCAATAATATCCATTACAGGGACATTAGGTCTGTAAATCAGGGATTTGCCCAAACTTCCATGGAAAAGCTGAATAAAAAAGTTTTTCAGCTGTACCCAAAGCGGGTCAAGAAGCCCCATGCTTTTTAATGCGGCTTGAATTTGTGCGTCGTCCATTTTTTCAAAGTTTTGGAAGTAGCCTTCAACAGGCATGAGTCTCATCAGAGAGAAAACAATCGTAATTATGATGAATAGTGTAATTATCGATTGCAATAGTCGTTTGGCGCTGTATTTTAACATTTCAATGCTCCTTCTTGGGCAAAATATGCGAATTGGCATTGTACTCAGTGCCAATTCGTATATTTTGATTAAAATAATAACAGGATAATGACTCCGCAGGCTTTTTGCGGAGTCATTATTCTAAACAAAAAAATTACAAGCTTAGAAATTATTGATTTGCTTTTTTAAGAGCCTCTTCACGCTCAGTACGCCATTTCTTTTCAGCCGCATAGAACTCGTCCATGCTCATCGGCTTTTCAAGAAGTTTTTGCCCTTTATAACGCAGGGTAGAAACTCCGAAAGGCGAAAATTGTGATTCAAACGGATTGAGCCTGTCAACCTTATAGCCATTGTTGTTGAATCCGTAAGGAATTACAAATGCATGATTTACAAGAAATGCTTCTGCCTCTGCGAATGCTTCATAGCGTTTCTTAACATCTGTTGTCTGTGCTTTAGCGGCATAGAACAGATTGGAGTAAGTTTTATTACCGTCAGCGTCGGTGTAGCCTTCTACTTTTTCTGGCCAGTTGTAAGTTCCGCCGCCTTGTCCGTCTTTGTCATTCGGTGTAAACGGGTCTGTGTAAGTTTCAGGGTCAGCATAGTCGGGTCCCCAGTTGCACTTCATCATAGCATATTTCCCGGAACGGCGTACCGCTGAAAGGAAACCTGTTGCAGGGCCTGCTTCGGGAATAACATCGATATAATCTTTACCGAGAAGTCCCTCAAGCTGTTGTTCGACAACTTGGCTTTCTTTGTCCCAGTTGGATGTTGACGGGTTATAAGGAAGAAGAATCTTAACAGGGAATGTAGCTCCCTTTGCTTTAAGTTCGTCTTTCGCCTTCTGTGCGTATTTCTTTGCTTCGTCAGCATTAAAAGAATCCCTTGAGCTGATATCTTTCAAAGAACCGATTTGAGTGTAATCAGTTCCCTCATAGTCGACAAAATCGGGAGGGGTAATTGTATTCATAACCTGCTTGTCAGGGTTATTCGGCTCACTTACCGAGAGAACCTTAACTCTGTCAAGGCCGAACATTATCGATTTACGGAAGTTTTCGTTATTAACGGCTATTTTCCAATTCTCCGGCTGGAATTCAGCATCGAATTTCGGGTCGAAGTTGAACGCATAGAAATAAGAGTAATAGTTTCTGCGGCTCGGCATAACTAAGTTTTTAGTATCGTCATTTTTAAGCCAGTTGTCGAGGATATCCGCAGAAATGAAAGCTGTATCTATTTCACCGCGCTTGTACATTTCCGGAGCGAGGGTATTCATTTCTTTGTTGTAGGTTTCTGTGACAGAGTTTATATAAACCTTGTCTTTATCCCAATATTTATCGTTTTTAGTGAAAACGTGGGTTGCTTGAGGTTCATAATTAGTGAAAACATATGCCCCGTTATAAAGAATGTTTGTGTTGTCCGTACCGAAACTTGCTCCCTTTTCTTTAATGAAATCGCCGTTTACAGGCAAGAAGCAAACATATACGAGCATAGAAAGGAAATAAGATGTAGGTTTTTCAAGAGTGTAAACCAAAGTGTTGTCGTCAACAGCTTTTACGCCTACTTGTGAAAAATCAGTGATTTTTTTATTGTAGTAATCTTTTGCATTTTTAACAACGCTGTATAAAGCGCTTGCGGTTTCTGATTTGTTGGAACTTGTCAGAACATATTTTGCCGAATCAACAAAGTCCTGTGCTTTAACATCGGCAACTTCTTTGCCTGTGTAGTCAACCCATTTGACTCCTTTGCGAAGGTGGAAAGTCCATGTCAGCTGGTCGTCGCTTGTTTCCCAAGTTTCGGCGATTCCCGGCTTTACAACACCGTACTTGTCGTATTCAACAAGCCCGTCAATGCAGTTTGCGGCGACTTCGTGTCCGACTTGTTCTCCCGTAGTAAGGTAGTTAAGCGTACTTACTTCACTGGAGTAAAGTTTGCGGTAGTCCGTACCCGAGCCTGAACTTTTTTTGCCGCAGCCCGCAAGTGTGCTCAGCAGCATAGCGGCGCACAGCAAAAGTGATAACAGCTTTTTCATTTTCCCTTATCCTCTTTTCATTTTAAATTTCACGTCATTAGACGATATCTGAATTGTTATGAATTAATTATTCAAATGCAGGTACACTTTGTATACCGATACCCGGCAAATCAGTCATAACAATTTTATTTTCTTTATATTTTGGCCCACCTTTAAACGGGTCGGTTTTGCACAGTGACGGCCCGTCCAAATCGGCTCTCGTAATAATCCCTTTTGCCGCGGCAAGATGTGCCGCCGCACTTACCGAAAGCTTGCTTTCGAGCATACAGCCTATCATACATTCCACACCGAATGTTTCAGCTATGCTGCAAATTTTAAGTGCGCCGTATATTCCGCCCGTTTTCATAAGCTTGATATTAATTAAATCCGCCGCTCCCATTTGTATAATGTTTAAGGCATCTCTTGCTGAAAATACGCTCTCATCGGCAAGTATCGGTGTTCTTACCGACTGCGTCACTGCGCGCAAACCTTCTAAATCCTCGGCTTTTACCGGCTGTTCGCAAAGCTCTATGTCAAGACCGAGGTCTTCCATTTTAGAAATGATATGTATCGCTTCGTTTGCACTCCAGCCTTGGTTAGCGTCCACACGAATTTTTATGTCCTTGCCGACTGCGCCGCGTATAGCTTTAATGCGCTCTATATCCTTTATTCCGTCCAAACCGACTTTTGTTTTCAAAATGCGATAGCCGCGTTTTACAGCGGTTATGCTGTCCTTTACCATTTCGTCTATCGGATTGACGCTTATAGTTAAATCGGTTTCAAACTCTTTTCTGTATCCGCCCAAAAGCTTATAAAGCGGAGCATTGAAACGTTTTCCGTACAAATCGTAAACCGCCATATCCACACAAGACTTGGCGCTGTAATTCTTTTTTATGCAGGAATGTAGCTTCTTCATTATTCCATCGATGTTTTCAATGTCCATTCCTTTTAGAGCAGGAGTTATAAAATCGCATATAGCACACACAATCGAACCCTTAGTGTCACCTGTAATTACAGCTGTCGGCGGCGCTTCGCCGTATCCGACTTCACCTGTATCGGTTGTAATTTTAACGACTATATCTTCAACATTGCTTACAGTGCGCAGTGCTGTCTTAAACGGAGTTATAAGCGGAACAAAAATTTCGCCCACTTCTATATCTGTTATTATCAATACGGCTTCCCCCAACATATATGTAATGCAATTAAAAAAATAGCTAAATTCAAAAAACAAAGTAATAATTTGAATTATAGCACTGCAAACAGTGTTTGTAAAGGCAGATAAATGTAAAAAATGACGCTTATATTATGGAAAAATTCATCTTGCTAAAACCTCAGGGAATGACCTAAGGTGCCGGATTTTACTTTGGAATTTTCCACAGCAATCTTTCCAGATACGATTACATAATCAATACCCAAAGGCGGTTTTGAGGGATTTTCAAAAGTTGCGCAGTCTTCTATATTGTTCAAATCGAAGATTACAATATCCGCATCAGCTCCTGCGCAAAGTCTTCCTTTGTTCCCAAGTCCGAATTTTAAAGCAGGAAGAGAGGACATTTTGTAAATTGCGTCATCAAGGCTTATTTTTCCTGTTTTAACATAATTTTTGATAAAATGAGGAAAAGTGCCTGCTGCACGGGGATGCCCCTGACCGCTGTGGAAAAAACCGTCGGTAGCAAGCATAACATTTGGGTGAAGAAGAGCGGTATCGACTTCCTTTGGTTTCATAACGTGGCATACCGTTATTGTTGATGGAGCTTCTTTCCGCAGTTTCTTAAATATTTCTTCGGTACAGCGCTTACCTTTAAACTCGCTGTCGCAAAGTTCAATGCTGCTATAGTCGGTATCGTAACGCTCAAGCCATCCGTCATCATATGTGGTTTCACCGATTTCCGTACTGAATGCATAATAGGGATAACAATCAATCCCAATATTTGTACCGTTTAAAACATATTTATCAAGCATTTTTAGGGTGTCGTCCATTTGGCCAAAACCCGCCATACTGCCGATATGCGATATTTCGACTTGAATACCGAGCTGTCTTCCGATTTCCGCAATTTCGCGCGCCGCATCCAAAACTCCCGCCGCGTCTTCTCGAATATGTGCGGATATAGGCTTATTTAACTTTTTGCAAAGCGAACACACTTTCAAAAGTTCGTCAAAAGTAGTTCCCGGGGTGTACTTTACACCAAATGATATTCCGATACATCCGCCGCTGAGTTCTTCTTCTATATTAGAAAGCATACGGCTAAGTGATTTTTCATCAATCGGCGCATATTTATCTGTTCCGCCTGCACGTATGCGCGCGTCCGTATGACCGACGAAAAGTCCGAGGTTAATCGGTATTCCCTTTTCATCTATTATGTCAAGATATTTTGAAGGAGAATCAATTGTATTGTTTCCGCAGTTTCCGCCAAGAGCGGAAGTAACACCCATTTTTAAAAGCGAAAGAAAAATGCTTTCATCAAGAGTACCGTCGGACTTTTTTACTCCCTCGTGCATATGCACATCTATAAATCCGGGAGAAACAATTTTCCCTTCTGCGTCGATTATTTTATCTGCGGCAAGTTTTTCAGATGTAATGCAATGTATTTTATTATCCTTAATATATAAGTTGCATTTTGAGTTTATATGGCTTATGGGGTCGACAACTGTTCCGTTTTTAATTAGGGTAGTCATTGTTTCACCTGCATATCGTAAAGCATTTTTGTAATTTTTTGAATAGCATGTTCAAAACTCGGAACATCCACTTCGTTTGAACAGAAACACACAACAAACGGCTGGGGTGCGAAAACAATTCCGACATCATGGGTAATGCCGTCGTCTTCACCTGTTTTATGTGCTATTTTAACTTCTCCTTTAAAATAGAAAGGGATTTTTCCGTTAAGTCTTTGATTTTTAAGGATGGATATCATTTCTTCCGATGCTTTATGTGAAATTAATTCACCTTTATACATTTTTTCAAGAAGAATCCCTATTTCCTTTGCGGTTATGTAGTTTTCCTTACCTTCTTTTGCAGCGGCAGAATCAAAGAGCAGGCGGTTTACAGTCGTTCTTTCAAGACCCAATGAACGCATACGGGCATTGATTTTTTCCATGCCGAATTTTTTAATCAATATATTGGTAGCGGTGTTATCGCTCAAAATAATCATAAGGGTATATAAATCTTCGAGGGTAACTTCAAGCCCTGTGTGCATATAGTTTAAAGCGCCGCAGGACGGAAGCTTATCGGTTTCTTTAATCTTGTAAAATTCGTTTTTGTCCGCTGTGCCACTATGCAGATTGGCAAAAACTTCTGTTAAAACAGGAATTTTAATAACGCTTGCGGCTATAAGCGGGAGCGAGGAATTAAGTTCCCATTCTTCCGAGGTTATAAGGTTCTTATAGTAAAAACCCGTTTTACCTTTAATATCATTTAAAATTCTAAAAATTTGGTCTTTCATTTTTTACAAAAACTCCTAAAATTTTATTTATTTATTAATTATAGCCGTTTTTATACGGTGATACAACAAAATATTTGTATGATAAATTTATAACTTATATGTTTGTTTTATCAATTACGGTAAAAAATAAAGAATAAAGTTATATATGTTATTCTACATTTGTAAGTAATATACAAAACATTTCAACAATAATCGTACGAATTATCTAAACAGGTAAAGAATTTCAATAGAAGTGAATAGAATTTTATATGGATATTAACATTTATCTAAGCTACAATATCCAATAGTAAGTTGCAAATTCACAAAAAACTGTGCAAATGCACAATAAGTGAATGCAAAAACAATAAAAAGTAGGGGGATTAAAAATGAAGAAATTTGTTGCATTGATTTTATCTGCTTTGATGATGGCTTCAGTAGCTGCGGGCTGTTCAAGACCGGCAGATACGGAAAGCAAAGCAGAGGGTGGCAAAGAGGCTGCTTCAGATGTAAACGTAGGGGTATGTATTTACAAGTTCGACGATACATTTATGACCGGAGTTCGTAACAATATGGACGCCCAGGCTAAAACAATCGGAGCAAAACTTGATATTGTGGACTCGCAAAACAAACAACCGACTCAAAATGAGCAGGTTGATACATTTATTACAAAAGGTGTAAACGCACTTGCAGTTAACCCTGTTGACCGTACAGCTGCAGGCCCGCTTGTTGACAAAGCAAAGGCTAAGAGTCTTCCGATTGTTTTCTTAAACCGTGAACCGGAAGCTGATATTATGAATAGCTATGACAAAGTTTGGTATGTCGGCGCAAAAGCAGAACAGTCCGGTACATTGTCCGGTGAAATTATTGCCGATTACTTTAAAAACAACAAAGATGCCGATAAGAACGGCGACGGCAAAATTCAGTATGTAATGCTCCAAGGTGAACCTGGTCACCAAGACGCAACACTTCGTACAGAATATTCATTAAAAGCACTTAAAGACGCAGGTTTCGAGCCTGTTAAACTTGCTGCCGATACAGCTATGTGGGATAAAGTTAAGGCAACAGACCTTATGAGTGCTATGATTTCTTCACAGGGACTCGATAAAATCGAAGCTGTTCTCGCTAATAACGATGATATGGCTCTCGGTGCAATTGAAGCTTTGAAGGCACAGGGCTACAACAAGGGCGACAAAGCAAAGTACATTCCTGTTGTCGGTGTTGATGCAACTGCTCCTGCACTTGCTGCAATGGCAGACGGTTCTATGCTCGGTACAGTACTAAACGACAGCGAAAACCAAGGTAAAGCAACTGTAAATATTGCAGTCGCAGCAGCCCAGGGAAAAGAAATAAATAAAGAGAACATTAAATATGATGTAACAGACGGCAAATATGTATGGATTGACTATGTAAAGGTTACAAAAGATAACTATAAAGACTTCCAGTAATAGAATATAAGGCAACTCAGCAGTGGCTGTTAATTGGGGAATGCGAAAGCAGACGCGCTTTCCGTTCCCCGTTACTTTGGAAAAAGGAGGAATGGTGTATGGGCGAATATGTGTTGGAAATGAGAGAAATAACCAAAGTTTTCCCCGGAGTTAAAGCTTTGGATAAAGTCAGTCTTAAAGTCCGCCCCGGAAGTGTTCATGCTCTTATGGGCGAAAATGGAGCCGGGAAGTCAACCTTGATGAAATGCCTTTTCGGTATTTACATGGAAGACGGCGGTGAAATATATATTGACGGCAAAAAAGAGAATATCACGACTTCCAAACAGGCGCTCGATTTGGGTGTTTCTATGATACATCAGGAATTACATCCCATTCGTTTCAGACCTGTAATGGA
>DHNU01000042.1:11956-14414 GCA_002407645.1 Ruminococcaceae bacterium UBA5408
CTTTTTAAAGAAATCGAGCTTGATATAAACCCCGAAGCTATTGCGGGAACCCTTTCCGCCTCCACTCTTCAGCTTGTGGAAATTGCGAAGGCGGTAAGTTACAAATCGAAAATAATCATAATGGATGAGCCGACATCATCTCTTACCGATGTTGAAACGGAGCATCTGTTCAAAATTATAGATAAACTTAAAAGCAGGGGATGCGCAATTATTTACATCTCCCATAAAATGGAGGAAATCTTAAAAATATCGGATGAAGTCACAATTATGCGTGACGGTCAGGGTGTCGGCACATGGCCGGCAAGCGAGCTTACCACCGACTTAATAATAAACAGGATGGTCGGTCGTGATTTAACTAACCGTTTTCCTCCCAAAACACATACCCCGGGAAGCGGGATCGTACTTAAAGTTACGGATTTGTGCTCACCTATTGAAAAATCTTTTCAGCATGTGGATTTTGAACTTCATAAAGGTGAGATTTTAGGTATCGGCGGACTGGTTGGAGCTCAACGAACCGAACTGGTAGAAGCTATTTTTGGACTGCGCGGTATTGCTTCGGGAAAAGTTGAAAAAGACGGAAAAGAAATTAACATTAAATCAGTCCGAGATGCAAAAAGCAACGGAATTGCACTTTTAACGGAAGAACGCCGTGCGACCGGTGTATTCCCTATTCTTTCGGTTTTGGACAACACTGTTATAGCAAGTCAAAGGAAGTATTCCAAAGCAGGTGTACTTAACGGTGGAAAAAGAATTGTGGCAGCAAAAAAATCCAACGAACAGTTAAACGTAAAAACTCCTTCGCTTGAAACTTTAATGCAGAATCTTTCGGGCGGAAATCAGCAGAAGGTTTTGATTGCGCGCTGGCTTCTTACAAATCCCGATATTCTTATTTTGGACGAACCTACAAGGGGAATCGACGTCGGCGCAAAATATGAAATATACACAATTATGCTTGATTTAATCGCAAAAGGCAAATCAATTATAATGATTTCTTCTGAAATGCCTGAACTTTTGGGTATGGCAGACAGGGTTATGGTAATGAGCGAAGGCAGAGTTTCGGGTGTTCTTAACCGTGACGAATTCAGTCAGGTTGAAGTAATGCGGCTTGCCACAAGATTTGCTAAATAGTTTAAAAGAAAGAGAGGTTATGAGTATGAAAAAGGAAAAAATAATCCCTCGCGACAAATTCGGCGAAATATATATGTTATTTGGCGGAATACTTGCGATAATCGGATATCTTTTGAATGTCCCTTTTTATAATAAAAAAATGTACGATATGCCAATTTTTATAATCGGTATAGGAATTATTGTAGTTCTCTATGGTGCATATCAGTTTTTTAACAGAAAACGTTTGGGGGATACTGTTGAAATATCAAATAAAGTCTTAAAATCATTTTTAATGAATAATGCTATTATATTAGCGCTCCTTGTTCTTATAATAATAATTATTTTTATAGAACCGCGCTTTATGCAGGTGAGTGTACTATTGGATATAATGGCGATGTCCTCGACAAAGCTTATAATTGCTTTGGGTATCTGTTTTACACTACTTATTGCAGGTACGGATCTGTCCGCAGGACGTATGGTTGGTTTAGCGGCTGTTATTTCCACTTCACTTATGCAGACAGCGGAGTATTCAAAAAGATTTTTCCCCGACCTTCCGCAGATTCCTGTTATTCTTGCTGTTTTAGCAGCGGTCGCAGCATGTTTGATTTTTGGATTATTAAACGGATTCTTGGTAGCGCGTTTTGACATGCATCCCTTTATAGCAACATTGGCTGTAATGGTTATTGTTTACGGCGCATGTTCGCTTTATTTTGACCTTCCTCCGAACAAGTCACAGCCAATCGGCGGAATAAGACCGGATTTCTCATTCTGGGGCTTGCATAAATTCTTTGAATCCCCGAATTTCCCCGGTATTTCTATTTTGATTCCGATTGCACTTATAATAAGCGCTATTGTTTGGTTTATACTCAACAAAACAGTTTTCGGTAAAAACATATACGCAATCGGCGGAAACCGTGAAGCGGCAGTTGTTTCCGGTGTAAATGTATTTAAAACAATAATGATTATATTTGTTTTGGCATCTGCACTTTACGGAATTGGCGGCGTACTCGAAGCGGCAAGAACCGCTGGAGCTACAAACAACTACGGCTTCGGTTATGAACTCGACGCAATCGCAGCATGCGTTGTCGGCGGTGTTTCATTAAACGGAGGAATCGGAAAAGTCGGAGGAATTATTTCCGGTGTTCTAATATTTACTGTTATTCAGTATGGCTTGCAGTTTATCGGTGTAAGCCCAATGTGGCAGCAGATTATTAAAGGTATAATTATCGCGGTTGCAGTTGCAATTGACCTTTCGAAATACAGAAAAAAATAAGAAATCTTCATTTTCAATTCTCATACTAATTCCTCTTTCAGCCCGTTTCGGATTTGTGCCGAAGCGGGCTGTTTGCTT
>DHNU01000042.1:14708-17768 GCA_002407645.1 Ruminococcaceae bacterium UBA5408
GAAGAAGAAATACGCGAAGGAATAATAAGAAAAATAGATTGGGAAAATATAGGATATACTGTTGTCGGCGATGCTGAAAACGGTGTGGATGCATTGGAAAAAGCAGAGCATCTTCACCCTGATGTTGTTATGACGGACATTAAAATGCCTTTTATGGACGGGCTTGAGCTTGGGGAAAAACTCCGCGAGATTATGCCTTCCACTAAACTTATAATTTTTTCGGGATTTGATGACTTTGAATATGCACAAAAAGCAATAAAAATAAATGTAGCAGAATATGTTTTAAAGCCAATTAATTCAAATGAGCTTACCGAAACATTAAAAAAGCTGAAAAAACAGCTTGACTGCGAATATAACGAAAAGCGCGATATTGAAATGTTAAGGCGCAATTTTAAAGAAAGCCAGCCCGTAATGAGGGAACAATTTTTGGTCGGCCTTATTGAGGGACGAGTTACTGAAGAACGGCTTAGAGTTCAAGCGCCGCTTTTTGATATTAATTTAGATGATTCCGACAGCTATGCGGTTGCTCTTGTAAGGGCCGACTATGCGTATATAGACAATGATGCCCTGCGCAGGGAAGAAGAACTTATTCCTATTTCGTTAAAATGTACTGCTGAAGAAATTTTAAAGAATTACTGTGAATTTATGGTTTTTTTGTATTCTGATAGTGTTGCAATAATAGCAAAACTTAAAAAAGAAAGCGGAATAATGCCGATTTTTAATGGAATTAATGAAATTTGCAAAGCTGCGCAGAGAATCCTTTCGCTTAAAGTTATGGCGGGTGTGGGTACAGCCTGCCAAAGACTTCTCGATATAAGACACTCGTACAGAGAAGCTGAAAATGCGATGGACTACAGCGCGACTATCGGTGACGGAAAGGCTATTTACATTGCGGATATTGAACCCGATACTTCGGTCAAGCTTCAATTTGACGAACACGATGAACGTGAAATAGCTAATGTTATTAAAATGGGTTCGGAAGAAGATATTACAAACAAAATAAATGCACTGTTTTCCCGTTTTGAAAGCAAGACTGTTTCTCTAAGCCAATATCAAATTTACCTTTTGGAAATGATGACCTCTTTATTTAAACTTATGCGGTCGTATGAACTGAACACAAAGGAAATTTTGGGAGAAGACCTTAATTATGTAAATGTTATAGCATCGCTTCACTCTCCCGCCGAAATGATACGATGGAGCATTGACTGCTGTAAAAAAATCAGTGCTCTTGTCAAACGGGAAAGAATGGATTCGACAAAACTTCTTGCGGAAAATGCGAAAAGATTTATATACGAAAATTACAGCAATTCAGAACTTTCGGTAGAAAACCTTTGCAATTTTCTACATGTCAGCCCGGCATATTTTTCTACGGTATTTAAGCGTGAAACAGGAATGACTTTTGTTGCATATCTTACCGACGTACGGCTTGAAAAAGCGGTAAATCTTCTTAATACAACCGACGATAAAACATATATAATTGCGGACAAAGTGGGATATACTGAACCGAATTATTTTAGTTATGTGTTTAAAAAAAGATTTGGTGTGTCACCTTCAAAATACAGAAACACATAATTTCCTTAGTGCCCAAGGGGTGAAATAAAGATGTTGAAAAAAACAAGGGAAATTTTAGATAAAGCGACCAACTATTTTACGAAAAAGAGCCTTCAATTTACAATTTCAATTACGTTTACAGCCGTTGCGGTATTCGGAATGCTTATTATAGGTGCTACTTTATATTTTAGATTTATGAGCACAAGCGAAGAAATGATTTCAAAAGACAGCACCCGAATGGTTGACCAAGTTAATATAAATATGGATACTTACCTTCGTAATATGATGAGAATATCCGACTCCATGTATTACCGTGTAATAAAAAATGCAGATTTGGAAACGGATGATATCGGCAATGACATGAGCCTTTTGTACGAAACCAACCGAGATTTGCTTATTAGTATAGGAGTATTTTCAAATGAGGGAAATGTTATTGCGGCTGAACCTCTTGCGCAGGTTAAACCGACCGCTGACATAAAAGAACAAATGTGGTTTAAAAATGCGGCGAGAAAAATCGAGAACTGCCATTTTTCAACACCACATGTGCAAAATATTTTTATGGATGCGGATAACAAATACCGCTGGGTTGTTTCGCTCAGCCGTTCTGTTGAATTAACAAAAGCAGGGTCAATTACACAGGGAGTTCTTCTTGTCGACATGAATTTCAGCGGAATAGAACAAATATGTAAAAACGTCGACATGAGCGAAACGGGATATATCTATTTAATCGACAGCAAGGGCGAAATTATTTATCATCCGCGCCAACAGCTTATTTATTCCGATTTAATACATGAAAACAATTACGTCGCCTCAAAGTATGAGGACGGTAATTACAAAGAAACTTTTGAAGATCAGCAAAGGCTGATAACGGTAAAAACCGTTGGATATACAGGCTGGAAAATAGTTGCCGTTACACCGATGAAAGATATTACCTCGGATTATTATCAGATAAAAGTTTTCGCGTGGTTCTGCATTTTTATTTCCATATTTCTGATGGTATTCATAAACCTTTATTTGTCGGCACGCATAGCAAATCCGATTAAAAAATTGGAACAATCCGTTAAAAATATTGAAAACGGAAGTATTAACAGCTTGAGTATTCCTGCTCAAGGTTCATATGAAGTACAGCATTTGGGAAAAACAATACGTTCAATGGTTAACCAGCTCCATAAGCTTATGGACGATATAGTTGCACAGCAGGAGTCAAAGCGGAAAAGCGAGCTTGACGCACTTCAATCTCAGATAAATCCGCACTTCCTTTACAATACCCTTGATTCGATTATCTGGATGGTTGAAAATGAACGGTATGAAGGTGCAATAACGATGGTAACTGCGCTTGCACGTTTTTTCAGAATAAGTATTTCAAAGGGTAAGAACATTATTACAATTAAGGACGAGCTTGAACATGTCAGAAATTACTTGACTATTCAGAAGATAAGGTATAAAAATAAATTCGAATATGAAATAAACGTTCAGCCGCAAACTTTAAAATACGCTACCATAAAGCTG
>DHNU01000071.1 GCA_002407645.1 Ruminococcaceae bacterium UBA5408
GTCTTTAAAAACATCGGTATACTTTTTAAGATATAACTGAAATGAATCAATACTTGAATTAACCACAAGTTCTTCAGGAAAATCCAACTCTTTAAGAAGTGCAAGCGAATTTTCAAAATTTCCAACACAAGAAGAGAAATGTGAATCCGAGTTAACAATAATAGGAACTGAGTGTTTTTTACAAAGTTCCATTATTTTTTTACAATTTGAAATTGAAGATTTTCTTCCAAGAAAGCTGCTTTCGTTAAGCTCCACAAGTTTTCCATTATGACCAAATTCTTTAATAACAGTCTCATAATTGTACTTATATTCCGAAGTGCCGCTGTGTCCTATTACATTTACATGAGGATTTTCGGATATATTCATCCAAGCATTTGTAACCGCTTCTTCACTTGGGTTTTGGTCGGGTATGCATGGGGAATGAATAGAAGCTACAACCCAATCCAACTCATTTATACATTCGTCTTCAATATCTATATTTCCATTAAAATCAATAATATTAGTTTCCTGGCCACGCAAAACCAATACCCCTTCAAGTTTATGCGGAATTACTTTTAAATTATGAAAATACCAGCGCCCGGGCGCCCCGGGCATAGTAATGCCATGATCAGTTATGGCTATGGCGTATAATTTTTTTAAAGCTGCAGCATGAACCATTTCTTGTAATGTGCTGTATGCATGTGTTGAAGCGATAGTGTGTGTATGTGTGTCTGCAATGATATTCATTTTTACTCCCTGTTTCCATTCAATATTATATACCTAAATCTAATTTTTTTTCTTGTTCCTGCAATGTTGAAATATCCATTCCGAGATTCTGCATCAGTTCCTGTGCCGCATTATATCCCATTTTTTTCTGACGGTTGTTCATTGCGGCTACTTCAATTATGATAGCAAGATTTCTGCCCGGTTTTACAGGTATAGTAAGAACCGGAACTTTTATTCCGAGAATTTCAGTATATTCACTGTCAATTCCCATACGGTCATATACCTTTTGATTATCCCAGATTTCAAGATTTATAACCATATCGATTTTTTCAGTTAATTTTACAGCACCCATACCAAATATTCTTCTTGCATTTATAATGCCTATGCCTCTTAGTTCAATAAAATGACGGATGTTTTTAGGTGCTTGTCCAACAAGCGACCTTGCTGAAACACGACGGATTTCAACAGCATCATCTGCAATAAGACGATGTCCGCGTTTAATAAGTTCAATAGCGGTTTCACTTTTGCCTACACCACTGTCGCCTACGAGAAGAATTCCTTCACCGTAAACTTCAACCAATACCCCGTGGCGTGTTATGCGGGGTGCAAGTTCAACATTCATGTATGCTACAAGAGATGCAACAAGGCTTGAAGTTGTTTCAGGTGTACGTAAAAGTGGTATTTCGTCCTTTTTTACTGCATCCATAAGTTCAGACATAGGTTCAATATTTCTTGCAATTATTGCTGCCGGTGGCTTTTTAGAAAAAATTTCATCAAGAACATCATAACGTTCTTTGGGCGACAAAGATTTAAGAAAAGCCGTTTCCGCGTTGCCAAAAATAATAATACGTCTTGAATCATAGTAATCATAAAAACGGTTAAGCTCAAGTCCAGGCCTGTTGACATCCATGGAAGATATTAGAACTTTTTCTGCATCATATGGCATATGGAGTACTTCCAATGATAATTCTTTAATTACTTTGGACAGTTGTACGTTAAAATTATTTGCCAAAAGAACACCTACTCCCTTAAATTTTTATGCTGTATTTATCTTAATGTGTTTATTATATCTCAACCAATAAAAAGTTTAAAGTGGTTAATAATAATAATCAAAGCAAAAATATATTAAATGTTAATAATTACTATTATTAAGTAATTTTTTAACAAAGAGTTGTTTTTGTGTAAGAATACTTTATTTTTTCTGAATCAAAACTTTTAAAAAGATATAAGAAAACTAAAGAATAATTTAAAAGCATACTCGGAAAACATAAGCGATTTCCGAATATGCTTTTTATTAACCTCAACCGTCCGTGGTAACACCTATATTTGCCATATAACTTCCGTAAACCCAAGAGCTCGTGGAATTTCCAACACTTATACTTACCGGCATTTCGGTATGACCGGTAAAATTTTGTTTTCCGGACATATCTATTTGAGCTGAAAGATTATCGGTAGTCAGCTTTTGTATTTCATCTTCGGGTCCTACTACAGTAATATACAAGCTTTTTGTATATACAGTGGCTTTTTTATCGGCTGAAAGATTTTTAACAGAAAAATTATTTACAAGCATCCGCCTGGAAGAGATATTATTAAGTTTCAAAGTAACTTTTGCTACAGGAATGTTACTAAGGTTTTTACAGCTTGCGGGCAAAGTTACATTTACGTCAAAAGTGTTTTTCGTAGGACTTATACCTGAAAAATCCAAAGGAGCTAAATTTATTTCCTTTAAATTTGCAAGAACATCCTCAGGCCCTGCTACTTCAATATTTTTTGGTTCAACCGTAATTCGGTCTTTTGAAAGTATTAATCCAGTAGGTTTGTTTGTAAAGTTAACACTAAGCGGCATTACCTGCCTTGAAAGTACAGGAATTGTTACTTCAATCTTATTGTCACTTATTTTGAGCTTATCATTTACAATTCTGTTTCCGTTTGGATCGTATAATATTAAATCAGTTGTAAATATTTTAGTTTCCTTTAATGTATCACCAATTTCATATTCAACTGCAACCTTATTTATAGCTGAAACTTGCTTTTCGGGGCCGGAGATTGTTACAGTATTGCTGTTGAAAGTAGGAGCGCTTACAAAATAAGACGGATCCGCTTTATAGCCTTCCTTATATTTAATATCATTTTCAATGGTAAATGTTTTTTCTGCATATCTGTCAACTTCTATAATAGCCTGGTTAGGCGAAATAGACGCTACATCAAAATCTTTAAGATTACCTTTTTTATGGACAGATAAGTTAAAAGTATAACTGCCGGGAGATGTAATGGCGGAAGCAGACTGAGCCACCACTTCCAAATCAGAAGGCTGAATTTGATTTACGATAAGACTGTTGCCTTTAATATAAACAGAAGCTGTTTGATTAACAGGGCTGAAAACCTTTAATCCATCTTTTTGAGCAGCATCAGAAAGTTTTATTGAAATAGGAACATCTGTAACCTGACGCGGAAAATCCTCTGTATTGGTAACAGCCATAAATATCCACAGTACAACAGCGGCAAAGACTGAAAACGCCATTGCAAATTTATTGTTATAAAACAATTTTCCTATGTTGATTTTTTTATTCTTCATTTCTTTTTCACCCTCCTTATTGAAGGGATAAAACTTTGATGTTTTTTGCCCTGTTCTGTTTCTTCGCTTAACAATAAGTTTTCAAGTTCGCTTTTTAACGTTTCTCTTGTATAATTACGCGTTAAAACACCGTTAACAGCAACTGAAATTTGTCCCGTTTCTTCAGAAACAACAACAATAACAGCATCCGAATTTTCACTCATTCCTATTGCAGCACGATGCCGTGTTCCAAGTTCAAGCCCTACATCGTCGCTTTTGGTAAGGGGTAAAATACAGCCCGCCGCATAAAGCATCCCATTCCTCATAATCATAGCGCCGTCATGCAGCGGAGCTTTGTTAAAGAATACATTGCAAATTATAGGGGATGACGGAATAGCGTTTATAATTGTACCGGTATCTATTATATCCCCTAATTTAGTCTGCCTTTCAAAAACTATTAAAGCACCTGTCTTTTGTTTTTGCAAAACCGCTGCTGCATCTACAACAGCATTTACACCACGTTTGTTTTGCTGGACAAGATTTTCATAATCATCTGAGGTTATACCAAATGACCAACGCTTATTTCCAATTCCGCTTCTTCCTATTTGCTCAAGTGCACGGCGAATTTCCGGCTGAAAAACAATAAATAAAGCCATAACGCTGAATTGGAAAAAGTATGTCAAAAGATTTATCATCATATACAGTTTCAAGAAATAGGATATGCCCCATACAGCGACAAGGACAATAATTCCCTTTACAAGCTGTTCTGCTCTGGTTTCACGAACAAGTTTTATTCCACTGTAAATAATAAAGGAAACCATAATAACGTCTAACGCATCGGAAACTCTAAACAGTTTCGCAAGACCGATAAACGAATTCCAAATGGTTACGATATAGTCCATAACTTACTTCCCTTCTATTAGAATAAAACGCATCCTATATAATTTTAACATATAAAATTCGATATGCAATGCTTTTATCCGCTATTTTTATATAATTCTTAATAAAGACAATACAAGAGTGTTTATTTCGTTCATGTTGCTGAAAGCTGATGGACAAACTCGTACTGCTCCCTGTTCTAAAGTTCCTATATAATCGTGTGCTGAAGGAGCACAGTGAAGTCCCGAACGTACTGAAATTCCCCTATCATTTAATTTAGACGCTATTACCTCACTTGAAACATCACCGACATTAAAAGAGAGTACAGGCACAAAATAAGGAAATTTTGGTTCAGAGGTATATAATTTTATACCTTTCATTCCCGATAATTTTTTATATAAATAATTTATAAGCGACATTTCGTGATTGAAAATATTCTGTATGCCTTTTCTTTGCACAAATCCTATACCGGCTCTAAGCCCCGCAATGCCGCTCATATTTGGAGTTCCGCTTTCCATGCGATCCGGCATTGTTACCGGCTGGTCTAAAGAATCCGAAGCGGTTCCTGTTCCACCCTCAATAATGGTGTCAAGTTCTGAACCGTCTTTAGTTATCAGCATACCCGTTCCCATCGGTCCGTAAAGTCCTTTATGCCCTGCGATACATAAATAATCAAATTTGCCGTCTTCCATATCCACAGGAATAATACCTGCTGACTGGGCACAGTCAATTGCAATGGGGATACCGTATATGTGCCCTAATGCGGCAATTCTTTCTATCGGTAAACAAATACCCAGTACATTTGAAGCATGTGTACATATAATCAGTTTTGTTTTTTCGGTAAGAGCATCTCTGAAGGCATTTACTGTTGCATCGTTATCACCGGGAAAGACTTTAACGCTTGTAAAAGTTATACCCCTTTGGGACATCTTTTGCAAGGGTCTCATTACAGCGTTATGCTCTAAACATGATGTAACGACATGATCCCCGGGTTTCAGTAGTCCTTTAAGAACATAGTTTATTGCATGGGTACAATTTAGTGTAAAAGCAACGCACTCAGGTCCCGGTGCATTAAAAAATTCAGCCGCAGTTTTGCGGCAGAGATATATTTCCTCTGCCGCATCAATGGACATTTTGTGACCTGCACGTCCAGGATTTGCTCCGAATTTATTCATAGCATAGTTTACGGCTTTTATAACACAGGCGGGCTTTGGATAAGTAGTTGCGGCATTATCTAAATAAATCATGATATACCGTCTCTTTCCCTTCGCCCTGCAACTTTTATTCCCATTTCAGTTAATATTTTTTCTGCTTCGTCAGTCCTTTCGGGAACATATATACTATAACCGCATCCTACTGTAGTTTTATTGCGCGGTGTTCTTTCTACATAAGCTTTAATACCATAGTTTAATAAAATGTCACGGCCTTTCATTGCATAGGTAATTGAGTTTACCATAATCATAGGCTTTTCCACAATAATCACCTCTCTGTTTTATTACAGAGTATGCTAAAAACAAGCCTTTTGATTATTTGTCAATTGTCAATTAAGCAAACAGCCTGAACAGATATTCCTTCACCCGAACCCGTAAATCCAAGTTTTTCTTCTGTTGTCGCCTTAACGCTTATTCTGTCTAAATCAATATTGCACGCATTTGCTAAATTGGCTCTCATATTTTCTATATATGGACTTAATTTAGGATTTTGAGCGATAATAGTTGAATCTATATTAATAATTTTATAACCGTTTTTATAAAGTAAATCACAAACTTGTGAAAGCAATATTAAGCTGTCTGCATTTTTAAACTTGGGGTCATTATCAGGAAAAAGCTTTCCTATGTCACCGAGAGCGGCAGCGCCAAGGAGAGAATCAGCAATTGCATGTGTAAGTACGTCAGCATCCGAATGACCGAGCAGTCCTTTATCATATTCGATATTCACACCGCCTAAAATAAGCTTGCGGTTAAAAACAAGTCGATGCACGTCATAACCGTGACCTATTCTCATTTTCCTTCCTCCCTGCTTTTAAGAATACTCTCTGCTATATATACATCTTCCAAAGTGGTGAGTTTAATATTTGTATATGTTCCTGTGCATAAATGTACTTTAGTACCGATATGTTCAACAAGCTGACAGTCATCTGTATAATCCATATTTTCATTTTTTGCTTTTTCCAATGCCTTTAAATAAAGATTACGTTCAAAAACCTGTGGTGTTTGAACCGCCCAAAGTAAAGAACGCTGCGGAGTTGATTTTATAAAATTATCATGTCCTATTATTTTAATTGTATCTTTAACCGGTACCGCAAGAGCAGACGCCTTATATTTTATGCAGTCCTTTACAGAGGCTGTAATTTCCTGTTCAGTGATTAAAGGTCTTGCTCCGTCGTGAATGGCAAAATATTCAGCTGTTATCTTAGCTTCACGAATTCCCGCTTCAACTGATTGTTGCCTGGTTGAGCCACCTTTAACGATTTTAAAAACTTTTTTTAATTTATACTTTTTTATATAGCCGCTGATAAGGCTGATATCTTCCTGCCTACATACTATTACTATATTATCTATTATTTCTGAATTTTCAAATGCTGAAATTGTACGAATAATTACAGGAATATCACAAAGAGGAATTAATTGTTTGGATATACTACCCATTCTGGTTGAATTTCCCGC
>DHNU01000009.1:0-1672 GCA_002407645.1 Ruminococcaceae bacterium UBA5408
CCCAATGTGGCCGATCAACCTCTCAATCCGGCTACCGATCGTTGCCTTGGTGAGCCTTTATCTCACCAACTAGCTAATCGGACGCGAGTCCATCTTTCAGCGGATTGCTCCTTTGATTCCAAAACCATGCGGCTTCGAAATGTCATGCGGTATTAGCGTTCTTTTCAGAACGTTATCCCCCTCTGAAAGGCAGGTTACTCACGCGTTACTCACCCGTCCGCCACTAAAAACAGTCTAAAGCAAGCTTCAAGCTGTTCTTCGTTCGACTTGCATGTGTTAGGCACGCCGCCAGCGTTCGTCCTGAGCCAGGATCAAACTCTCTAAAATATTGTATATAATCACTCTTTCGAGTGTTTACATCATATCTTCGAGTTCGTAGCTCTTAATACGATACACTAACGTGTATTTTGTTATCTTTTTTAAAAGTGACAACCAACTTCGTCCGAAAGTACTTTCATACTCTTTGGAAATTACGGGTTCCTTAATTCGTAATTCGTTGTTTAATTTTCAAGGTCCTAACTCTCCGTCATTGTAAACAAGAGAACGCTTTTTATGTTATCACATTCAAGTGAGTCTGTCAAGCATTTTGTCTCCGTTTTCGACGGCTTCACTATAATAGCACGTTACATTTGCATTGTCAACATATTTTTAACATTTTTATTTATTTCCCACTTTTTTTCATTATATTGCAGTAATTATAGATGTTTGGTATAATCATTTTACGTTTTATAAATTTGGGGGACTGCATATGCCAATAAAAATACAAGAAAATTTGCCGGCTGTTGGGGTACTTGAATCAGAAAATATATTTGTGATGACTCATCAGCGCGCATTAAAGCAGGATATAAGGCCATTAAAAATAGTAATACTTAATTTAATGCCAACAAAAATTAATACAGAAACACAATTATTACGTCTTTTAGGAAATACACCTCTTCAAGTTGACGTTGAACTAATGCAAACCGCTACACATATTCCTAAGAATACTTCTTCCTCACACCTGAATACTTTTTATAAAACATTTGATGAATTAAAAAATGAAAAATTTGATGGTATGATTATTACCGGTGCACCAGTTGAAAATATGTCATTTGAAGAAGTCGACTATTGGGATGAGCTGTGTAAAATTATGGAATGGAGCAAACGCAACGTTTATTCTACGCTTCATATATGTTGGGGGGCACAAGCAGGGCTTTATTACCATTTTGGAATACCAAAATATCAGCTTACTCAAAAACTGTCCGGAGTATTTTTACACAGGGTTCTTGACTGCAGGCATCCTTTGGTAAGAGGATTCGATGATAATTTTTATTCTCCTCATTCGAGAAATACAGATGTGAAAATCGAAGATATAAAGAAACACGATAACTTAGTAATTCTTACGGTTTCAGATGAAGCCGGCGTTCATATTATTGCGAACAAGAACGGACGGCAATTTTTTGTAACAGGCCATTTGGAATATGACTGTAATACGCTTGCAGATGAATATTTCCGCGATTTAAAAAAAGGGCTTAATCCTTCAATTCCAAAAAACTATTTTCCTAATGACGATATTACTAAAGAACCTCCTTTTGTATGGCGCAGTCACGCTAACCTATTGTTCAGCAACTGGCTTAATTATTATGTATATCAGCAAACACCTTATGATTTGAAAGAACTTACTGACAACTAT
>DHNU01000009.1:1932-3383 GCA_002407645.1 Ruminococcaceae bacterium UBA5408
GTAAATTAGGGTAGGTATTAAATATTAATTTACCCCAACTTGCTAACGTATTTTATAAAATTAACATTTATGTAAAAAAATCTCTCGGTTCAAATTGAACTGAGAGATTTTTTATGATAATTTTTCACGCAGCTGATTCAAAATTACTTTTTCACGCCTTGAAACCTGTACTTGTGTCATTCCGAGCTTTTCAGCTGTTTGTGTTTGAGTCTTACTCTGGAAATATCGAAATATAATTATACTTCTGTCCCTTGGTTCAAGTTCGGTAACTACTTGTTTTAAGGATACGATTTCTGCTATTTTATCGTCAATAGGTTCAATACTGACATCAATTTGTCCTCCGCCGTTTTCCGGAGAGGCAGTAAGCGAAAGTGGAATTTGTGCCGCACCCAAAGCTTGAGCAGCCTGTGACGGTTCAACCTGGAGAATATCTGCCAATTCGGATATTGTAGGATTCCGACCTTCTCTTTCGCAAAATGAAGCCGATTCGCGCAAAGCCCGCATTGCAAGTTCCTTTAAACTTCTACCAACTTTTACAGAGCCTCCATCGCGGAAAAGACGTCTAATCTCACCCAAGATAACAGGTACTGCATAAGTCGAAAACTTTACGCCTCTTTCGGTATCAAAATTGTCTACAGCTTTTACAAGTCCAAGACATCCGGCCTGAAATAGGTCATCATACTCAATACCGCGCCCTTTAAAATGCTTTACACACGCGTGAACCAAACCTATGTTATCTTGTATAGTTTGATTTCTGTCCATATTAACTTTTCTGTTCTTTTGGGCGGCGCTTTATATTTTTCTCCATTGTTACCCATGTCCCACGTCCCGGCTTTGATGTCACTCTAAGCTTGTCCATAAAACTTTCCATTACCGCAAATCCCAATCCCGCACGTTCGTCGCCTGCTGTACTGAATAACGGCTGCATTGCCTGTTCAATATTTTCTATTCCACAGCCTTTATCGTGAATTTTAATTGTAATTCTGCCGTTTTCATATAATTTACATGTTATGTAGATTAATCCGATTGTATCTTTGTAAGCGTGTACAATACAGTTTGTCACCGCTTCTGAAACTGCCGTCTTAATATCGCTTAACTCGTCGATAGTCGGATCCAACTGAGCTGCAAAAACGGCTACTGCTGCTCTGCCGAAGGATTCGTTCGCCGAACAGCTTAAAAAAGAAACAGACATTTCATTCATCGGCTTCATAGCACTTCACATCCTTTTCAATACTGCAAAGTTGGTTTAAACCCGCAAGAGATACTATTTTTTCGATTTTAGGCTGTAAATTAATAATTCTAACTCTTCCGTTCCAAAGATTAATCAGTTTACAACGCCCCATAATAAGACCTATGCCTGAACTGTCCATAAACTGTACTTTAGCAAAATCAAGAGTCAGAAGTTTCGGTTTTACCTTAGAGGCAGCTTCATCAATCTCACCGCGAATTTC
>DHNU01000055.1:0-3180 GCA_002407645.1 Ruminococcaceae bacterium UBA5408
TAAGCAAAATACATATATGCATTAGTTGCTATTACAAGTATAAAAAAGCCTACCGTAATAACCTTAGTCCATCTGGCTAAGAATGAATCAACCGAGCGAGCTTTATTTTTAGAAAGAAAAGTATCGGCACCCCCGGTTATTGCCCCGAGATTTTGCTGATGACCTTCTTGAAGAAGGACAATAATGGTTATTGCAACTGAAAATATCAGTAAAATAATTCCAAATATAATTTCAATTGTTGACATAGCGCACCTCCGAAAATACTAAGATAAACAACTTGGAATATAATAACATAAAACGCACGCTATTGCAAGCATATTTTATGTATTTACAGAAAATTTATGCATAAAAAAGCAGTAAAAGGGTAATATAAATTTGGACTTGTCAAAGTGTATGCGTTTGCCGGTTTGACTTGACCCGCCGCTGAACTGCTATTGGCTTTCAGCGGCGTTTTTTATTTTTATAGACTTAGTTGCCCACCGACTGATTCATTTTTTGCGGGCAGTGAACCGATAGACGGAATTTTTTTTCTGTATCTGTTGGGATTATTAAGAATTTCTTCATCAAATTCCTCAACTTTTAAAAGCTTATTCTTCTTTCTTAATGTCATAGCGGCAATTCCCAATGAACTTCTCGTTGTCTTACTTTCTATATCACTTGTATTTACAAGAAGCATACGTCCTTCAGTAGAAGTAAGAATAAAATCATTGTCTTCTTTTACATACTTAATTGAAATAATATGAGATTTATCGCTGTATGCATTTACAAGTTTTTTTCTGTTCGTTTTTGTCATATATGAATTCATATCTATTTTTGCAATTTTACCGTTTTCAAAAAAGAACAGCATATATCCTTCATATTCTTTAGTCACAGCCATATAAAGTGGATTTTCGCCCTCATCCATACCCAGTTGTGCCGGTATGTAATCGCCAAGCACACTTGCCTTAGTATCGCTGAAATCGCTTGCTTTTGTTTTATAAACCTTACATTTATCGGTAAAGAACAGAAGTTCCGCTGTATTAGTATCTTCGATATGCTGAATTACCACATCTTCTTCCTTTAACTTCTGTTCGCCGCTCATACGAAGTGACTGTGGAGTAATCTTCTTGAAATAACCCTCTTTTGTAAAGAACAAATTAACAGGGTAGTCGGGAATATTGTCTTCTTCATTGTATTCTTCGATTTCGTCTTTATAAACTATCATCGTACGGCGCTGCTTGCCGTATTTTTTTGAAACTTGTTTAAGTTCTGAAATTATAATATTCTTAATCTTAGCTGTACTTTCAAGTATAGATTGAAGTTCAGCAATATCTTTTTCAAGTTGGCTTATTTCTTCAGTTCTCTTCAAAATATATTCTCGGTTTAAATGGCGCAGTTTAATTTCCGCTACATATTCCGCTTGTATTTCATCTATTCCAAAGCCAATCATTAAATTAGGAACAACTTCGGATTCTTCGTCAGTATGGCGGATTATTGAAATTGCTTTATCAATATCAAGTAATATTGACTGTAAACCTTTAAGTAAATGCAGCTTCTCTTTCTTTTTGGTTAAGTCGAAATTTGTTCTGCGCCGAATACATCCCATTCTAAACTTAATCCATTCGCCCAGAAGCTCCTTTATCCCCATTACTCGAGGCGTTGAACCTACAAGAATATTAAAATTACAAGAAAAACTGTCTTCCAATGTTGTAAGTTTATATAGTTTCTGCATTAATTTATCCGGATTTACTCCGCGCTTTAAGTCAATTGTAATTTTAAGTCCGTCTAATCCTGTTTCATCGCGTATATCTGAGATATCTTTTACTTTTCCCTGTTTTATTAAGTCAATTACTTTTTCTACAATTGATTCAACAGTAGTAGTAGGCGGAATTTGAGTAATATCAATACAATTTGCACCTTTGTCGTAGGAGTAGCGGGAACGAATTTTAATACTGCCTCTTCCGGTACGATAAATTTCCTCAATAGTTTCCGAATCATAAATAAGCTGACCGCCGCCGGGAAAATCCGGTGCTAACAATGTTAAACACACATCGTGCTCTGAATTTTTAATTAACTCTATAGTTGTTTCACATACTTCGACTAAGTTAAATGGACATATTGAACTTGCCATACCGACTGCAATACCCGTATTGGCATTAACCAAAATTGACGGAAAAGATGCAGGAAGTAAAGTCGGCTCTTTTAATGTACTATCGTAGTTGTCTACAAAATCAACAGTATCTTTGTCTATATCCCTAAAAAGTTCCTGACAGATATTATCAAGTTTTGCCTCTGTATATCTTGAAGCCGCCCATGCCATATCGCGCGAATAAAACTTACCAAAGTTGCCCTTTGAGTCAATATATGGGTGCAGAAGCGCTTCATAGCCACGGCTTAATCTTACCATTGTATCGTAAATCGCGGCATCACCATGCGGATTTAATTTCATGGTTTGTCCGACAATATTTGCACTTTTTGTTCTTGCAGAACCCAAAAGTCCCATCTTGTACATTGTATATAAAAGTTTTCTATGGGACGGTTTAAAGCCGTCTATCTCTGGAATTGCACGGGATAAAATAACGCTCATTGCATAAGGCATATAGTTTGTTTCGAGTGTATCTGTAATTTTTTGTTCAACAACAGAGCCCGCTCCCTCTATAATTCCATGAGCCCGTGAAACCGTACCTTTTTTCTCTTTTCTTTTTTTAGGCATCCTAATTTTTCACCTACATTTATTTGTAATTTTCATCAGCTTACATCAGCTGTATCAATATAGTTATATCCATTTTCCGCAATATAACTTTTGCGTCCGCTTAAATTGTCACCTAATAGTAAATCAAACATCTGCGCTGTTCTGCTTGCTTCTGATGGCATCACTTTTATCAAGCGGCGTGTAGCCGGATTCATCGTAGTTAAGCTCATCATATCCGGCTCATTTTCGCCAAGACCTTTTGAACGCTGAATAGTAAACTTATTATCTTTTAAATTCTTTAATACTTCATCTTTTTCACGTTCTGAATATGCAAAATATGTTTCCCCTTTAGTGGTAATTTCAAAAAGCGGTGATTCTGCAATATATACTTTTCCCTCTTGAATAAGCGTCGGGGTAAGACGGTACAACATAGTTAGGATAAGTGTTCGAATTTGGAAACCATCAACATCGGCATCAGTGCATATGATGATTTTGTTCCAACGCAAAAG
>DHNU01000055.1:3441-5105 GCA_002407645.1 Ruminococcaceae bacterium UBA5408
ATTAAATCTGTAATAATGTCATTTTTAAATATTTTTCCGTAATCCGCTTTTAAACAATTTAAAATTTTACCGCGTACAGGCATAATAGCTTGAAAATTTGGGTCACGCGCCTGCTTACATGCACCGAGAGCGGAATCGCCCTCAACGATAAAAATTTCCCTTTCATTTACATCACGGCTTCTGCAGTCAACAAACTTCGCAACACGGTTTGTTATATCCATATTGCTTGTAAGTTTCTTTTTTATATTGCGGCGCGTTTTTTCTGCATCTTCACGGCTTCGTTTATTTATTAAAACCTGATTGGAAATTTTATCCGCCTCAGTTGGATTTTCGATAAAATATATCTCAAGCTGATGTCTTAGCATTTCAGTCATAACTTCTTGAATACCTTTATTCGTTATCGCTTTTTTAGTTTGGTTTTCATAAGAAGTCCTATTTGAAAATGAAGATATAACAAGGACAAGGCAGTCCTCTACATCTGAAAAAGTTATTTTACTCTCGTTTTTATTATATTTTCCTGTCTGCTTTAAGTAAGAATCAATCTGGTATACAAATGCATTTCTTACTGCTTTGTCGGGTGCACCACCGTGTTCCAGCCAGCTTGAATTATGATAATACTCTATCATCTTCGAACGATTTGAGAAAGCCACAGCCACATTTATTTTAACTTTATACTCGGGCTTGTCCTTCCTGTCGCGAACTTTCTTTTCCGACTGCCAAAATTGAACCGGAGTCAGCGGGTCTTTTCCCAATATTTCATTTACATGGTCAACAATACCGTTTTGATATATAAATTCAGTTTCATCAAATTTATCGCCTACTTGATTGCGAAAAAGAAAACTTATACCGTCATTAACGATAGCCTGTCTTTTTAATATATCTAAATAATACTCAGCCGGAACATCTATATCGGTGAAAACCTGAATATCCGGTTTCCAACGTATAATTGAACCTGTATCTTTTTTATCGTAGAGTTCCTGTTTAAGCCCCCCTACGTTTTTTCCATGTTCAAAATGGAGTGTATATCTCTTACCGTCGCGCCTCACTTCAACATCCATATACTCGGAAGCATACTGGGTTGAGCATAAACCCAATCCATTAAGTCCCAATGAATATTCATAGCTTTCATCAGATGCATTGTTATACTTTCCGCCTGCGTACAATTCACAAAAGGCTAATTCCCAATTATAGCGCTTTTCATTAGGATTGTAGTCAACCGGGCAGCCGCGGCCATGGTCTTCAACCTGTATCGAATTATCGCTGAAACGTGTTATTATAATTTGTTTTCCGTAGCCTTCACGCGCTTCATCTATAGAATTTGATAATATTTCAAATATAGAATGTTCGCATCCTTCAATACCGTCCGAACCGAAAATAACAGCCGGCCGGCGGCGTACACGGTCGGCACCTTTTAATGAAGAGATACTTTCATTACCGTATTTCACTTTTTTCGTCATACTCTCCTATCGCTCCTACATATATTCACTAATTATTTAATTTCAACTCCACCTAATATGGAAGTATACTTAATAGTTAACAGCGGAAGCGACACATCATTCTGACTGCGTACCTTACAGTCGAATCCGCCAAAAAGCGGCAGGCCGTTCGCTTGAATGCGGCAATTTTCAGGAATGTAAATATCCACTCCACCAAATATTGCATTA
>DHNU01000055.1:5307-9540 GCA_002407645.1 Ruminococcaceae bacterium UBA5408
CAAAGTGATTGTGAGCTATTTGATACTTCCATTCCTCCAAAAACAGCTGTGTAATTAATAGTGTTATTTGAATCATTTGCACCTTTAACACCATCAAGTACAACAGGTTTGCTTGGAATTCTTGGCTTTTTAAAAGGACTTATAACTAACTTTATACCAATAAACAATAAAATGCAAATCCATAATATATTATCCGAGACTGCTTCGGGTATCCAATTCTGCTCACTTGCCAAAAACCATGAACCAATTACTACAAGGCACGTATTCCAAGCATTAAAACCGTAGTTTATGATGCCTGCTATGCCCGGGATTATTAAAAATACAGTCCACCAACCTTTTACATCTATAACATTCCACCAACCGAAAGAATTTCCTAAAAGTACAATAGCTGCAATGATTAGTAGAATTCCAAACAAAATTCTTGTTAAGTTCTTTTTCACAATTTTTCCCCCTATATTTTACACAACAAAAGGGGGAAATGCAATTACATTCCCCCTAAGTTATTAATTTTGTTCAGACTCCAAAGATTTTTTTTCATCTTTTTCGTCTTCTATTTCTTCCGGCTTTTTGCCCTCCATAATCTCTTTAAACTGCTCTCCGCTAACCTTTTCATTATGGAAAAGATATGTTGCCACTTCATGAAGTTTATCCATATGCTCTTTAAGGATATTTTCAGTGTGGCTGTAAGCATTAGTCATGAGCTTTCTAATTTCGTTATCAATCGTTGACGCGGTTTCCTCTGAATAGTTTCTGATATGCCCCATATCACGGCCGAGGAAAGGTTCATTATCATCTTGACCGTAGGTAATCGGTCCGAGCGCATCAGTCATACCGAATTTTGTAACCATGCTCCTCGCAATTTTAGTAGCACGCTCAATATCGTTAGATGCACCGGTTGAAATATCATCAAGGGTAAGAGCTTCCGCAACACGTCCACCGAGAAGTACTATTAAGTCTTCCTGCATTTCTTTGCGGGATTTGTAAGAACGGTCTTCAGTCGGTATCTGCATTGTATAGCCGCCTGCCATACCACGAGGAATAATTGAAATTTGATGGACAGGATCCTGAGTTGGGCAAAAATATGTTGAAACCGCATGTCCTGCTTCATGATACGCCGTCAGTTTCTTTTCTTTTGTAGTCATTACATGACTTTTCTTTTCTGTACCCACAACAACCTTAATTGTTGCTTCCTCTATTTCTTCCATAGTAATTGCTTTAAGACTTTTTCGTGCCGCCAAAAGCGCCGCTTCATTAAGAAGATTTTCAAGGTCAGCACCTGTAAAACCAGCTGTCGATTTAGCAATCGTTTTAAGGTTAACATCCGGAGCAATCGGCTTACCGCGGGCATGAACTTTCAAAATTTCTTCACGTCCCCTAATATCCGGGTAACCAACCATAACCTGGCGGTCAAAACGACCTGGACGCATTAGCGCAGGGTCAAGTATGTCAGGCCTATTTGTAGCCGCAATCATAATAACGCCCTCGTTTGCACCAAACCCATCCATTTCAACAAGTAATTGGTTCAAAGTCTGTTCACGTTCATCATGACCACCGCCTAAGCCGGCACCACGCTGGCGACCGACAGCGTCAATTTCATCTATAAAAATTATACATGGAGAATTCTTTTTCGCCTGTTCGAATAAGTCGCGAACACGAGAAGCACCGACACCGACAAACATTTCAACAAAGTCAGAACCGGAAATTGAGAAAAATGGCACGCCTGCTTCACCCGCAACAGCTCTTGCAAGTAAAGTTTTACCTGTACCAGGAGGGCCCACAAGAAGAACACCTTTCGGTATGCGAGCGCCGAGCTCATTATATTTTTTAGGATTTTTTAGAAATTCAACTATTTCGCGCAATTCTTCTTTTTCCTCGTCGGCACCTGCTACATCGGCAAAAGTTGTTTTGCGCTTTTCGTCAGCCATCTGTTTTATCTTGGCTTTACCGAAATTTATTTGTTTACCCGCATCGCCCATGCTTGCATTCAGGCGCTTCATCATAAACCACCAGAACAATGCCATTATAGCCAAAGTAACAAGCATTGGAAGCATGCTGGCTATCCAAGAAGTTTCAGCAGGACGTTTCAGGTTATATTTCATATTGTTGTTTGGGTTTTCTTTATCATATTTATCTACATAGCCGCGAATATCTTCATAAAGCAGCATTGGATTCGGTGCTACATAAGATATTTGTGTTTTATCCTTAAGCTTAATAATCATTTCGCCGCTGCCCAAATCCATTGAATATTCCGTAACTTGTTGATCTTTAAAGTAATGTAGGATGTCGGAATAATTGTAAATTTTTTGAGGGCGGTTCCCATAAATCATAGCAATAAGAATAAAAAGCAGAATAGGAACCCCAATAAACAGGGCAATATTCTTTAGAGTCTTTTTATTATCCAAATGAATTTCACTCCTTTGAGTTGCTTTATTACCTTATTTTGAGTTTTCATAAACTTCTGGTTTAAGGATACCAACAAAAGGAAGATTCCTGTATTTTTCATCATAATCAAGTCCATAACCGACTATGAATTCATCCGGAACTACCGTACCGGAATAGTCTGCTTTTATATCTGCAACGCGCCTGTCCGGTTTATCAAACAAAGTACAAATCTTAATACTTTTTGGCGAACGGGATTGTAGTAATTCGATTATGTAGCTTAAAGTTAAGCCGCTGTCAAGTATATCCTCAACAATTAATAAATCGTAACCTTTAAGATTTATATCCAAATCTTTTATTATTTTAACAACACCCGAAGTTTTAGTACCGGAGCCATAGCTTGAAACGGACATAAAATCAATACTGCACGGAATTGTAACCGCACGCATTAAATCGGCCATAAACACAACTGAACCTTTTAAAACACTGACCATTAAAAGATTTTTGCCCTTATAATCATCACTAATGCGTTTACCGATTGACTGGACAATTTGTGCAAGCTGTTCTTCGCTGAACAATACTGACTCAATATCATTTATCATTTTTAGAACTCCTTAATAATAATTTGCGCTATGTTATTTGTTTCATTTGTTACACAGGCATGCTGTGAAGGTCCAAAGCCCTCAATCCACAATAATTCTCCGTTACTTTCAAGAATTGCAGCGCTGTTACGCAGTAAAGGCGGTATTTTAGCTTCATTAAATAGCTTTTTAAGACTTTTTGTAACGCCCCGCCTTGCAGGATGAAATATATCCCCTCTTCGCCTGTTTCTCACAGAGGTAATACTTGATATTGTATCATAGTTAACAGAATTATTAAATAACAAATTATTAAATTTGAGACGATTTTCGTATTCTTTCTTTGTTAACTTTTGTATTACAATCTCCCTTCCGTCCGGAAGGTATGATTTGGGTGTGGAAAAAGGTATGCTCCACTCTATATTGTATTTATTTTCGTTTTTATTAATAAAAAGAGTATTGCCCTGTGCAGTGCATTGTATTCCACCGGCAACAGTGACAGAACCACATTCCGCGCGGACGATATCAGCCGTCGATTTAACGTGGACATTTTCAAGTCGTACTTTTTTAATTTTATTTACAGCAATGATAATTGCACGGTTTAAAACAGCATCAGGCATTTTATTAAGTATACTTAAATTATACCCATTTTTGCAAGATGCTTTTTGAAGCTGTTCTTCTGCAATTTCGTTTAAGCATCTATCGTCTTCGTTTAAACATTTTGTCATAGATAAAACAGAATATTCAAAAGATGGATTAATTTCCCTCAATTGAGGAATAATATTAAGCCTTATTTTATTTCTTTCATATTCCTCAGTAAAATTGGTACTGTCTGTTACATAGTTTAAGTTATAGTAATTGCAATAATATTCTACTTCTTCACGGGTTATCTCTATTAAAGGTCGTATGATTTGATCTCTTACAGGTGGAATTCCGCAAAGCCCATGTGCTCCTGCACCTTTTGTTAAGTTCAACAGTACTGTTTCCACACTGTCAGAAAGAGTATGAGCTGTTGCAATCTTAGTATTATCGTCACAAAGGCTTCTGAAAAATGAATAGCGGACATTTCTTCCGCATTCTTCGAGTCCTTGAGATTTTTCAGCCGCTATAGAACGAATATCAGCATGAAGCACTTTTAATTCGACATCGTTTTTACTGCACCAATTAACAACAAACTCCTCATCCGAGTCTGCGTCACTGCCACGCAAGCCGTGGTTTATATGGGCGGCTGTCATATGAAAATTGTGTTCTTTTGTATATTTTAAAAGAAAATGAG
>DHNU01000055.1:9848-13547 GCA_002407645.1 Ruminococcaceae bacterium UBA5408
GGTATAGTTTTGGTTTCGCCGTGGCGGTTTTTTGCTATGATACATTCACCGCTGTTTCTATCTTCATTTTCGTTTGGCGTTTCCGAGTCCTGATAATAATCTTCTCTATATAAAAACAAAACAATGTCAGCGTCCTGCTCAATAGAGCCCGAATCACGTAAATCCGACAAAACCGGACGATGGTTTGTTCTCTTTTCACTGTCACGGGCAAGCTGTGAGAGCATTAACACAGGAACATTTAATTCTTTTGCCATAATTTTCATATTACGTGTTATACTTGAAATTTCCTGAACACGGTTATCTATTCTTCCTGATGCATTCATTAACTGCAAATAGTCGACTATAACCAGGTCTACATCTTTCAATCTTCTTATTTTTGCTTTCATTTCACCTACTGTAATTGAAGGGTTATCATCAAAATACATTTGGGTTTTTGATAAAATATCACCTGCTTCAATTAGGTGTATCCATTCATCCTCGTTTAATTTTCCGGTGCGAAGTTTAGTTCCGCCTACTAAAGCTTCAGTGGAAAGCAAGCGGGATGCCAACTGTTCCTTACTCATTTCAAGAGAAAAAAAAGCAATTTTTTTATTTGCTTTTATCGCCGCATACCTTGCTATATTCAAAGCAAAGCTGGTTTTTCCCATACCGGGACGGGCTCCAAGTAAAATTAAGTCTGAACGGTTAAGTCCTGTTATCGTATCGTCCAATTCTTTTATTCCGGTAGGCACACCTTTGTAAAGGTCGGCATCAGGTGAATTCAGAAGATCCAGCCTGTCAAAAGTTTGAATAATAATCTCGTCGATACGCTGAAGTCCCTGCATATTTTTACCGCGTCTGATATCAAATATTTTCTGTTCTGCAGAATCAAGCAAAGTAGCCGCCTCGGAAGTGCCTTCAGAGGCTTCTTCAATAATATCGCGTGCAGTTGTTATAAGTGTTCTTATGTCATATTTATCACGGACAATTTTTGCATAAGACTCTACATTTGAAATAGACGGAACAAGCTGAGCAAGCTGTAACAAATAAGTTTTACCGCTTGACTCGTCAAATCCGTCTGTTTCTTTTAGTTTCTCTAATACAGTAACGAAGTCGATAGGTTGTCCTATTGTAAACATTTCAAGCATTACGGAATAAATAATGCCGTTGTTCGATTGATAAAAATATTCAGGTCTCGGTAAAATTTCCGCAACGCAGTTCATACATGAGGAATCTAAAAGGACAGCTCCCAAAACAGATTGTTCCGCTTCAGGGCTGAATGGCAGGTTCAGCGAACTGTAACCGCTTGTAACCATGTCGCTCATTCTTTATTCTCCCTCATTTCCTGATTCTTAATAATGGATTTTATTTCTGTTCACCGACAACCGCAAAAACTTCCGCTGTAATTCCGCCGAAAAGCTTTATTTCACATTTATATGTTCCGAAAGCCTTAATATCGCCGTCAATTACAATTTTTCTCTTATCAATATCCACTTTGTACTGGCGTTTCAATTCTTCTGCAATTTCTTTTGATGTAACTGAACCGAAAAGGCGGCCGCCTTGACCGGCTTTTGCAAATAATTTTACGCTTTTACCGTTAATCTTCTCTACTGTTTTTTTCGCGTCTTCCGTTTGAGTCTTAATACGGAATGCCTTTGATTCTTCTGCATTTTTTATCTCGTTCATAGCTTGAGCATCTGCTTCTTTAGCCAAATTATGTGGAAAAAGGAAGTTTCTTGCGTATCCGTCACTGACATTTACAAGTTCACCTTTTTTTCCTTTTCCTTTAATATCTTCAAGCAATACTACTTTCATTGGTATTCCTCCTATTTTTATTATATATAATATATTAACACATTAAGACAATTTTTCCACTGTGTCTTTAATAATGTCAATAAGTTTTTGTCTTGCCTGTTCAACTGTTAAATCTTTAAGTTGAGCACCGGCCATTGTAAGATGGCCTCCTCCGCCCAATACTTCCATAATAAGCTGTACATTAATATCTCCTAAAGAGCGGGCAGAAATATTGACAACATTGTCCGTAGGAAATATTACAAAAGATGCATTTACACCCTTAATTGATAAAAGTTCATCGGCAGCCTGTGCAGACGAAATTCTAACATTAGGAAACTCTTTGTCCGTAAAAGCTATAGCACAGCCGTTAAATATTTCAGCCTGTGAAACAATCTCGTATTTTGCTTTATATGTTTCAATTGAATCGGAAAACATACGCTTTACTTCAACGGTATCGGCACCACAGCTTCTTAGATATGCTGCCGCTTCAAAAGTACGAACCCCTGTTTTTAATACAAAATTTTTAGTATCCAGCATAATTCCGGCCATAAGGGCCTGTGCTTCGGGTTGATTGAGGCTATTGTCTTCTATATATTGTACAAGTTCGGCAACCATTTCAGAAGTAGAACTTGCATACGGTTCATGATAAAAAACTATGGCATTTTCAATATGTTTGACCATCAATCGATGATGGTCAATTATTACAACTCTCGAAACTGCATTTAAAAGCTCATCACTCTCGACAAAATCCTGTGAATGTGTGTCCAGTATTATCAGCAGAGTTTTTGGTGTTACCATTGATTCGGCATCAGCACAGGAAATAAACATATTTTTATATTCTTCACTCTGCATTGATGAAATCATCGGTGATGCAAGAGTTTGCGATTGATTAACAACAACAAAAGCGGTTTTTTTTAATGCTTTTGTTACAACGCTCCACATTCCGATAGAAGCACCGACACTGTCTAAATCAGAATATCGGTGTCCCATAATTAAAACGTTGTCACTGCTTTTTATATGATCTGAAAGAGTTGCAGCAATTACGCGTGTACGAACCTTATCCCTTTTTTCTACTCCGTTTGAAATACCCCCGAAGAACTCATATGTATCATCCTTCTGTTTAACCGCTACTTGATCTCCCCCGCGTCCCAAAGCCATATCGAGCGCCTTTCGTGCCCATTCTTCAGCTTCGGGCAGGGATTCTGCACCCCTGCCCACACCGATTGATACTGTAGCACTAAGACGTTCACCTGCTTTAATAGACCTTACAGTATCAAGTATTTGAAATCTTTTTTCCATTGCTTCGCGTATATGAATTTCGTCTGTAAGAATTAAATAGCGTCCGTTGCTTAGTCTTTTTAAAAATCCGCCCATTTTCTGTGCCCAATCAATTAACGCGCTTTCAACTTCGGATGCAATACGGGTATCTTCGCTGCCGCTGAAATCGCGGGCAAGTTCTTCACGGTTATCAAAATGGGCAAGCATAATAACAGAACGCCGCTCAATATATTCGCAGTTGATTTCTTTATAATATGTGTCATCTACAAAATATACAATACTGCCGTATTCGGTTTTTGAAGCAAAAACCGTATATTGCCTTTTTCCTACGGTAACGTCCGTACCGCTTTCAGCAATAATTTGGCTTATTGTTTTTGGATACACAAATTTAAGAATATTCTCTCCGCGGCATTCATGCTCTTCGCTGACTTTATCGGCAAATGCATTATTTACCCAAATTATATCGCCTTCTTCACCGATTACCGCAACCGGCATGGTGAATTCCATTAAATTTCTGTATTCTTCGCCCGTTAAAACTTTCTGTGCACTTTTAACCGCCGTAGTAACATGCGTTTTGAAACGTTCTGTTGAAAGCATTACAGCAACAATAGAACAAAATGCAAGCGTAAGCTCTACGGAAAATAAAAT
>DHNU01000022.1:0-10368 GCA_002407645.1 Ruminococcaceae bacterium UBA5408
ATCGCCGCACTTGTTTACGGCGATGCGCTCATGCTTCTTAACAATCAAACAAAAGCTTATGAAGTAAATGCAGGTGAAAGCAACCATAAAGTTGAAAAGTGGATTGAAGACCTATCAAATCAGTTCAATAATGGTAAAGGGCTTTCTTTGAAAGAGCAAAGGCTAATCTTGAATAAGATAGTAAAAGACTTTGCTGAAATTCAATTAACTAATAAGCCAAAGATTAAAGTCGGCATAGTAGGCGAAATATTTGTCAAATATTCTGCACTGGGTAATAATCACCTTGAGGAATTTTTGGAAGAACAGGACTGTGAAATAAATGTACCGGGGCTCTTAAACTTTGGACTTTTTAAGGTAGACAACCGTCTTGAAGATATAAAACTTTATGGCGGAAGTTCCTTAAAATTTATTGTTGTTAAAGCATTGATGGACTATCTTCTAAAAATGCAAGATATACTTATTAATGCAGTAAAAACCGAACCGAAATTTTTACCTCCGACAGATTACGCACATACAAAAAATCTTGTAAAAGGTGTCATTGGTTATGGCGATAAAATGGGAGAAGGCTGGCTTTTAACTGCCGAAATGCTTGAACTTGTAGAAGAGGGCTATGAAAACATTGTTTGTACACAGCCTTTCGGATGCCTGCCAAACCATATCTGTGGAAAGGGCATGATACACAGAATAAAGAGAATAGACGACAGAGCAAATATTGTTCCAATTGACTATGACCCAAGTGCCACACGTGTAAATCAAGAAAACAGAATAAAGCTTATGCTGGCTGTAGCAAAAGAAAAACTCGTTGAAAAAACAAAAACGGAGAATCCAAAATGAAAGAATTTATAAAAGAGTTTAAAGAATTTGCAATGCGCGGAAATGTTGTTGACATGGCTGTAGGCGTAATAATCGGCGGTGCATTTTCCAAAATTGTGTCATCACTCGTTAAAGATATAATAACCCCACTGCTTTCATTACTATTAGGCAGAGTAAATCTAAGCGAACTTGTTTTCGAAATACCGAGCGTTTTAGAAGCTACTCCCATTAAAATAGCTTACGGCAACTTTTTGCAAACGGTACTCGATTTCGTTATTATAGCACTTTCTATCTTTCTTGCGGTTAAAGCCATTAACCGAGTGAAAAAGAAAAAGGAAGAAGCACCTCCCCCTGCTCCTGAGCCAAGCCGTGAGGAAATACTTCTTATGGAAATACGGGACTTGCTTAAAAATAAATGAATTAAGGGCCGGTTTTTTACCGACCCTTTTATTTATTATTATTTATTTAATAAAATCCGATTTATTAAAGTTTTCTTATTGTTTCTTAGCTTTGATAAATCGTATTTTTCGGATAAATCACCCAAAAACATCAGTGCAATTCCTAAGCCTGCACACAATCCTTTGAAAAATTCGGGAATAACATCAAGTCTGTTTGTAAATAAAAATACACTGTTTAATATTAACCCTATGCGTAAATAGTTATTGATTTTTTCATAAGTACCGCCTTTATTTATCTGTTCCACTTGTCACACAGTGAGTTGATTTGATTTGTAAACTTCGCAAGGTCTTTGTTTGCTCCGCCTTCGTTCTTTTTAATAATACGCAGTAACCTTTGACCTGCTTCCATAAGCCTTGCAAACGGTGCAGAAAATTTCTTTCCGCTTGTCGACTTCGGACGTCTTTCTTTTATGATTCCCTCTTCTGCCATTTGATTTTCTTCCAAATCAAAAGCTGCTTGATAGTTCGGAATAATAACATTGTAGCCCAAGGTTTTTAATTTCTCGCCGAATGTTTCGCAAACCTGTGCTTCACCGTGTACTATAAATACACGCTGAGGGTTTGACTTAAACGCTTGAATCCATTTTATAAGTCCGGAAGAATCCGCATGTGCCGAAAGTCCATCTAAAGTTATAAATATGTGATTTAACAGCAATTTCCTCTCCAAACATTTTAACTTTCTCCGCACCGTCAAGCAAAATTCTGCCGAGAGTACCGTTCGCCTGATATCCGACAAAAACCACTGCACATTCAGGCCGCCATAAATTATGCTTTAGGTGGTGCCTTATTCTTCCTGCTTCACACATACCGCTTGAAGATATTATGACTTTAGGTACGTTGTCTTCATTAAGCGCTTTTGACTCTTCTACACTTTCACAAATGTTTAGATTTGTGAATTTTATAGGTTCAAACCCCGATTTAATAACGGAAGCCGTTTCCTCGTCTGCATAACCATCCAAATTTCCGCTGTAAATTTTAGTAGCCTCAGCCGCAAGAGGACTGTCGACATAAACAGGGAAGTCGGGATTACATTTAACTAAATTACGCTCTTTAATCTCTCTTATGTAATACAGAAGTTCTTGTGTTCTTCCTACTGCAAAACTCGGAATAACCACATTGCCTCCGGCTGAAAATGTTTTATTAAAAATATCGCCCAAAACAGAAACATAATCATCGGCTTTTTCGTGTTCCCTATCACCGTATGTAGATTCCATTACAATAAAATCAGCTTCGTTTATATACTGTGGATTACGTATAATCGGTTGGTTGTCATTTCCTATATCTCCGGAAAAGACAATCTTTTTTGTTACGCCGTTTTCTGTAAGCCACATTTCAATTGAAGATGAACCCAAAAGATGACCGGCGTCTGTAAATCTGAATTTAACTCCCTCACACAGCTCTATTACTTCTCCGTATTCTGAAGGCTGAAGACGAGTTACGGTTTCTTGCGCATCCTCAACTGTATATATAGGTTCTTGAAGTTCTTTTCCTGCTCGTTTTCCTTTTCGATTTTGATTAATTGCATCCATTTCCTGAATATGAGCACTGTCGCGGAGCATAATTGAAAGAAGTCTGCACGTCGCTTCAGTTGCAAATATTTTTCCTTCATAACCGTTTTTAACTAAAAGCGGAAGTCTGCCGCTGTGGTCAATATGTGCATGAGTTACTAATACATAATCAATTTGAGTTGCATAAAATGGAAGTCTGTGATTATCGACTTCGTCATATCCCTGCTGAAGACCGCAGTCAATCAGTATTTTTTTCCCGTTTACTCTTAAACAATGACAACTTCCTGTAACTTCTTTGTCCGCTCCATAAAATATTAGCTGCATATCTTTACTCCTATCTTATTTATTTTATATCGAAATCATAAGTTCAATTGGACAATGGTCGCTGCCCATAATTTCGGAGTGAATATTGCTTTGTTCTATTTTATTGTTTATACGGTCTGACACAAGAAAATAGTCAATACGCCAGCCTGCGTTTTTCTCACGCGCTTTAAACATATATGACCACCAAGTGTATGCGCCTTTTTCGTCAGGGTGCAAAAATCTAAAACTGTCTGTAAATCCCGAATTAAGAAGTTCAGTCATTTTTTCTCGTTCTTCATTAGAAAAGCCGGCATTTCCGACATTACTTTTAGGATTTTTTAGGTCTATTTCATTGTGAGCTACGTTCATATCACCGCAGACTATAACAGGTTTTTTCTTATCGAGCTGATTTAAGTATTCTCTGAAAGCATTTTCCCAGCTCATTCTGTAATCAATTCTTGCAAGTCCACGCTGTGAATTTGGGGTGTACACCGTTACAAAAAAGTAATCTTCATATTCAAGTGTTATGCTTCTGCCTTCACCAATATGTTCACTGTCATTAATATCGTAACTTACATTTATAGGTTCCATCCGGGTAAAAACTGCAGTGCCGGAATATCCTTTCCTTTCGGCTGAATTCCAGTATTGTTTATATCCCGGAAGTACAATCTCTGCCTGTTCAGGATGCATTTTTGTTTCCTGAACACAAAATATATCCGCATCTACTTTATTAAAATAGTCCATAAATCCTTTATTTAAACAAGCCCTTAATCCGTTAACATTCCAAGATATCAGCTTCACAATTTTTCCCCCTGTACTAATATTTATAAATTTATTATATCATATAAGCAGTTGTAAATAAAATTATATTGTTGATTTTTCCCAAAACAAATTGCTCTTGAACAAAAGTTTGAGAAACTGTATAATAGAAAATATATTTCATTAGATTATGGAGGCAGATTTATGAAAAATCCAATCGTTACCGTTACTACCAACCAAGGTTCAATAAAAATTGAACTTTACCCTGAGGTTGCACCGAATACTGTAAACAACTTTATTTCTCTTGTTAAAAAAGGCTTTTATAATAATACAATTTTTCACCGCGTAATACCGGGATTTATGATACAGGGAGGCGACCCCGACGGAACAGGAATGGGCGGCCCGGGTTACAGCATTAAAGGCGAATTCAGCTCCAATAATTTTAAAAACGACTTAAAGCATTCAAGAGCGGTCATATCCATGGCACGCTCAATGAGTCCTAACAGTGCAGGTTCACAGTTCTTTATCATGGTTAAAGACGCTCCCCACCTTGATGGTCAATATGCAGCTTTCGGAAAAGTCATTGAAGGAATGGAAACTGCCGACAAAATCGTTTCGGCTAAACGCGATTATAATGACAAACCGTTTGATGACCAAATGATGAAAGAGGTAACTGTTGAAACCTTTGGAGCTGACTACAGCGAACCTGTAAAATATTAATCAGCACAGCAAATATTATAGTTAGGAAGTATAGAATGTCCATCTTAAAAAAGTTTACAAAGTATTATAAACCGTATAGAAAAATCTTTTATATCGATATGTTCTGCGCACTTATTGTTTCGGCAATTGACATTGCCTTCCCTCAAGTTTTAAGGCTTTTAACTTCTGGACTGTTTTCAAAAGCACCTGATATCATACTTCAAAGTATTCCATGGCTTGCAGTAGGACTTTTGGGCGCAATTATTGTAAGGCTAATGTGCCAATATTATATTACAAACAGAGGGCACGTAATGGGCGCAAAAATGGAAAGTGATATGCGTGAAGATTTATTTTATCATTTGCAGAAACTTTCCTTCTCCTACTATGACCGAAACAATACCGGGGAAATGATGAGTAAAATTGTGTCCGACTTATTCGATATAAGCGAACTTGCACATCACGGACCGGAAAACATTGTAATTTCACTGATTAAAATCATCGGAAGTTTTGTGCTTATGATGATGATAAATGTTCCTATGACACTTATTTTACTCGTTGTTACCGTCATAATGGCTGTTTTCAGTATTTATAATAATAAGAAAATGCATGCCGTATTTATGGATAACAGAAAAGAAATAGCTTATGTGAATTCTCAAGTTCAGGACAGCTTATCAGGAATTCACGTAGTTAAGAGTTTCGGCAATGAACATTTGGAATATGAAAAGTTTTCCCGCAGCAATTTAAGATTTTTAAAATCTAAAGAAAGCAGTTACAAAATACTCGGAACTTTCCGTGCCGGAGCTTCTTTTTTTGAAGGACTTTTATTTATATCCGTTTTGATAAGCGGCGGAATTTTTATAGCAGACGGTTCCCTTAGTTTAACTGATTTGGCAGTATATGCTTTATATATCAATATAATTATTAATCCTATAGATATATTGATAGAATTTACAGAACTGTTCCAAAAAGGTTTCTCAGGTTTTAAAAGATTTGTTGAAGTTATTGAAACAAAACCTGAAATTGTGGACAGCAAAAACGCTGTTGAGGTTGATAATGTTAAAGGTAATATTGAATACAAAGATGTATCGTTCAGTTATGATTCATCAAACAAAGTTCTTGAACATATCAATATAAAAATTGAATCCGGAAAGAAAATTGCAATAGTAGGTCCTTCCGGCGGCGGTAAAACCACACTGTGTTCTCTCCTGCCTCGGTTTTACGACGTAAGCGGCGGAAGTGTTACAATTGACGGCATAGATGTCAGAAATATAAAACTTAAATCATTGAGGAAAGCTATCGGCATTGTTCAGCAGGATGTATATATGTTTTCAGGAAGTATAAAAGAAAACATTGCGTATGGAAAGCCCGATGCTACAGATGATGAAATTGTCGATGCTGCAAAAAACGCTAACATACACGATTTTATTGCAAGCCTTGAAGACGGGTATGACACTTATGTCGGTGAACGCGGAGTACGTCTTTCCGGAGGACAGAAACAAAGGATTTCGATTGCAAGAATATTTTTGAAAAATCCAAATATTTTGATTTTGGATGAAGCAACAAGCGCACTTGACAATGAAAGTGAACGGCATATTCAGCAGTCTCTCGAAAAACTTGCAAAAAACAGAACAGCTATTGTAATTGCACATAGGCTAAGTACAATTCGAAACGCTGATGAAATTATTGTTATTGATGATGACGGAATACAAGAACGAGGAACTCACAAAGAATTAATTAATAAAAACGGTATTTATGCCAAATACTATAATATGCAGTTTGAGGGTTTGGATTAGATATAAAAAGTCGGACAGGCGAGCCTGTCCGACTTTTTAATATATTTTTACGGAGTCTTTGGTAACTCTGCCATGAATAATCGGTATTTCTTTTGGTTTTTCAGATTTTATTGTAACAGCGTCTTCAAAGACTTTTTCAGCCTGTTTGCATTTATCTATGTTTGATGAATAAAACTCGGCTATTGTTTCACCTTGTTTAACATAATCCCCAATTTTCTTTTTAAGTACAATTCCAGAGCTGTAATCAATAGTGTCTTCCTTTTTTTCTCTGCCGGCACCCAGTTCAACTGAGGCTATCCCGCATCTTTCCGTGTTCATTGAGTAAAGGTATCCTTCCGCTTTTGCGGGGACTTCGTAAATAACTTTGGCTTTTTCAAATTTGGAATTATCATCGAGTACACTTGTATCGCCGCCCTGTGCCTCAACCATTTCTATTAGCTTTTCAAAAGCCTGTCCGTTTTCTATCTGCTCTTTTACAAGTTTTTTACAATCTTCAATGCTGCCTTTATCAGCCAAAAACAGCATATTTGCCGCAAGTTCTATACAAATTTCCGTTAAATCATCTGGCCCGTTTCCTTTTAAAGTACGGCAGACTTCCATAATTTCAAGAGAATTTCCAATTGCATTTCCGAGCGGACGATCCATATCTGTAATCAGAGCAATTGTTTTTCTCCCAACATGTTCACCGATTGCAACCATTGCTTTGGCAAGACGTATGGAATCATCAACCGTTTTCATAAAAGCACCGCTGCCTGTTTTAACATCTAACAATATGCAGTCCGAACCCGCCGCAATTTTCTTGCTCATAATACTTGAGGCTATAAGCGGAATACTCTCTACTGTTGCAGTTACATCTCGAAGAGCATAGAGCTTTTTATCCGCCGGCACCAAATTCCCTGATTGACCGATAACGCTGACGCCGACTTTTCGCACAATATCAAAAAACTTTTCACGTTCTATTGAAGTTTTCAGTCCGGGAATGGATTCCATTTTATCAACTGTACCGCCCGTATGACCAAGTCCACGACCGCTCATTTTTGCAACTCGAACACCGAGTGACGCAACAATCGGAGAAATTATAAGTGTTGTTTTATCTCCCACACCGCCCGTGCTGTGTTTATCAACTTTTATTCCGTCAATGGACGACAAATCCACTGTCTCACCCGAATTAGCCATACACATTGTCAAATCGGCTGTTTCTCTGTCAGTCATACCCCTAAAGAATATTGACATAAGTAAAGCCGATACTTGATAATCGGGAATTTCCCCTTTTACATATCCATTTATGAAGTATTTTATTTCTTCATCTGTAAGCTCTCCACCGTCGCGTTTTTTAGCTATAATATCATACATTCTCATGTTGTCACCTCATTGTAATAAATTAAAGTATTACTAAACTGCAGTTATTTTAAATTGCTCTTTCCAAAACCGAAAGGAAGCAAATCGTTCAGTGTAAACACTGTAATATTATCAATATCTTTCGCAAGGACGATTTTAAAAGTTTTTGGATTGCAAAACTCCATCATAACTTGGCGGCAGACTCCGCACGGTGGGCAAAGTTCATGAATAGATTCACCACTTTTTCCGCCTACAATAGCTATGCACTCAAATTCTTTTTCACCCTCACTGACTGCTTTAAAAAAAGCAGTCCGCTCTGCACAATTTGTCGGAGTATAAGTTGCATTTTCAATATTACACCCTTTAAAGATTTTTCCGCTCTTTGTCATTAATGCCGCGCCAACTTTAAAACTTGAATACGGCGCATACGCCATTTCACGAGCGGCAATTGCTTGCTCAACAAGATTTTTATAATCGATGTTATCCAAAACCTTCACCCTTTCCGTCACAAAAACAGGGAACGGCTTTTACCGCTCCCTGTTTTTTATATATTCACGAGAGCCTTAATACCCGCCGGCTTCTTCATTTTTTATAATTTTTACAATACGGCTTGTTCCAAGACGTGATGCTCCAAGCGATACAAATTTTTCTGCATCATCAATTGATTTTATACCGCCAGCGGCTTTAATTTTTACATTTTTTCCAACGTGTTCACTAAAGAGCTTAACGTCGTCAAATGTTGCACCGCCTGTTGAAAATCCTGTAGATGTTTTTATAAAGTCCGCACCGGATTTGGTTACAACATCACACATTTTAATTTTTTCATCATCAGTAAGAAGACAGGTTTCAATGATTACTTTTAAGATATGTTTTCCGCATATTTCTTTAACTTTTTTTATTTCGTCAAGTACCAAATCATAAAGCCCGTCTTTTACATATCCGATATTAATAACCATATCAATTTCGTCTGCTCCGTTTTCAATAGCATCTTTTGCTTCAAAAACTTTAACCGCTGTTGTCGAGTATCCATTTGGAAAACCAATAACAGTGCAAACAGCCATTTTGTCACCCATATAATCTTTTGCACGCTTAACATATGAAGCAGGTATGCATACTGATGCCGTTTGATATTTAACGGCATCATCGCAAATCTGTTTAATTTCTTTCCATGTTGCAGTCTGCGTAAGAAGTGTATGGTCAACTTTGCATAATATATCTTTTATATCCATTAATTATTCACTCCCGAATAAATTTTATCTTACACCTTTTTCATACGGAACACCGTCCGCTTTAGGTGCTACCGAACGACCGACAAAGAGGATTAGTACTACAATAGTCAAAACATAAGGAAGCATAGAGAGTATTTGCGAAGGAATTGCAAATTTTCCGCCGCCCAAAACTATTGTGAGTGCCTGTGCAAATCCAAAAAGCATACATGCACCGTATGCCCCCATAGGAGTCCATTTACCGAAAATAAGTGCCGCCAAAGCTATAAATCCCTGACCGCTTATTGCAGTAGGAGTAAATTGTGAAATAATTGCAAGTGTCATGGAAGCTCCGCCAAAGCCTGACAATATGCCGGAAACGATAACGCACAGATAACGAGTAAGGCTTACATTTATGCCCATCGTATCCGCTGCCGCCGGATGTTCACCGACAGCATTAACTCTAAGTCCCCATTTTGTTTTATAAAGGAAAAACCACATTCCAACTGCCGCAATAAGACCAAGTATTACTGTAATATCTACATTTAAGTTTTTCATTATACTGCTGCTGAAATTAGTATCGCCAAAAATTTTCGGAAGTGTTTTTGCCGGTAGCGTCATAGTTGCATCATCAAACAGCAGACGGCAGAAGAAAAGCGCAAAACCGGGTCCGATTAAGTTAATGGCAATACCCGAAATTGTTTGGTCTGCTTTAAAAGAAACCGAAGCTAAAGCATGGAGAAGTGAAACAAGACCGCCCATTGCACCCGCAGCAATAAATCCAAGCCACGGATTTCCTGAAAAATAATTAACTGAAGCCGCAGTAAATGCACCTACCGTCATCATTCCCTCTATTCCGATGTTTACAACACCGGAGCGTTCTGATATAACACCACCAAGTGCACCAAAAACAAGAGGAGTAGAATACATAAGTGTAATTCCGATTAATAAAGATATATCATTTAGCACGGTTAACACCTCTCTTTTCAAGCTTTTCTGCAAGTATGGGAACAACTTTTGTCAAAGCTATAAAAAATACAATAGTTCCTATCATGATATTGATAATTTCAGACGGTGCACCCACAGCCTGCTGAACACTTTGTCCTCCATAAAGAAGTCCGCCGAAAAGCAGTCCTGCAAAAACGCACCCAACCGGAGAGGAACCTGCTATTAATGCAACAGAAAGGCCGTTAAACCCATTGTTTTCAAAAGCCGCAAGCTGTGATATTCTGTGCGGAGATGTACCTGTAATTACGAGTGCGCCTGCAAGTCCTGACAAAGCACCCGCAATAATCATTGACTGGGTAATGTTTAAGTTTACGTTAATTCCCGCAAACTCCGCAGCATCGCGGTTAAAGCCAACAGCACGCAGTTCATATCCTTTTGTAGAACGGTAAAGAAGAACCCAAACAAGTACCGCCAAAATAACAGCAATTAATATTCCGAAATTGACATCTGTTTTAAGCATCACATCATAAAGCCCCTTATGAGG
>DHNU01000022.1:10608-11680 GCA_002407645.1 Ruminococcaceae bacterium UBA5408
TGTACTTACAATGTAATTTGAAAAATATAAAGCTATCCAATTAAACATAATACTTGTTATAACTTCATGAATACCAAATTTTGCTTTTAAGAATCCAATTATCCCACCGATAAGTGCTCCTGCAATAACGCCGGACATAACAACAATCGGAATTTGGAGTATCGGAGCCAAATTAAGTTTAGCACCCACACATACAGCCACAACCGTACCTGCTATATACTGTCCCTCAGCACCAATATTAAACAGTCCCGTTTTAAAAGCAAATGCAACACTTAAACCCGTCAAAATAATTGGTGTTGCTTTAATAATTACATTTGAAATATATTTAGGTTTTGAGAAAATGCCCTTGAAAAGCGCACCGAATGCTTCCCATGGATTATATGATGCAAGCGAAAGAACAAAAGCTGAAACCAAAAATCCAAAAATTATGGCTATAAATGTTGAGGTAATCGGCTTTTTAAGTACTTTAACCAATGTTTTCATTTTGCTTACCTCCCGCCATTAACAATCCTATAGTTTTTTCATCCACTTCGCCCTGTTTAAAACTGCCGACTATTTGTCCGCCATAAATTACATCGATAGTGTCAGATAGGTTCATAACTTCGTCAAGTTCAAGTGATATTAAAAGAATTGCTTTTCCTTTATCTCGTTCCCCAATAAGAGTTTTATGAACATATTCAATAGCTCCTACGTCGAGTCCTCTGGTCGGCTGAACAGCTACAAGAAGGCTCGGTTCATTCGATACTTCACGAGCAATAATCAATTTCTGCTGGTTACCGCCTGAAAGTCCGCGAACGGGGTTATTTTCGCAGTTGTCGGGACGTATGTCATATTGTTTTATTAAATCTTTAGTAAATTTAAATATTTCGTTCCTATTAAGAATTCCGTTGCGGCTGAATGGCTTATCACGATGTTTTTCGATTATCATATTTTCAGCAACCGTAAACGGAAGTACAAGCCCACGTTTTTGTCTGTCTTCGTGAATAGTTGAAATTTTGTGGTCAATTGTATTACGTGGTGTAGTATTTTGAATTTCCTGTCCATTAATTTTTATAGTACCGCTTTCAACTTT
>DHNU01000031.1:0-2196 GCA_002407645.1 Ruminococcaceae bacterium UBA5408
CCTACAGCAACACAGTAAATATTAATATTACCGAACTGTTAACTCGGCTGAAATTAAATAATTTAAAGCTTCATCCTGCTTTGATTTATATGATAATAACTATTGTTAATAAGCACAATGAATTTCGTATGTCGTCCGATAAAGACGGAAACTCGGTTATTTCAGCGAAGTAAATCCAAGTTATACCGTTTTTCATAATAAGACAGAAACTTTTTCGAACCTTTGGACCGAATATGATAATAGCTTTTCGATATTTTACAAAAACTATCTTTCTGATATTGAAAAATACAAAGATGTTAACGGTATTTTGGGTAAGAACAACTAACCGGATAATATTGTACAAATTTCAGATGTTCCGTGGGTTAATTTTACAGGATTAAACTTAAATGTGTATTGTGACGGTACATATCTTCTGCCAATCTTTACTATAGGTAAATACATTGAAGAAAATAAAAAACAGGCCGTATAGGCCTGTGTAAGGTTCGCTGACAACGACCGTTCCGCCGGTAACATTTGCGATATTTCCAAGATTGTTTAAAGTCGTTTTTTTCTCTACCCCGCTGTCATCTTCTCCTTTTAATCATCTGTTTTGTATGGTGTGGCTTCGTCAGGTACTGGTTTTGCGTTCTTCATAAGGCGCTCAAAAGCCTGTTTACCCTGTATTCCTCCCTTTTCCAGCAAAAGCTGAATTTCTTCACCGCTTAAAACTACAGTGTAGTTAGAATGTTCCATTTTATTTATAATTTGCTGAACAGTATCACCCACATAAGCTGAAAAAATCCTCGTTATTTTGCCGTTTTCCGTAATGTAAATTCCAGTTTCTCCTTTCTTTACACAATTAAAGCCAAATGTATAAGTTTTAGTCCCGTTTTTATTCTTAACAGGTCTTTTTGCCGTGAAAGTTTGTAATACTTCTCCATTCCCCACAGTATAGCTAATTTTTGCATTTGGATTTTTAGGTGTAATGAGAAAACTATATTGTTCACCGACAGAAAACAATGCCCTACCAGTAGTATCTGAATGAATATCATTAACTGTACCCGCCGCAGAAGCCGGTATAGTAATCAGATTACAAATCAAGGCAGTTCCTAATAAAAAACTACTGATACGCTTACAATGATTTCGCATAAAAGCATCTCCCTCATTTATATGATTTTATGTTGTTATTATTTTTTCAGCACATTTAACACCGTCAACTGCGGCAGAAATAATTCCTCCCGCATATCCTGCGCCTTCACCGCAAGGATAAAGTCCCTGTACCGAAACTGATTGCATACTGTCATCTCTCATTATTCTGACCGGTGATGAACTTCGGCTTTCTACCGCGGTTAGAATTGCGTCCGGATACGAAAATCCTTTTAGTTTTCTGTCCATTAAAACAATACCTTCGCGCATAGAGTCTGTAATGCATTTTGGAAGACAATCGTCTAAATTGCACGGCGTGATTCCCGGGCTGTATGTTGGTTTTACACTTCCAATATTTTTTGACTTACGCGAATTTAAAAAATCCTCAACTCTCTGCACAGGGGCAAAATAATTTTCACCGCCAAGTCTAAATGCGGCCTTTTCCAGTTTGCGTTGGAATTCTACTCCTGCAAGCGGATGTTCGCTTCCAAAATCATTTGTATCTACTCCGACAAGTAAAGCAGAATTTGCATTAACACCATCGCGTGCAAAATTGCTCATTCCGTTTGTAACAAGGCTGTCGTCTTCACTTGCTGCCGCTACAACATTCCCGCCTGGACACATACAAAATGTATAAACACCCCTGCCGTTTTTTAAATGTACAGCAAGTTTATAATCCGCCGCGCCGAGATTTGGGTTGCCTGCAAATTTACCGTACTGTGAAACATCGATTGATTTTTGAGGATGTTCAATTCGCGCTCCTACGGAAAACGGTTTTTGAGTCATTTGTATTCCCAACGAATAAATCATCTCGAAAGTATCACGCGCACTGTGCCCGACTGCAAGAACCAAACTGTCTGTTTCAATATCATATTCACAGCCGTTTTGGGGTTTTACTGAAATTCCAATTACCTTATTGTCTTTTATTTTAATATCTTTTAATGCGGTTTCAAAATGGACTTCTCCCCCAAGCGAAATAATCTGCTCTCGAATATTTTTTACTGCCTGCGGAAGCCTATCAGTTCCGATATGAGGTTTAGCCATATATAATATTTCATTTGGTGCGCCTGC
>DHNU01000031.1:2397-18741 GCA_002407645.1 Ruminococcaceae bacterium UBA5408
AGCTTACCATCTGAAAAAGTTCCGGCTCCGCCTTCACCGAACTGAACATTACAGTCTGTATTAAGTTTTCCTGTTTTCCAAAAATGTTCAACTTCTAATTTACGTTTTTCCACCGAACTTCCCCGTTCAAGTACGATAGGCCGCATACCTGCTTGTGCAAGAATTAAAGCACAAAATAGTCCCGCAGGTCCAAACCCCACCACAACAGGACGAAGGGGTTTCGGTTTCCCGACCGGAAGCTCATAACAGTAAGGTTCTTTTTCAATTATTTTATTATCTTTTTATTACATTCAACGTCAACCGTACATATAAAATGGACATTATCCTTTTTACGGGCGTCTACTGATTTTTTGTAAAGCTTCAAAGAAATTATATCATCTACGTTTACTTTAAGCTTTAGCGCCGCCTGCTTTTTTAATTCTTCATATGTTCCGTCGAGTTTCAGTCGTATTTCCGATATTCGATACATTATTTCACCTTTTTTTATTTATTAATGAATGTGCCGCCGAGAATCCTGCTTTAATACCCGTACTCCAAGCCCAATGAAGGTTGTACCCTCCGCAGTCTCCGTCAATATTTAAGAGTTCTCCTGTTAGGTATAGTCCACTACAGAATTTTGACTGCATATTATCGTCGACTTCTTTAAGCGATACACCGCCTGCAGTAATTTGGGCATCCCTGAAACCTAAAGTTCCGGTAACATTGAAGCGGAAGTCCTTTACAGTTTCGCCAATCGTTTCAAGTTGTTTGCCGCTTAATTGATTTACAAATTTCGGGCAGTTTTTTAATGCATTATGCACTACTTCTTTTGCAGCTAATTTATTTATATATCCGTTTAATATTTCATTTGTCGAAAGATTATCTAAAACTTTTTTCGTATGCCTTAACATAGAAAAGACCTGTTTTAACGAGTAATCAGGAAGCAAGTCCAACGATATTTCAATATTGTTTTTATTTTGAAGTTCATTAATAAAACGTGACAGTTCAAAAATACAAATTCCTGATAAGCCTTTATCCGTAAATTGTACTTCACCCTTCACTTTTTTTACCGGTTTTCCATTTAAAAGTAAAACGGCTTCTGCCGCGTTTCTTGCTCCTTTTAGCGGCTTCGCACGTTTGGGGTCTGTTGTAACTTGTACCAAAGCAGGAAACATCGGAGTTACACTGTGACCTAATTTTTTCAGCATTTCAAATCCGCTTCCGTCAGAGCCAAGCTGAGGGTAAGCCATTCCGCCGAAAGAACATATTACGTTCTTTGCTATTACTGAATCTTCATTTGAATGTATGATATATCCGCTATTTGTTTTTTCTATTTTTTCTGCTTTAAAATCTAAAATAGTCTCAATATTATAATTTTCAAGCTGATATCTTAGAACATCCAAAACTGATGCCGCCTGAAAATTGTTTGGATACACTCGTCCTTCGTCCTGTTCTATGCAAGGCAGTCCCATCTTCCAAAAAAAGTCAATAATGCTTTTAGGCGAATATTCACTCAAAAATGAATATAAGAATTTTGTATCACCGTGATAATGATTAACATCTACATTCATATTCGAAAGATTGCACCGACCGTTACCTGTGGCAAGTATTTTTTTCCCTATTCGGTTATTTTTTTCAAGAATAACAATTTTTGAATTAACTTTATTGTTTTTTAATTCCTGTGCCGCCGCTATAGCTGCAATTATACCTGATGCACCGCCGCCTATAACAGCAATATCATATTTTAAAGCCATTTTTTCCTCCACGCAGTATCACCAAAGAAATCCCAAAATACCGTACGAAATAATACACATAATTACATCTGCTGTTAATGTTCCGGCGGCAATGGATATCATAGCGCTTTTAAATCTCATACCAAGGAGTGCCGCAATCATCGCACCCGTCCATGCACCCGTTCCCGGGAGCGGAATTGCTACGAAAATGAGAAGACCAAAAGTTTTGTATTTTTCAACGGATTTACTTTTCTTCTTTGCTTTTTCTTCTAATCTGCGTACTAATTTTAAAAATCTGGTATTTTTTAACCAGTCAAAAATCTGACGTATAAAAAGGAGAATAACAGGAATAGGGGCTAAAGTTCCTACTAAACAGATAAAAAATGCACGAACCATATCTACGTTCAGCATCCCCGCTGCTAAAATTCCTCCCCTTAGTTCCAAAACAGGCAACATAGATATTATAAATATAATTAATTCTTTGGAAGCGGAAGTGCTGAATATTCCCACCAAACTTTGAACTATTTGATCCATTTTATTCTCCTTGCATTATGTATTATTATAATTCACTCTTCTGGTTATATAGTTTATTATGTTTCTTAGTTTTCTCACAATATTTATAATAATAACACAAGATTATAAAATCGTCTAACAACAAATAGTTAAACTTTTTTAAACATTCTTTAAACCAAACAAAAAACCGGTACAGACTTAATCTGAGTCTGTACCGGTTTTGGTTGAATCAACAATTATTCGAAATATCTTTTAAGTAATCCTTTGAAACCTGCGCCATGGCGTGCTTCATCTTTAGCCATTTCATGTACTGTGTCGTGAATAGCATCATAATTAAGTGTCTTAGCACGTTTTGCAATATCAAATTTACCTGCACATGCACCGGCTTCCGCTTCTACACGCATTTCAAGGTTTTTCTTAGTGCTGTTTGTAACAACTTCACCGAGAAGTTCAGCAAAACGAGAAGCATGGTCAGCCTCTTCAAGAGCATACTTTTTAAATGCGGCGGCAACTTCAGGGTATCCTTCCCTGTCTGCCTGACGAGCCATTGCAATGTACATACCGACTTCACAGCATTCGCCGTTGAAATTTGCAACTAAACCATCGTAAACTTCTTTATCTATTCCCTTTGCAACACCAATAACATGCTCACATGCAAAAGGCGCATCTTCTTTTTGTTCAACAAATTTTTCCTTAGGTGCCTTGCACTGTGGGCAGACAGCCGGAGCTTCTTCACCTTCATAAACATAACCACAAACTGAACATACAAATTTTTTCATATTATATACCTCCAAAAAATAATTTATTTATTATAAAGACTCTTGTCTTTGTAAACATTTTGAACAAATACCGTGGAACATAACTTCATATGTTTCAACACGGATATTGTATTTTCCCGAAACTTTTTCGCTTACCCCATCTTCTATATATTTACCGGGGATATCTAAAACCGAGCCACAGCATGAACATACGAAATGAGTATGTGGTTTTGTGTTGCCGTCAAACCTCTCCTGCCCATTCACTGTTCCGACACTCATTATTGTTCCATCGTTTTTAAACTGAGATATATTTCGGTATACAGTTCCCAAGCTGAGGTCCGGATACTCCGGTTTTAACTTTTGATAAACCCATTCTGCTGTAGGGTGACTTGTAGTCGAGCAGATTGCGTTTAAAATTGCTTCCCTCTTTCTGCTATAGTTCTGTTTCTTTTTCATATTGTCCATTCTCCATATCTAAGATAATAATAATTGTTCTTATTATTACATACGGATAAGATTTTGTAAAGAAAATAAATTTTTAATATTAATAATAATAACTGTTATTGTTTTGCTGTGTCTATATAGTAGCACAATGAATGTATTTTGTAAAGGCCTTTTATAATTTTTTACACAATTAATAAAATTTTATTATATTTAATTTATAATTTGTATTATTTTTAAATTTTGTTATAATACATAGGTACGAATCACTAATTAATCAAACAACAAAATAAGAAGGTCATTATTAATGAGAGGAAAAGAAATCGTAAAAGAATATTCAATCATAACCATCAGTACCTTAATAATTGTTTTCGGCATCTATTTTTTTAAATTTCCAAACAATTTCACATTCGGGGGTGTAACCGGTCTTTCAGTCATAATAGGCCATATATCTCCTATATCTCCGGGTACGGCCAACCTGATAATAAACATTCTGCTGCTTATTATAGGCTTTCTGGTATTGGGGAAAAAATTTGCAGTCAAAACAATTTACGCATGTATGCTTTTGTCAGTATGTATTTCTGCGCTTGAACACTATTTACCTTTAAAAGCTCCACTTACCGATGAGCCTCTGCTTGAATTGATTTTTGCTGTATCCCTGCCGGCTTTCGGTTCGGCACTGCTTTTTAATATAGATGCTTCCAGCGGTGGTACGGATATACTTGCCATGATACTTAAAAAGTACACCAGTTTTGATATAGGACACGCGTTGTTTTTATCCGATATACTGATTACACTTTCAGCATTTTTAGTTTTTGATATAAAAACAGCTCTGTTTTCATTTATTGGTCTTATGGCAAAGTCTTTGGCAATTGACAACGCAATTGAAAGTATTAATCTTGCAAAATATTTCAATGTGGTCTGTTCTGAGCCTCAAGTCATATGTGATTATATTGTAAATAAATTACATCGCAGTGCAACAGTATGTGATGCACAGGGAGCTTTTTCGCACAACCATAAATATATTATCTTTACCGCAATGCGCCGCTCACAAGCTGTTCAGTTAAGGCGGTTTATAAAGCGTGTGGAGCCCGGCGCTTTCATTTTAATTTCCAATACGAGTGAGATAATAGGAAAAGGTTTTCGTGACTAAGCTAAAATAGATAACCATAAAAAAGTATCAGCTGCAAAATTTAATGCAGCTGATACTTTTTTATTATTTTAATTATATGCTATATGCTAATTTTTCAAAATTGTCTATTGTCATAGGCTTTGCAAAATAATATCCCTGTACTGTGTCACATCCTATTTTCTTTAAATAGTCGACCTGCTGTTTAATTTCCACACCTTCTGCAACAGTAGTAACATTAAGTTCTTTTGCCATAGAAATAATATTTTTAATAACTATTTCTGAACGTTTTTGCTCTTTTAAAGATGAGGACATAAAAAACTCACGGTCTAATTTAAGTATGTTTATGTCCAAACATTTTAATGTATTAAGTGAAGAATATCCTGAGCCAAAATCGTCCATAGACAGCTTAAAACCAAGTTTGTGAAATTCATCAACAAAATCACTAAGAACTTTCATATTATTATAGACTGCCGTTTCAGTAATTTCCAGTTCGATTAAACTTGGAGATATGTTATATTTTTTTATTATTTCGTATATGTTTTTAACGAAATTTTTCCGTCCCAAATGTTTTCTCGACATATTCACTGCAACCGGTACCGGTTTTAATCCCTTATCTATCCAAATTCTAAGCTGTTTACAGACATGTTCCAAAACATAAAAGTCCAGTTCAACAATAAAACAGTCTTTTTCAAAAATAGGTATAAACTCATCCGGAAAAAGCATACCTAATTTATGGCTTTTCCAACGAACCAATGCTTCCGCACTTGAAATTGTATTGTCTGAAAGCCTGTATTTCGGCTGAAGATAAACCAAAAACTCATTTTGGTTTATCGCATTTATCATTTCATCCTCTATTTCTTTATTCCACAATATTTTATCCCTAATTTTTTGATTAAAGAACGTATAATTATTTACGCATTTTTCTTTTGCCGTTTCAAGTGCAAGATTTGCTCCGTCTATCATTCTTCTGACATTCATTGTTCTGTCTTCAACTTTATAGATTCCAAATGAGAATGACGGTTTTTCTAATATACTGCTGCAATTTATATTATGCGTATAATTTATAAACTCATTGATAAAATTGATTATATCATTTTCTTTTTTCCATTGTATCATAACGACGAAAGAGTCCGCCGTTTCTCTGGCAAATATTCCTTTATCTTGTATTATATCCTTTAGCGTGTGAGCAATGTCACACAGTAATTTGTCACCCGCTTTATAACCGCATACATCGTTAATAATTGCAAATTTATCAATATCCAATACTATTATTGCATATTTTGCTGTTGTATTTTTCTTTAAAATTTCTTTAGCATCTTTCTCAAATTTGAGTGAATTTGAAATTCCCGTAACAATGTCATAAAATGCTATATTTTCAAGTTCCTTTTCTTTTTCTCTTTCGCTTTGAAGAATATATATTACTAAAAAGCAGTATATAACCGCTCCTAAAATAAGTAAAGTTCTAACTTGATTAAAAATTGTACCGGAAAATCGATTCACTAAGCCGCTTTTCTGCAAACCGTTTTTTAATATGAAGTTTATCAATGTACTTATAAATACTAAAGTGATAGAAATAACAGCCACTATTTTATTATCAAATTTCTTTTTTCTTGGTTGTTGTTTCAATCATACACCACCTATCAAATATAATGAATTATAAAGCATTATTTAGTTACTTTATTTTTGAGTATTATACCCTATATGTTGGCTATTTTTATTCCAATAATATACCAAAATTTAATATACTTCGAAAATTTGTAAGTGTAATTATATAACTCTATTTACAAATTATTAAATTGTGCTATAATATTACTCAGAAAAGAGATGATACAAATGGGTAGAAGCGTTTATAGTTTAGTTCTTATAGATGAAATTGTTGAGGCAGTAGATAAATTGGCTTATGAAAAGAACACAAGCCGCAGTAACCTTATAAATCAAATATTAGCTAAGTACTTCTGCTTTAACACTCCTGAAATGCGTATGAGGGAAATCTTTGAAAATGTAGAACAATCTATGTGCAATATAGACTGTTTCCAAATTCAGTTTCAGCCCAGCAGCACCATGATATCCATTCGCAGTGCTTTACGTTATCGGTACAAGCCCACTATCCGTTATATGCTTGAGCTTTACCGCTTGTGCGAACCTGCTATGGGTGAACTAAGAGTAACTATGAGAACACAAAACAGTACCTTAATAGACATTTTAACAAGCTTTTTTGAATTTTGGAGCACTCTTGAAAATAAATATATCGGTTCGCTTTTCCCCGACGGAAATGTTTTCTGTTCGGTTGAACCCGGGAAATATTTACGGCAGTTTATACTTCCGCAAAATGAAAATGAGCAGACAAACGATATCATAGCTTCTGCAATTTCAAACTATATTTATTTCATAGATTCATGTTTAAAGCTGTATTTTTCAAAACTTGACAATTTAAATGAAGCTGCCTATTTCATTGAGAATAAATATTGTGATTATTTAAAAAATAATGTAATTATATAAATCTTTTATTTTAAGTTAGGAGGTAAAATATATGAACGCTCAAAAGTTTACACAAAAATCTTTGGAGGCAATACAACAGGCACAAAATATTGCGCTTCAAAACAGCAATATGCAAATTGAAGAAGAACATCTTTGTGAAGCACTTTTACTGCAGGATAACGGACTTATTCCCCAGCTTCTTAAAAAAATGGGCATTGAACCACAAGCAGTACTAAGCAGTGTAAAGCAAGAAACGGCTAAAATACCAAGTGTGACCGGACCGGGACGAGAACCCGGAAAAATATATGTTTCGCAGGAAGTTGACTCTGTTCTGGTTGATTCTGAACGTGAAGCGGAACGCATGAAAGACGAATACGTTTCGGTAGAACACATCATGCTTGCAATTTTAAATAAGCCAAATTATTCAATGAAAAAAGTATTCGATACTTTTGGAATAGACCGTAATAAATTTCTTTCCGTACTGTCTTCAGTCCGAGGTAACACAAGGGTAACAAGCGACAGTCCGGAAGAAACATACGATGCCCTTTCAAAATATGGACAGGATTTAGTTGAACTTGCTAAAAACCACAAACTTGACCCCGTCATCGGCAGGGATTCAGAAATAAGAAATGTAATCAGAATACTTTCAAGAAAAACAAAAAACAACCCTGTATTAATCGGTGAACCTGGTGTAGGTAAAACAGCCATTGCAGAAGGCCTCGCACTCAGAATTGTGCGCGGTGACGTTCCAAACAATCTTAAAGAACGCAAGCTTTTTTCGCTTGATATGGGTTCATTGATTGCCGGAGCAAAGTTCCGCGGAGAATTTGAAGAACGACTTAAAGCCGTTTTAAATGAAGTCAAGAAAAGCGATGGCAGAATTATACTCTTTATAGATGAGCTTCACACTATTGTTGGTGCAGGGAAAACCGAAGGTTCCATGGACGCGGGAAACATTTTAAAACCAATGCTTGCCAGAGGTGAACTACACTGCATAGGAGCAACTACTCTAAACGAATATCATCAGTATATCGAAAAAGATGCCGCTCTCGAAAGGCGTTTTCAGCCTGTAATGGTTGAAGAACCAAGTGTTGCCGATACTATTTCAATTCTCAGAGGATTAAAGAAGAGATACGAAGTTTTCCACGGAGTTAAAATTCAGGATCAGGCGCTTATTGCCGCCGCCGTACTTTCGGACAGATATATTTCGGAAAGATTCCTGCCTGATAAGGCAATTGACCTTATAGATGAAGCTTGTGCAATGATAAGAACTGAAATTGATTCTATGCCTACTGAACTCGACGAAATTTCCCGTAAAATAATGCAGAATGAAATTGAAGAAGCGGCGCTTAAAAAAGAAACGGATTCGATTTCTCAGGAGCATTTAAAGGAAATACAAAAGGAACTTGCCGACCAGCGTGAACAGTTTAAAGAAATGAAGGCAAAATGGGAAAACGAAAAGCAGGCAATTTCAAAAGTTCAAAAACTTCGCAAAGAAATAGAAAATGTCAATGCCGAAATTGAAAAGGCTCAGCAAAATTATGACCTAAACAAAGCGGCGGAATATAAATACGGCAAACTCCCCGAACTTACAAAGCAGCTTGAAGAAGAGGAAAAAGTCGCAGAAAAAGCTCAATCATCCGACTCTTTACTGCGCGACAGAGTAACTGATGAAGAAATAGCAAAAATTATAGGACGCTGGACGGGTATTCCCGTTTCGAAACTCATGGAAGGCGAACGTGAAAAACTTTTACATCTTGACGACACACTCCATCAGCGTGTTATCGGTCAAGACGAAGCGGTTCAAAAAGTTTCCGAGGCTATTCTGCGCTCGCGTGCGGGGATACAGGATCCAAACAGGCCAATCGGTTCATTCATGTTCCTCGGTCCTACCGGTGTAGGTAAAACAGAGCTTGCAAAAGCTTTGGCGGAAACATTGTTTGATGACGCGAGAAATATGATTCGTATTGACATGACTGAATATATGGAAAAATACTCCGTATCACGTTTAATCGGAGCGCCTCCGGGTTACGTCGGTTACGAGGAAGGCGGCCAGCTTACCGAAGCTGTCCGCAGACATCCTTATTCGGTTGTATTATTTGATGAAGTTGAAAAAGCACACCCCGACGTATTCAATATCTTACTCCAGGTACTTGACGACGGACGTATTACAGATTCGCAAGGAAGAACGGTTGACTTTAAAAATACCATTATTATACTTACGTCTAACTTGGGTTCAAGTGCTATTCTTGATGGCATTCAGCCGGACGGTCAAATAAGTGAAGAAGCGAAAAAGCAGGTTCATGCTATGCTTAGACAGCAGTTCCGTCCTGAATTTTTAAACCGTTTAGACGAAATTGTATTCTACAAACCACTTACACGTGCAGAAATCGGTAAAATTGTTGACTTGCTTATTGCAGATTTACAAAAACGGCTTGATGAAAAACAACTTTTCGTAAAGCTCACACCGGACGCAAAGAATTATGTTGCAGACAGTGGTTACGACCCGGTATATGGAGCAAGACCACTAAAAAGATTTATTCAAAGTAAAGTTGAAACATTAATTGCTAAAACGATTATATTAAGAGATTTAAAACCAAGAACAAAATTGACAGTTGATTATTCCGGCGATAAGCTTATAATAAAAGAAAACGAAACGGAGAAATAAAAATGGTTTACAAAATTTTCGGAAATACCGCAGTAATCAGAATTGACCGCGGAGAAGAAATTATAAACTGTGTAAAAGAACTATGTTCAAAAGAAAATATCCGTCTTGCAAGCATTACCGCCTTAGGTGCAGTCGACCATGCCGTTGTTGGACTTTACCGCGTCAGCGAAAAGAAATATTTAAAAAACACTTTTGAAAAAGAAATGGAAATGACTTCTCTTACAGGTAATGTTACTACAAAAGGCGGTGAAACCTATCTTCACTTCCATGCAAATTTTGCAGATGCTGACGGAAAAGTTGTTGGTGGTCACTTAAATGAGGCGAGGGTAAGCGGGACTTGTGAAATGTTTGTTACCATTTTGGACGGTACTGTCGAGCGTAAAAACGACGAAATTACTGGTCTGAATTTATTTTCGTTTAAATAGGAGGAATTTAAATGGTTAAGCATATTGTAATGTGGACACTTAATGAAGAAGCAAAAAAAGACGCTGAAAAGATTACTGTAGACCTTCAAAAAAGGTTTAAATCACTTTTAGGTGTCGTTGACGGCTTAAAGGCTATTGAAGTAGGTAAAAACTATAACGGAGGAAAACTCGATATCGTTCTTTTCTGTGAATTTGATACAAAAGAAGCACAGGAAAAATATCAGACACACCCAGCACATTTAGCGATAAAAGAAGTTGTTCACAAACTTACCTGCGGCAGAGAATGCGTAGATTACGAAATTTAAAATTCAGCATTATACTTTAAAGGACAGGAATTTTTAATTCCTGTCCTTTTTGTATTTAATCTTATTAACTATATAACAGGGTAGAATATTCGTCAAAAAATACAAGTTTAAAAGCTGCTTTATCCTCTTTCATTTTATTAAACTATAATTATTTGGTACAAAAAACAATTTTTTAAATATTATGGTGTAAGGGAAAAAATATGATTTTCTCTTTTCAAAGGAAGGAGGTTTAGGAATGAATGAAATATTTTCCTTGAGCAATTTAAAAGAAGGTGAAACCGCTACTGTAAAAAAGCTTCGTTCTACAGGAAGCATGAGAAGACGTCTTCAGGATATAGGTCTTATTGAGGGTACAAGGGTAGAATGTCTGCAAAAGAGTCCCTCAGGCGACCCTATTGCTTTTTTAATCCGGGGGGCTGTTATTGCACTCAGAAGCGAAGATAGCTGCAACGTGGTAATGAGCGAAAATTAACAGACAGAACGCAATTCTGCAATTACAAAATAAACAGCTTTGCACTTGCAGAATTGCTTTTATTTTAATACATTTCTTCTGAAAGGATGATACGAGTGGGTTTAACTGCAAAATCAACGGGTATTAAACTAATTGAAGGCAGTTTGGATATTGAAAAAGAAACCCCAAATGATAAAGTAATAGCCTTGGCGGGAAACCCCAATGTAGGAAAAAGTACGGTATTTAATGCATTGACCGGTATGAATCAACACACAGGAAACTGGCCCGGCAAAACAGTAACAAGTGCGCAGGGAAAATGTACTTTTAATAAAACAAATTATATTATGGTTGATATCCCCGGTACATACTCTCTAATGGCACATTCAGCTGAAGAAGAAGTTGCGCGGGATTTTATATGCTTCGGCAATCCTGACGCTATTATTGTAGTGTGTGATGCCACTTGCCTTGAAAGAAATATGAACCTTGTCTTGCAGACTATAGAAATTTCCGACCATGTCATCGTCTGCGTAAACTTAATGGACGAAGCAAAAAAGAAACATATTTATATAGATTTCGGAAGTCTTCAAAAAGATTTGGGCGTACCTGTTGTAGGCATTAGTGCAAGAAGTGGAAAAGGGCTTGGGGAATTAATGCAAGCCGTTGAGGAACTTAATAACGAAACTTTTATAAACCCAATTAAAATAAAATATATATCTCCGATAGAGGAAGCTATTGCAATACTGGAACCGGCAGTAAAAGAAAAATTAGGAGATAAATTAAGTTCCCGATGGGTATCGCTTAAACTGATTGACAGTGATGACAGTCTTATGAGCAGCATTAAAAAGTACTTGGGATTTGATATTACAAAAGATGAAGCGATAGCGAAAAAGATTTTTGAAGCAAGGGCACATCTTAAAGAATGCGGAATAAATGAAGACACTCTAAATGATAAAATAGCATCCTGCCTTGTTATTACTGCTGAGGGTATCTGCGCTGACGCAGTATCATTTGAATCGGAAAAGTATAATTCGCGTGACAGAAAAATAGACCGTATCCTAACAAGTAAATGGAGCGGCTACCCAATCATGATACTTCTGCTTATTTTTATTTTTTATCTTACTATAACAGGAGCAAATTATCCTTCAGAAATAATTGCAAATGTGCTGTTTAAATTTCAAGATGTATTACTCGAATTTTTTAAAAGCCTTCATATTCCCAATTGGATTACCGATATGGTTGTAATGGGAGTTTATCGTGTGCTTGCATGGGTAGTATCGGTAATGCTCCCCCCTATGGCTATATTCTTTCCTCTTTTTACACTTCTTGAAGATGTCGGCTATTTACCGAGAATAGCATTTAATCTTGACAGGCATTTTAAGAAAGCAAATGCCTGCGGTAAACAGGCACTTACCATGTGCATGGGATTTGGCTGTAATGCGGCGGGTATAGTGGGGTGTCGTATTATAGATTCTCCGCGTGAGCGTCTTATAGCAACTATTACAAATAATTTTGTTCCCTGCAATGGAAGATTTCCCACACTTATTGCTATTATTACAATGTTTTTTGCAAGCAGTGTAGCTTTACCTTTTCAGTCATTTATTTCGACCCTTATATTAACAGGGGTAATTGTGTTGGGAATTATAATGACATTTCTGATTTCTACATTACTCTCAGTAACAATATTAAAAGGAGTTCCATCGTCATTTACCCTTGAGCTTCCACCTTACAGAAAACCTCAAATAGGAAAAGTTATCGTACGCTCTATATTTGACCGTACATTATTTGTATTGGGCAGAGCCGCTGTGGTTGCTGCCCCCGCCGGTCTTATCATATGGATTATGGCTAATGTAAAAGTCGGAGGAATAAGTTTACTGTTACACTGTTCCCAGTTTTTAGACCCATTCGCTAAGCTTTTGGGGCTTGACGGTGTCATACTAATAGCTTTTATTCTTGGATTTCCCGCTAACGAAATCGTAGTCCCTATTATTATAATGGCTTATATGGCAACGGGAAGTATTGTGGATCTTCAGGATTTAACCCAGCTTAGAACACTTCTTGTAAATAATGGGTGGACTTGGCTTACCGCTGTGTGTACTATGCTTTTCTCTCTTATGCATTGGCCATGTTCCACAACCTGCCTGACAATAAAAAAAGAAACTCAAAGTCTTAAATGGACAGCAATTTCCTTTGCGATTCCAACCGTTGTAGGTATGCTAATTTGTTTTTTAGTAGCAAGCACTGCAAGGATTTTTGGACTGGTATAAGTTTTGGCCACTCTATAAACATAATAAATCAAAACCGGGAAAACAAAAATGTTTTTCCCGGTTTTTTTATACGCACTTACGGACAAGCGGCGACAAGAGAATTTTTTTGTGTATTAGCATGGTTAAACAGCAAAAATAAGCAGATTGATAGATGTTTTATCGCTGTTAAGATAATTATGATTAACTTTAATGCCGCCTGTTTCTTAACTATTGAATTTTTGAGCTCTTGCTGTGGCTGTTATAATATAAAAACGATATCAAAACTACCATAATACATATCGCCGCATATATAAAGAACAGTTTGTTTTGTAGTCCCCCCGACAATATAAACATTGAACCTATCGTCGCTAAGATTGGGACAATTACTCCCTTATATATACTGTGTATTTCCCCCTTGCGGTAGAGAGTAAACACTTTATAATACAAGATTAAATAAAAAATACAACTCATTACAATAGATATTTCAGAAATATCCGAGTTTGGAAGTATGTTGAATTTTACCGTAACATAATGAATTGCGTACCAAATAATTGTTACAATATAGCAGAAGATTGCAGAGTTTACCGGTACTCCTCGTTTATCGTTATGTTGTGACAGTTTTTCCGATAACGGAAACATTTTATTCCCTCTTATAGCCATTGAGTATGGAAGGCGTATATAGCCCAATATAATGCCGTTAACAGTTCCCATAACCGCTATAATTACAAAGATTAATATTATCTGCGCACCGATACTTCCAAAAAGTCTTTCTGCAACTACATAAACATGTGCGTCCTGTAATTCTATTATTTTCTGAGGTTCTAATAAACTTGATACACCGATAAAATACGCAACATAAGTTAAAAGAACAAAGATAGGGGCAATAATCAGAGCACGCGGAAGATTCTTCTTTGAATCTCTGATTTCCGCCGCAATAGATGTGGATATGGTCCAACCGTCAAACGAAAAAGCAACCGGTCCAATTGCAGCAAGCCAAGTTGCACCACCCAATGTACTTGCAGAAGTGTTTTTCAGTCCTTCAACTGGATTTCCAAAAAGCAAACCCAATACAGCAATCAAAATCAGCGGTATCATTTTACTTACGGTTGAAAAATTTTGAAAACCTCCGCCGAGTTTTGCAGAAAGCGAGTTTAGTACGAAAATAAATGTAAAATAAATAAAGCCTATAAGCATTTGTATTTCAAATTTGCCTTCTAAGCCAAATAAAATGCAGATATATATACCCACAACCCATGAAACAACCGCAATTACTGTTGGATAGTACACAAATATCTGGAACCAGCCCATACCGCAGGCGAACTTCTCATTTACGAATTCTTCCATATAAGTTATAATTCCACCCGGACAGTCAGTACGCGCCGCAAGTTCACTTATACATAATCCTCCGAAAATAATGCTTGTAGCACCAAGCACAAAAACGATTACACCTAAAAGTACATTTCCACCAGTTGCAGAAAGAATATTATCGCTTTTAAAAAATATTCCAGATCCTATACAAATTCCGATAATCATTGTTATTGTCGTAAAAAGACCGTAATTCCTTTTTCCCTTTTCCACTTTATCTCCTCTTCCATAGCAAATACTTTTTATTTTATCACAAATGTGCTAATATTAACAGCAAATTCTTTTAAAACGCCGTTTTAGCAATTGTTATGGTAACTCCGTTATCCTACCATTAATCCCTTTCATTTACATTTAGACAATAAATGGTTCTATATTAAATATTGGGGTTCTCTCCCCCTGCTCCCTCCCGCATAATGAGTTTATCTAAAAAACAATTTGCTATTTTATGCGGAATGGGAAATAGGGGAAGGTATTTAATATTAATTTACCTGAGCAATTATTAAAGAACCCAATAAATAACGGCTCTCTTTTAGAATTTTCCAAAAGAAAGCCGTAAAATTATTTTTTGTCTTTTCTTTTGCATGAGTTACATGCCGAGCAGTTTGAACAATTACCGCAGCATTGATTTTTGTGCTTAAACGAATATCTGATTGCCAATACAAGAAGCACAATAATTATAAATACAATAATGTAGTCAACAATATTCATAATACCCTCATTCTTCTTTCAGCCAAATATTAAGCTTCCAACATTATACACCAAAAACGATACCACCCAAGCTACTCCGGTTTGAAACAATACCACTCCCGCAGCACTTTTTGCACTGCCCATTTCTCGTTTAACCGCACTAATTGCAGCAACGCACGGCGTATAAAGAAGAGTAAAGACTAAATAAGAACAAGCCGAAACAGGTGTAAACAGCGTTGTAAGCGTATTAGTAAGGTTAGCAACATTATTTCCCGTTAAAACAGCAAGTGTACTTACAACCGCTTCTTTAGCTGTAAATCCTGTAATCAAGGCTGTTGAAAGTCTCCAGTCGCTGAAACCAAGCGGAGCAAAAACAGGTGCAATAAACCTGCCTATTCCGGCGAGCATGCTGTCAGCACCGGTGCTTCCGACAACATTAAAGCGTGTATCAAACGACTGTAAGAACCATATGATTATTGTAGCCGCAAATATGATAGTAAATGCACGAACCAAAAAATCTTTTGCTTTATCCCACATTAAAAGTCCAACACTTTTAGCACTCGGAAAACGGTAGTTTGGAAGTTCCATAACAAAAGGAACGGGATTGCCGTGAAAAACTGTATTTTTAAGAACAAGTCCACTTATAATTCCGACTATTATTCCTGTAATATAAAGAGCAGCCATTACAAGTGTCGCATGGTTGGGGAAAAATGCAGCGGTAAACACTGCATAAATTGGAAGTTTTGCACTGCAGCTCATGAACGGTGTCAAAAGTATGGTCATTTTACGGTCTCGTTCACTTGATAAAGTTCTGGTAGCCATAATTGCAGGAACAGAACAACCGAACCCTATAAGCATTGGGACAAAACTTCTTCCCGAAAGTCCGATTTTACGTAAAAGTTTATCCATAACAAACGCAACCCTTGCCATGTATCCGCTGTCTTCCAAAATTGAAAGGAAAAAGAAAAGCACGACAATAATAGGCAGAAAAGAAAGTACGCTTCCTACACCGGCAAAAATGCCGTCTATAATAAGAGAATGAACTACAGGATTTATTCCGTATGTTGTAAGGCCTGCACTTGCCGCATTAGTAACAAAATCTATTACCACAGAAAGTAAATCGCTTAAAGCTCTGCCTATAACTCCAAAGGTTAAGTAAAACACCA
>DHNU01000005.1 GCA_002407645.1 Ruminococcaceae bacterium UBA5408
CGTGAAACATAACTTCCTTTTCCGGCGACTGTTTCAATAAATCCTTCACACTCCAAATCTTCATAGGCTCGCTTTGTCGTAATTACGCTTATATGAAGTTCTTTAGCCAAAAGCCGCATCGAGGGCAGAACATCGCCCTCGTTTAGATTACCGACGATAATATGGTTCTTAATTTGGTCAGTTATCTGTTCATATATTGGTTTTTTACTTGAATTGCTGATTATAATATCCAATTCATCACCTCGCGAGTTTCAGCATACTTATTTTACACTAATCAATACTGTGTATATCGTATATATACAGTAACACAACTATATATACTTGTCAATAGATGCTTTAAAAATATTTTTTAAAGTATTTGCCGTTTAAGGGAAATTTTAGGGGGCAAGGACATGTAGGGTGAAAGGAGGATGAATGATTGGGAAGTAATTTGCAGGTAAACGCAAGAACTCGAAGGAAAGTTAAGCGCGGATATGAAAAACTTGCTTACGGAAGTGTTGCCGATGCAGTAAGACTGCTTTTTACAGAGGCACCTGATTTGGCGGCGCTGGAAAGAATGGATTTATTCAATATTTCAGAAATTAAGCGCCCAAAAGGCGGGGGAATGGAAATAAAATTTTTCGACCGCATAAAAGCGCTTCAATGCTTGGAAGAACTCAGCGATGACAGCGGTAATTCAGAGGGCTTGTACAAAACTTTGCAGGAATGTGCCAAATCGTTTAAGGACACAGATGGAGTTTAAGGAATTTTCAAAAAAGCAAATGCAGGCTCTTTCATGGTGGTGCCCAAAAAGTCCGCACGAAAATAAGGATGCAATTATCTGCGACGGTGCAGTCAGGAGCGGAAAAACTCTCTGTCTTGGAATTTCATTTGTTGCATGGGCATTTTTTAATTTTCAAAACAGCTCATTTGCAATATGCGGAAAGACGATACGTTCGCTTAAACGGAACTTGGTTACTACGCTTTTGCCTGCGCTGAAAGAGGCGGGATTCAAATGTGAAATGAAATCGGCTGAAAATCGAATTGATATTTACTTGGGAAAAATCTACAACAGGTTTTATCTTTTCGGCGGTAAGGACGAAAGTTCGGCGGCGCTGATACAGGGAATTACTTTAAGCGGTGTTCTTTTTGACGAAGTGGCACTAATGCCGCGTTCTTTTGTGGAACAGGCACTTGCCCGCTGTTCGGTAAAGGGTTCGAAATTTTGGTTCAACTGCAATCCTGAAAATCCTATGCACTGGTTTTACTGTGAATGGATTAAAAAATCGGACAGCAAAAACGCGTTGTATATGCATTTTACAATGGAGGATAATCCATCGCTCAGTGCTGAAATTCGAGCGAGGTACGGGAAACTGTATTCGGGGACGTTTTACGAAAGGTTCATATTAGGAAAATGGGTTGCGGCGCAGGGACTGGTTTATCCTTTTATGAATGATTCTATGTTGTGTGACGTGCCGTGCGAATGTGAAAGCTATGCGGTTTCGTGCGACTACGGTACGGTTAACCCTTCATCTTTTGGGCTGTGGGGGTTAAAAAACGGAATTTGGTACAGAATTGACGAATATTACTATAATTCACGCTTGACTGGAATTCAGAGGACGGACGAGGAGCACTACGATGAATTGGAGAAACTCTGCGGCGGCCGAAAAATTGAAAGCATTACTGTTGACCCTTCTGCCGCAAGCTTTATCGAGGTTATAAACCGTCATGGAAAGTACAGTGTTATTCCGGCGGATAATGATGTACTTGACGGTATCCGCCGTGTCAGCGTAGCGCTTAAGCAGGGCGACATTAAAATCTGCCGTATATGTAAGGATACAGTGAGGGAATTCGGACTTTACAGGTGGAATGACGACAGAAGCCGAGATGCGCCGATTAAAGAGAACGACCACGCAATGGACGACATCAGATATTTTGTAACAACGATTCTGCAAAGGGAGAATTCGTTTTTTGCAATAGCTGCAGAGCGTGGGAAAGGAGAGTTATGTTAGGAAGAAAAAAGAAATCGGACAAGGTTGCACAGGCGGTACAGACGGCTGCGTTGAATTCGCCGTTTTCCGTTTTAAACAGCTATGTACCGCTTCGTTCGGGGGAATACAGACTTTACTCTGCATTGCGTGAGGCGGTTCCTATGATTGATGCCGCCATAGACAAAATAGTGCGGCTTATCGGAAGTTTTGAAGTTAAATGCGCAGATAAAAACGCAGAGGAATTATTAACCGTATTTTTACAAAACGTTAAGGTAAACTCAACACAGGCGGGAATACAGAGCTTTTTAGACAGCTACCTTTCACAAATTTTGACTTATGGAAACGCTGTCGGCGAAATGGTTTTAAACAATGGGACAATTGCAGCGCTTTATAATGCAGGGCTTGATGATGTGGAGCTTAAAGCGGCCTCGCCGCTTAGGCTCGATGTGTACAGGAGGGAAAACGGTGAAAGCGTAAAGGTGAAATATCCCGAACTTATCTTTTGTTCCGCATTGAATCCACCGCCCGGAAGTGCGCAGGGTGTTTCTCTTTTGCACGGATTGCCGTTTGTTACGGGAATACTTGTCAAAATTTACAATACTATCGGAATAAACTGGGACAGACTTGGAAATGTTCGCTTTGCGGTTACATATAAACCGACAGGGGACGCTTCGGACCGTGCTTTTGCAAAAGAACGAGCAAAACAGATTGCAACGGAATGGAGCAGGGCAATGCGCAAGGACACAGTAAGAGATTTTGTGGCTGTTGGCGATGTGAGCATTAAAGCTATAGGTGCGGATAACCAAATTTTAGACAGCGAAATTCCGGTACGCGAAATGCTTGAACAAATTGTAGCTAAACTTGGACTGCCTCCGTTTTTACTGGGGCTTTCATGGTCTTCAACCGAACGTATGTCCAGTCAACAGGCAGATATACTTACAAGTGAACTTCAGTCGTACCGTCAGCTGTTAAATCCGATTATTAACCGTATTTGTTCAATGTGGTTAAGGCTTAACGGATATGCCCCACAGTTTACGGTTGAATGGGAGAACATCACTTTACAAGACAAAACGGAAACGGCAAATGCAAGACTTTTAAATGCAAAGGCGGCACAGATTGAAGCCGCGGCTGAAACGGAGTAAGGAGGATTTTATGAAAGAAGGATATGTGCTGAAAAGCAAAATTCCCGAAAAGGATGAGCTTTCGAAAATCAACAAATACACTCGCCGTGAGTTTACGGCAGATGAGATTTATACTTTTTCGGTTGTTCTTTGCGACAACGAAATTGATAGGGACAATGAACGATTTACAACTCAGGCGCTTAATAAACTTTCGGAACTGTTCCTTGGGAAAACGGGTATTTTTAACCACAGTATGCAGACACAAAACCAAAAAGCGAGGATTTATGACTGCTGTGTGGAGGAGGATGACAGCCGAATTACAAAAGCAGGCGAAAAATACTGCCGCCTTGTTGCAAAAGCGTATCTGCCGAAATGCGACAGGAACAATGACTTTATTTTGGAACTCGAAAGCGGAATAAAAAAAGAAGTCAGCGTGGGCTGTGCGGTCGGGAGTGTCAGCTGTAGTATCTGCGGTGCGGATTTAAGAAGCGGAGGCTGTCATCACATAAAAGGAAAAAGCTATAACGAAAAAATATGCTGTGCTGTTTTAAGCGAACCGACGGACGCTTACGAGTGGTCCTTTGTAGCTGTTCCTGCACAGAGGGAAGCGGGGGTTATAAAGAGCTTTTCCACAAATTCTGTTTACAATGTTGAAAGTTTAAAGAAAGCCGTAAGGTTAAATAGTGAAATTACATTAAACGCAGAGCAGGGGAAGAACATTTTAAAACAGATTGAAAGTATGGAAAATGATGCGCAGTACGGAAAAATGTATCGTGGAGAACTTAAAAAAAGACTCCTAAAATATGCGGGTTTGGTTCAACCCGAAATTCCCGAAAAAGTGATGAACAGGGCAGCTGAAAATATGGATATCGAAGACTTAAAGTGCTTTGAAAAAGCTTATCGAAAAAAAGCGGAGGGAGTTTTGCCGATTGCTCCACAGCTTGCGGCTGTTCATAAAGAAAAAAACTCCGTTTCTAATGCGGAGTTTAAAATATAAATTTATTATAACGGAGGATAAGATATGGAAATTTCACTAAATGGATTTAACGAGAGCATTGCTACTTTTGAAGCCGAAGAAGGAGTTACAGCGGGTATGCCCGTTAAAATTACAGGAAACGGAAAAGTCGGAAAATGCGGTAAAAGCGACAATTTCTGCGGTATTGCGGTAAATGTCCGAGATGAGTTTGCGGCGGTACAGCTTGGGGGATATGTAAGACTTCCGTATGCTGAAAGTACGCCGCCTAAAATCGGATATCAGGGTATCGGCTGTGCTGATGATACTAAAATCGAGGCTGAAGAAAACGGAAGAATAATTCTTATTACAGATATTGACACAGTGGACAAAACCTGTGGAATGATTCTTTAATTTAATATAAATAGGAGGATATTACATATGGCAGTATATGATGCGATTAAACTGGAAAAGGGAATGTATACAGCGCCGGGAAAGGGCTTTACAAAGGTACTAGAGGAACTTGACCCGTCTGAAAACTATGCAGGAACAGGACTTGAGGGGCTTGATGCATATCAAAGACAGCTTAAAAGGTTTGACATAAAAGTTGGAGGAGCGGATTCAGACCGAATTGAAAAATTCTTTCAAACTACCGATTCAGCTGCACTTTTCCCCGAATATGTAAGCCGTGCCGTTCGTCAGGGAATTGAAATGGCAAACATTTTGCCGAACCTCGTAGCAACAACCACTAATATTAATTCTCTTGATTACAGAACGATTACTTCAAATCCGGGAAAAGATGACAAGTCGCTCAAACCCGTAGCGGAAGGAGCGAAAATTCCGCAGACTGTTGTAAAAACACAGGACCATTTGGTTAAACTTCACAAGCGAGGAAGAATGCTTGTGGCAAGCTATGAAGCTATCCGCTTTCAGAAACTGGATTTATTTACAGTAACTTTACGGCAAATCGGAGCTTATATAGCAAGGGCGCAGTTAAATGACGCTGTAAATGTTCTTTTGCATGGAGATGACGGAAAATCCGAATCTGAAATAATACAAGCGGAAGGCGAAAAACCAAATTACACAGACATTGTAAAACTTTGGGGAGCGCTTACACCGTACAGCCTTAACACCATGCTTGCGTCAACGGAAAGTATGAAGGACATTCTTACAATTAATGAGTTTAAGGACGCAAACGCGGGACTTAACTTCCATGGTACGGGGAAAATGGTCGCTCCGCTCGGTGCGAACCTTCTTCATGTACCGGAACTGGAAAAAAATCAGATTATCGGCTTGGATAAGTCATGCGCTTTGGAAATGGTTCAGGCGGGCGGTGTTATTACAGATTACGACAAGCTTATCGACCGTCAGCTTGAATGCGCATCTATCAGCACTATTGCGGGATTTACCAAAATCTTTGACAGTGCCGTAAAGGTACTTAAATACAAGGATAAGGTTTAAGGTGATATCAGTGGATATTGAAGATGTATTTGAACGCTTTGCACTGATGGCTGATTTAAGCGCTGAAGAGGCTGAAAAATACAAACCTCTTTGCATGGACGCAGCGGCGGAAATTGAAAGAAATGCTAAAACAAATGACAAAAAGGCGCAGGGGATTCTCTGCGCCGCCGCCGCCGCATTATGTTTATATCGCTGGGCTTTGGTTTCGGCTTCTTCGATGTGCGAAAGCTTTTCAGCAGGGGACATAAGAGTAACAAAGAGCAGAGAAAATATTTCGGCGGCAAAAGAAATTTGGATTGAATTAAAGACGGTGGCGGCACCGTATTTAAATGATGACGGATTTATATTTGAGGGGATTTAAAATGTTTCAGTGTGAACAAATGAACAAAATATTCAAAAATTATGGTGAAACGGCAGTTATTGATGGAAATACCGTCAGAGCAATCATTAGGCCTTTACAGTTTAAAAGCGGCGCTGTCTTAAATTTGCCCACAGAATGCTATGATAATCTTCATTACCTTTACACAGGTCCAATTAAGAAGAAACTTAATATAGGTCAAAATCTTAAAACAAAGACAAGAGATTATATTGTAAAACGTTCGGATACGACAGAAATCGGGGGCAAGGAGATTTATGTATGGGCTGTTTTAAAAGCGCTTGCTGTTGACGCTGACAGAAAAGTATATTTGGAATTTAACAAAGAGAAAATCGCAGATATTGACAGCTACTCAGTTAAATGTATTCAGCAGAGCAGAACTGTTAATGCATGGGGAGAACAAAATGCAATCGGCACAGTGCCAGGCAGAATCGGTTATGAATTGAAGCTTAAAAATGTCCGTCCATATGAAGGAATTGACTTATGCACAATAGCGGATTTTAACTTAACGGCGGTAAGACCAAAAGAAAAAGTTACTTATTTGGGCTGTAGGTGGAAAAATATTGAATCAGTTGGAGGAGCGGGAAACACAGCCTGCCGCTTAATGGAGCTGGTGGCATCGGAGCGTATACAGGGGGCAGAGAAAAACGGACAATAATTATGATGATATTTTTGACAGCATGGAACAGGATTACCGAAGATATCCGCATCCTTTGGATATAAAGGGGGAAGAAGATTGAAAATACAACCGATGAGTTTTAAAAACTATATTTGGCCTTTTAATCCATCTAAAATCGAA
>DHNU01000074.1:0-11548 GCA_002407645.1 Ruminococcaceae bacterium UBA5408
GTATGCAAACGTCCTTCAAAGGGTGTTAAGGTAATGCGTCTTAATAAGAACAGCGAAGTTGTAACTATTGCACGTACAGAGCATGAGGAAGACGAAGATACCGATGCACTTCCGGAGGACGACGATGAAAATTACAATGAAGAAGACGATATGGTAGAAGACGTAAACGAAGAAGATACCGAAGTTAAAGATGACGAGAATACCGAAGAGTCTTCAGAACAAAGTGAAAACACCGAAGAATAAAAAGGGGTGCCCAAAATGAAAATCAGAAAAATTCTTATTGCTGTTTTGGCTTTCACTGTGATAACGATGTCCTTCTCTGCTTGTAAAGGAACAAATAAAGGCGGAGAAAGTGCGGCTTCAAGTAAAACAGAAGAAAGTAATTCTTCTGAAAAGCCAAACGAAAAAAACGATTCACAGGAAGAAAGTAAAACGCAGAGTGCCGCGAAACCGAACCCCTCTGCTGAAAGTCAGCCCGGAGTTATAATTGAAATTAAAACGGGCAATAAGGATTTTGATGAATATTTCAAGGCAAACCCAATAGATAAAAAATACTCGCAAGAAATAAACAATGCGTTTTCTGCTGTTGAAATGGTGGATGTTTCCCAAAAATATTCGAAAATATGGGAAGACGAAATTTCATATGCTTACAATAAGTTAATGAGCCACGCAAACAGCGAAAACGCAGATAAGTTTAAGTCACAACAAGAAGAATGGCTTAATTCTAAAGGCAGTGAACTCAGCAAAATAAGCCAAAATGCAGCTAAGTTAGGCGGTACTATGGCACAGGTTGAAGAAGCCGGCGGCATTATGGAATTTTACCGTAGACGCGCAGTACAAATTTACAGTGAACTTTATAATTTTGAAAAAGAATATTCCTATAAATTTAAATAACTATTTGTATAAATTGTTTTAAATTATACAGAGGGTTTATAAAATATTTGAGTTTCAACCTGTAAAGTTAGCTTCTCAATAAAAATAAGCTTTTTCTGTTCTTTTTAAAAGCTCATGTTTTCGCACTTCAAATCATTCTAATTCTTTATTTGATTAATAAATAATGGAATGAAAAATGGGGTTTGTTTGAAATTAAGCTGATATTTTGTATAAATTACTACTAATTATACAATTAGTATTGAAATTGGAGTTTAAAATGAACTTAAACGAAAAAACTTTGGAACGAAAAGATATATATAAAGGCAGAGTTTTGAATTTTCATGTGGACAAAATAGAGCTTATCAATGGTAAAACATCCACCCGTGAATGTGTCGACCACCCGGGCGGAGTTACCGTAGCTGTTTTAACACAGGAAAACGAAATGCTTTTTGTCCGCCAATTCAGATATCCATATAAAGAAGTAATTTTGGAAGCACCTGCCGGTAAACTGGAAAAAGGAGAAAACCCGTTTGAAGCCGCAAAAAGAGAACAGCGTGAAGAAACCGGCGCTGTCGGTGAAAATTATGTAAACTTGGGTAAATTCTACCCTTCTCCCGGATATACCGATGAAATTATTTACCTTTACACCTGCAGAGCGAAATCTTTCGGTGAGAAAGATTTGGATGAAGATGAATTTTTGGAAGTTCAGAAAATAAAAATAGAAAAAGCCGTTCAAATGGTTATGAGCGGCGAAATTGAGGACGGTAAAACACAGGTTTTAGTTTTAAAAACCGCACAGCTTTTAAAAGACGGGAAAATTTGATTCGTTTTGCAGATGTTGTATTATGCTGTTTTTGATGTAAAAAAAATTAATATTAAAATGCTGTTTGTTATATTTTTCAAATGGCATTTTTTTATTTAGTTTTATTTTAAAGCTTCGAAGTTTCCCTCTGTACTTATCGGATATTCTATTAATTTCCAATATTTGTCAGCATAGTAGTAAAAGGCGGAGGCTGTACTAAATTATTTGGTTAAAATAATTTCATTAAAGTATATAAATTAAAACTCTGTTTACATTTATGTAATCTAAAGTTGCTACAATATATAAGTATTATGTGAAAATGAACTAATAGAGTTAAGAATTTAAAATTCACAGGAGGGATTGTACATGATTGAGGTTAAAAACCTCTCAAAGCATTACGGTCAAAATACGGCGATTGACAATATCAGTTTTTCTGTAGAAGAAGGCTCTGTTGTAGGATTTTTAGGGCCTAACGGCGCAGGAAAATCAACCACGATGAATATAATAACCGGGTATCTTTCCGCAAGTTCGGGTACGGTTACAGTCGGCGGCTTTGATATACTTGAAAAACCAAATGAGGTAAAGAAATTAATCGGTTATCTGCCCGAAATTCCTCCGCTGTATCCAGACATGACGGTTGAGGAATTCCTCAATTATATGTACGACCTTAAAAAAGTTACAATACCCAGGAAAAAACATATTAAAGAGATATGTGAACTTCTTAAAATATCGGATGTTTACGGCAGACTTATTGCAAACTTAAGTAAAGGCTACCGTCAGCGCGTCGGATTTGCTCAGGCGCTTTTGGGAAATCCCTCTGTTCTGATATTGGACGAACCTACAGTGGGACTCGATCCAAAACAGATTATTGAAATACGCAATATGATTAAGGAACTCGGGAAAAGTCATACCATTATCCTAAGTTCGCACATTCTCCCTGAAATACAGGCTGTCTGCGAAAGAATTATCATAATAAATAAAGGAAACCTCGTTGCGGACGGTACACGTGAAAGCATCTCTCAAAGTTTGGGAGGAGAAAATAAGGTAACTCTCTGTGCAGAGGGCAGCGAAAGCGAAATTTTCAAAGGACTGAAAAATATTAATAATGTTGAAGCGGTCGAATGCGGCGGCGAAAAAGAGCCGGGAGTATTCGAATACTATGTATTTGCAAAAAAAGGCTGTGACATACGGCGCGATATTTTTAATTACTGTTCAAAAAACAATTATCCTGTTTTAAGACTTGTAAATAGTGCATTATCACTTGAAGATGTATTTTTGCGCTTAACAAGTGATAATAACATAGAGGTAAACCCAACAAATAACGAGGAAAGCGGTGATAAAAAATGAAGGCAATAACAAAAAGAGAGTTTAAAGCATATTTCACCTCGCCAATAGGTTATGTATTTATTGCCGTAATATTGGCTCTTTACGGATACTATTTCTTTCAAGTGCTTATGCTGCGTTCTTCTTCATTTATTTCCAGTGTTTACGCAACGATGTTTGTTTGGGGAATGATGTTTATTCCTATTCTTACGATGAGAACTTTCAGCGAAGAAATGAAAAATAAAACAGACCAAGCTCTGTTGACAGCCCCCGTGGGTGTAACCGCAATTGCCGCAGGAAAATTTTTAGCGTCATTTGCAGTTTTTGCAATAGCTATGACAGCAACGCTGATTCCGGTTTTGATAATAGGCTTTTTTTCAGCACCGAGCTGGCCCGTTATTTTAGGAAATTATTTAGGTTCACTTCTTTACGGAGCGGCTATGATAGCTATAGGCACTTATATATCATCCTTAACACAAAGCCAGTTAGTCGCCGCAATTTCAACTTTCGGTATTTCAATACTTCTTCTTGTAATTGACCAGTTAACAAGCCTTGTGACGGATGATTTTACCGTTAAAATTATAAACTGGTTATCGTTTACCACCCGTTATCAGCCATTTACTAAAGGTATTCTAAGCATTTCGAGCATAGTTTTCTTCCTCAGCGTAATAGCGGTTTTTATCTTTTTAACTGCGCGCAGGATTGAAAACAAAAGATGGAGATAAGGGGGTAATAAAATGAGTAACGAGAAAGATAATAAAAACGTAAATTCACAAAATGAAGATTCAGCTGAAAATGTGACGGAAAATAAAACTTCGGAAGAAACGCAAGATACCGAAGAAAATATTCAGCAAAACCAAACGGAAACGAAAGACAGTAATACAGAAGAAAAATCGGATGAGAAGTCTATAAATAAAAAAGCTCCTAAGAAGAAAAGCAAAAAGTTTAAAAATCGCATCAATAAGTCTAAAATACGACGCAGGGGTATTTCTTCCGCATTTACCGCGGGCTTTATAGTTATTGTTGTTCTTATTAATATTATTGTCGGAACATTGTCGGACAGATTTCCTTCAATGAATGTGGACCTTACACAGGAATCAATGAATACGCTTTCGCAAAAAGCTTGCGAAATTGTGGACAAAGTAAACGTCCCCACAAAAATTTATATTTTAGCGACAGAAGCGCAGACTAAGGGCGATTTTATTTTAGCCGAATACGGAATAAAATACAGCCAAGTTGGTGAGCTTGTTTCAAAAATCGCAGAGAAAAATAAAAATATAACTTATGAATACGTCGATTTGGATAAAAAGCCAACTTTTGCGACGGAATATAAAAACGACAATATTATGGTGGGCGACGTAATAATTAAAACAGATAAACGCTATCGTGTTTTAACTTATACCGATTTGTTTGATATCCGCTATAACCAGGAGGGCACCGGCTACGATACCTTTTCTATGGTGGATTCAGCCTTGAGTTCCGGTCTTAGTTCGGTTGTTGCAGATACAATTTCTGTTGCCGCTTTCGATACGGCACACAGCGAAGCGATGGATGTTACTGCTTATAAAAATCTGTTAAAGAACAACAGCTTTGAAACAAAAGAAATTAATCTTTTGACGGACGAAATTTCGAAAGATGTAAAACTTCTTGTATTGGGATGTCCTTCAACCGATTTTACTAAAGATGAAATAAGTAAAATGGATAATTTCCTAAAAAATACTTCAGTTTCGGGTGATAGGTCAGTTTTGGTTACCTTTGACCCTGCTCAAAAAGATATGCCAAACCTTTCAGAATTTTTAAAGGAATGGGGAATTTCATCATCACAATCGGTAATTGTTGAAAGTGACCGAAATAAACACATTTCACAGGACCCGACATTTATATTCTCTGATTTACAATCAGAGCCGAAAATAAGCTCCGGTATGGATTACGGTTATTATATAACACCACGGTCAAAACCGCTTAGTATTCTTTATGAAACTAAGGGAACAAGAAAGACATATTCACTTTCAAAATCCAGCGATACTTGTATCCTTGTTGACAATAATACAAAAGAGGGCGACAATCCTCCGAAAGCCGCTTACAATACAGGCGTACTTTCACAGGATGTAGTGAAATCGGGAGATAAAGAGTATAAGTCCAATGTAATCGCTTTGGGAAGCACATTAATGTTTAATCCGGAATATATTTCTGCCAGTACTTTTGGAAATTCAAAATATATAGTTGATATTTCAAAGTACGGCACAGGTATGGCAAATGAAACTACTTCAATAACACAGGTTCCGGTGCAGACAAATGTTGCGGATATTACCCTGAGCGCAGGGATGAGTGTTTTCCTCGGCATTGGGATATTTACTCTGTTGATTCCCCTTATGATTGCTGTTGCGGGTATTTATATGTATCGTAAGAGGAGGCACCTATAAAAATGAAAAGCGGAACAAAAAATTTACTTATAGTTGCCGCATGCATAGTTGTTTTGGGCGGTATTACCGCCGCGCTGGTTTTAACGGACAACAAAAAGGGTGACGATGTTTCGCCCTCTGCCTCTGCCGCTGAAATTGGACTTGTTACCAAAACAAAAGTCGATATAGTTTCCATGAGTGTAAAAAATCAAAAAGGAAGCTATAATATTGTTCCGAAAAAGCAGAGTACCCCAAGTGCTGCGTCGGGAAGCAGTGAAGATAATATAGAATTCGAAATTAAAGAACTTAAAGGAATACCCTCAAATAAAACTGCAATAGACCAGGTTGTTCAAAACGGATATAGTCTTTTCGCAACTAAAAATATCGGTACAATGAAAAATTTAGATGAATTTGGGCTTAAAAACCCCAGCGCTCAAGTAAATGTAACTTTTAAAGACGGCAGCACCTATAATTACTATATCGGAAACTCCTCCCCGTCAGATACGACCGCATACTATATGTGCGGTGAAAAATCCAACAATGTTTATATTGTCAGTATAGACGCGGGGCTTCTTGAAAACATTAACTACTTTGTAAATAAAGATATTCTTTTTGTAACTAACGGTGCAGGAGAAAATGATTTTACTAAAATAACTCTCAGCGGTAAAAATTATCCCAAACCCGTTACACTGCAAAATCAAAACAATATGATGATTCTTACTTCTCCTTATCGTGCTCCCGTTAACGAAGAAAAGCTTGAACAGCTTAAAACTATGCTTTCAAACATAATCGCTGAAAATGTTGAAGCTGTTAATGTACCTGCGGATAAACTAAAGACTTACGGTTTTGAAACACCGACCGCTCAGGTTGATTTTAACTTGAACAAAACTGACTATACACTGAAAGTCGGCAATAAAAAAGAAGATAACTACTATGTCATGTTAAACGGTGTAAACGTTGTGTATGAAGTAAAACCCGAAAATATCAACGAAATTGTAAGTTCAAACGCCTTTTCATTCAGAAATAAAAATGTTTTGGCCAACGATATAGAATCCGTAAAATCTGTTGTTGTAAAAATTGGAAATGAAACGAGTACATTTACCGTAAACAGGAAAAAAGACGAAACAAAATCAACGGAAGACAACACAGTATATATTTATTCGGTTGATATGTCGGGTAAGAATATAGATTACGAAACTAAATATAAGAATTTTTATAACAAGGCAACGGAAATACAGCTCTTGGAACCCACAGAAACCAAACCAACCGGAACCCCTGTATTAAGTTTAGAATATGCCTATTTTGACAGAAACGATAAAGATACAGTATTATACTATAAGACCGGAGATCGCCGCTATACAGCTGTTTTAAACGGCAGCGTCTGTGGTATTGTAACGAGCGACAATGTTGAAAGACTGATAGACGCTAAGAAATCTTTATAAAAAATAAAATTATAATAATAAAAGGACGATTTTAATCGTCCTTTTATTATTGATATATTCCGGTTATTTGCTTGTAAAAACAGCCTGTAAACCTGTTTTTTGCAATTGTCATCATAAATGAATGCCTTTATTATCCCTCCGAACAAGATTGCTTGCGGTTTTTAGTTTATTTGCTGTGCGGGATTGGCAGGGGGTGAGAATCCTAACAATTGTTAAAAAACCTATATAGAATATATTAGTGTAAAAAAGTTTTCAACAAATTTTCGTAAATCGGTTGAAAACTTTTGAGTGCGCCGTACAGCCGCGGTATCGAAGAGGCGTAATCAGCCACCGGAGGACTTTCCGAATGAGCCGCGGCCGGCCGGCGATATATAAGTAATAATACGGATTATGTCTTAATATAATTCACTTATCCTTGTCTGTATCTTTATATCATCGTGCCGATAGCGGTAGTGGAATTTTTTTAAAACTCTTTTTGTAACCGCCTCTGCATTTTCATAATTAATCATAGGCAGCATTACGATGAACTGCGTTGCGCTGTAAGCGGTTACAACATCGCTTTTACGCAGGTTATGGATTATTGTCGATTTCAATTTTTCTGCCGCCAATGCCACGTCATCAGTATTGGCAATTAAACCGTTTAAATCACAAATGGTAAAAAGAATAATAAACATAACGTTTCCGGTACGCTCAATTAAACGAGAATGGACTCGGTAAATTGCCTTAAAAATTTCGTAATCGCAAAAGTATGCTTCGCTTATGTTAGAAACTTCTTTAAGGTCTTTTTTTATGGTATTTAAATCAACTTCTATGTTTTGAATATTATGAGTCATCTTTTTATAAACAGACTCAAGCGATTCGGAAATATCTATCCCAAATTCTTTATAGAATAAATCCAAAACATAATTGTAATGTTCTATCGCCTCACTTCTTTGTCCGGTGTAAATGTATGAATAAAGAAGCATTTTATGTATATTTTCATCCAGAGGAAACATTTTAAGGGCATTTTTGCAAATTTCAATAGCTTCAAGGTTTTTGTAAGTGCTGTAAAGCAGTTCGCATGCTTTTAAAACAGCGTCTATATACATTTGTTCATATTCGGTGCTAAGCATAACAACCCATGTGCTGTAATTTGACTTGGGCAAAAACGAACCTTTATAAAGCTGAAACGCATTTTTGTATGCCTTTATGCGTACACTTTCCGATTTCGATGTGTCATTTGCACGTTTAATAAATTTCTCGAATTTTTCATTGTCGATAATGCAGTTAAAACTGTTGTTCCATCTGTATGAGTTGTTAATGTACTGAATATATTCAGCGTGTTTATTTCCTGAAATTTTTTTTAGAATTTCCCTTGCTCTGTAAACAAGATTTTTAAGTGCATTAAGCGGGTCTTTACAGGCTCCTTTTGGCCAAATATTTTCTATAATTTCGTCTGTAGAAACGTATCTGTGCCTATTTACAATCAAATACTGAATAAGAAGCCATACGCGTTTTGTTTTTCCTTTAAGGTTCGTTGCGGTATGCTTGTTTATAGAAATGGAAAATTCGCCGAACATATTCACTTTAATTTTTGTCTGTGAATTTACGGCAGAATTCATTTATACTCACCCTTAATATCATTTTATATTTATGGTAGCATATGGAAAAAAATTAAACAAGTATAAATTAAACAATTGTATATTTTTTCCTTATGTTTTTTTATCTAAAATCAACCTAAATATGTGAATTTCTTTCACAATATTGCTTAAAATGGATTCTCGCTCCTGTCCACTCCCACATAATGATTTAACAAAAAGAAACGCACTTTCAAAGAAAGTGCGTTTCTTTCATTCATCCAAAACTATTTTACCGAACTTTCGGGTTTTTTTCATATCTATTATGCGTTGGTTTCGGCTTCCCTTAAAAGTTAAAGTCAAATCTTTTTCTTTTTGAATGAATGGACCGTCAATCAAAATATCAGTTTCGTCCAAAAGGGCGTTTATATCGGTGTCATTTTTCTTTATAAGTTCTTCATAAGTAAAACCTGTAAAAACGGTTACATCGAGTTTCTTTTGGTGTATTGTTTTGGCAAGCAGTGAAAGCGGTTTTGGCTGGCAGAACGGCTCTCCTCCGCTGAATGTAACCCCTTTTAAAAGAGGGTTTTCACTTATTTCATCTATAATTTTATCCGTATCCGCCCATTTTCCCGCATTGAAATCATGAGTCTGCGGATTATGGCAGCCGGGGCAGTGGTGGGGGCATCCCTGAGTAAAAATTACATATCGGAAGCCCTTACCGTCCACGATAGATTCGGGAATAACACCGCAGATTTTAAGTTTACAGTCCATGCTTTAATCTGTCCCTTTCCTCAGCGCGTTTTGCATTGTTCCAACGGTCGGTTGTTCCGACAAGGTAGCCTGTAATTCTGCGTATACGTTCGAATTTAGGACCGCCGTCATTTTCTGTGCGGTGGCATTTCGGACATTCATTGTCAATAATTCCGTTGTATCCGCAAACGGGGTCGCGGTCTACAGGGTGGTTTACCGAGCCGTAACCAATTCCACTTTCTTTCATACAGCGTATAACAGCCTCAAATGCATCGATGTTTTTGCAGGTGTCACCGTCGAGTTCAACATAACTTATGTGCCCGGCATTTGTAAGTGCATGATATGGTGCTTCAAGCTGTATTTTCTCAAACGCTTTAATTGGAAAATAAACAGGAATATGGAATGAATTGGTGTAATATTCACGATCCGTAACTCCGGGGATTTTTCCGTATTTCTCTTGGTCAATTTTTATAAAGCGACCCGAAAGTCCTTCTGCCGGTGTAGCAAGAAGGGTAAAGTTAAGTCCTGTTTTTTGTGATTCTTCGTCCATGCGTTTACGCATGTATCCCACTATTTCAAGACCGAGTTTTTGACTTTTTTCGCTTTCACCGTGGTGTTTGCCTGTTAATGCTTTTAAAGTTTCCGCAAGGCCGATAAAGCCCATGCTTAATGTACCGTGCTTTAACACTTCGGCAACGCTGTCGTTTGGACTGAGCTTTTCGGAGTCAATCCAAACACCCTGTCCCATGAGGAATGGATAGTTGTAAACTTTTTTGGAGCATTGAATTTTAAAGCGATGCAAAAGTTGGCGTATAACCAAATCAATTCTTTCGTCAAGAAGTTTGTAGAATTTTTTAATATCGCCCTTTGCCTCTATTGCAATTCTCGGAAGGTTTACAGAGGTAAAGCTTAAGTTTCCGCGGCCGCAGGTAACTTCTTTTGATTTATCGTGAACATTGCCCATTACACGGGTTCTGCAGCCCATATAAGCGACTTCTGAGTCATAGTCGCCCTCTTTATAATATTGAAGGTTAAACGGTGCGTCGATAAAGCTGAAGTTCGGGAAAAGCCTTTTTGCACTTACTTTGCAGGAAAGTTTGAATAAATCGTAGTTTGGGTCGCCTTCGTTGTAGTTTATTCCTTCTTTTACTTTGAATATCTGTACAGGGAAAATTGGGGTTTCTCCGTCGCCCAAACCTGCTTCGGTAGCTTTTAAAAGATTACGAACTACCATTCTTGCTTCGGGAGATGTATCTGTTCCGTAGTTAATTGAGGAAAACGGAACCTGCGCACCCGCACGGGAGTTCATGGTGTTAAGATTATGTATAAGCGCTTCCATTGCCTGATATGTAGCTTGGTCTGTGTTTTCAGTACCTGTTTTTACGGAATACTTATGCGCCCGCATTGCCTGTTCAGCTGTGATTTCTTGGTAAAGGTGTACCCTCTGGTGTTCGGGCAAATATTTAGCAAGTGCTTTTCCGTATTCGTCTGCGTTTGAAAGCGAAATTTCCTCTTTAACGTCGTTTTTAACGGCTTGTGCCAGCAAATCAGCGTCACTTTCACTCATATTTTCGGTAATTTCAAAGTACTGTGAAAGAGCTTTAAAATATAATTTTTTGAAAGTCTTGGCAACACCGGGTGCCAATGAAAAATCGAAATTCGGAATGGCCTGTCCGCCGTGCATTTCGTTTTGGTTTGCCTGAATGGCTATACAGGCAAGAGCGGCATATGAGCGGATATCGTTTGGTTCGCGCAGTGCGCCGTGACCGGTGCAGAACCCGCCTTTGAACAGTTTTATCAAATCAATTTGGCAGCAGGTTTCTGTCAGCATATAGAAATCTTCATCGTGAATATGTATATCTCCGTTAATATGCGCTTGTGCAATATCTTTCGGAAGAACGTAATTGTTTATAAAATATTTTGAACCCTCGGAACCGTATTTTAGCATTGTTCCCATAGAGGTATCAGCGTCGATGTTGGCGTTTTCACGCTTGATGTCCGTGTCTTTTGCGTCTCTGAAAGTAAGCTCCCTGTAAATATTCATCAGGTCGCCCTCTGCCTGACGTATTTTTGTGTGTTCCGCACGGTATAAAATATATGCCTTTGCAGTTTTTGCAAAATCTGCTGAGATAAGTTTTTGCTCAACGATATCTTGTACCTGTTCAACAGTGGGAATATGATTTCCCTTAAAAACATCACTTACTTTTTTAGTTAAAGAATCAAGTATTTTATCGTCCATTTTTTCTTCTGCGACTGTCTTGTTTGCCTTAAAGATTGCGTTGCGGATTTTATTTTTGTCAAATGTTACGATAACGCCGTTGCGCTTTTTAATTTTAGTTGCCATTTGATACATTCCTTTCTATTTAAAACCGAAAATAAGGTATAAAATTATTTTTT
>DHNU01000074.1:11760-15907 GCA_002407645.1 Ruminococcaceae bacterium UBA5408
TTTTGTCAAGGTTAATCACATACAATATATAGTATATTATACGACATAATTTTAAAGAAAAACCCTATATGCATTATTATAAATTATTATAAATAAATAAAACAGTTAGTATTAAATGTAAAATACATCCATTATCACTAAATTTATCATATCGTTTATTGTATAATTTTATTGATTTCAGAAATTTCTTTTTCAGTAAAATCAAGATTATTTACCGCACCAACGTTTTCTTCCAATTGAGTAACACGGCTTGCACCTATTATAACACTTGCCATGCATTTTTTGTGGAGTACCCATGAAAGTGCAAGCTGGGCGGTCGTTTGTCCTCGCCTTTGGGCAATTTTCCCTAACGCCATAACTTTTGAAATAACTTCCGGAGTAATATTATCCTTTTTTAGAAAGACGCTGTCAGAAGCGGCTCTGCTGTCCGTTGGAATACCATTGTTGTATTTCCCGGTTAAAAGTCCCTGTGCAAGCGGGCTGTAAGCAGTAGCGCCCATACTGCAGTTTTCAAGAACATCAAAAAGCCCTTCTTTTTCGGCGGATGTGTCAAGAAGGCTGTAGCGAGATTGACAAATAAGACAGTGTATTCCCATGCTTTCCAAGATTTTTGCGGCTTCCTGTGCTTTTTGAGCACTGTAGTTTGAAATTCCGACATACAGCGCTTTTCCGCTCTTAACCGCATGAGCAAGAGCACCCATGGTTTCTTCGAGTGGAGTTTCCGGGTCCATGCAGTGATGATAAAAGATATCGACATAATCAAGACCCATGCGTTTTAGACTTTGGTCAAGACTTGCCAAAAGGTATTTTCTTGAACCGTAATTTCCGTAAGGACCGGGCCACATTCCAAATCCTGCCTTTGTGGTAATAACCATTTCGTCGCGGTAGGGGTGCATATCCTCTTTCATAAGGCGGCCGAAAGTTTCCTCGGCACTGCCTGCCGGCGGTCCGTAGTTGTTGGCAAGATCGTAAACTGTAATTCCAAGGTCAAAAGCACGCCTTACTATGGCACGATTGGTTTCGTATTGGTCATAAGTTCCGAAATTGTGCCACAATCCCAAGGATACTGCGCTTAATTTCAGTCCGCTGTTTCCGCAGCGCCTGTATGGCATAGCTGAATATCGGTTTTCGTCCGCTCTGTACGGCGGTACTATTGAATATTTTTCCATACTACTTTTCTCCTTCAATCTGATTGTAAGCCCACTGCCAAATAAGTGTTACGCCGGGGATAAGCTCTTTACCTTTTTCTGTAATCTGATATTCGACTTTCGGAGGTATCTGCCGGTATTGTCTGCGTTCGGTTAAACCGCTTTTTGTAAGCTCACGCAGGCTTTGGCTCAGCATCATGTCAGTAATTAATGGAATTTCTTGTTTTATTTCACCGTAGCGAAGACTTTGTCCTGAACGAAGAACCCACAAGACGCGAATTTTCCATTTTCCGCCGATTTCATTTAAAGCAAAATATAGCGGATCCTGCTCCGGTTTATTCAATTCAATATCTTGAATGTTATCCTGCATATCGAAAATTTCTTTTAAAAGCTTGTCCCTTTTTTTCTTTTTTGCTTTTTCTTTTTTCATATAAAACAAAACCTCCGATATACTCGCAAACATAGAGTATATCAATATATGATAGCACCAAAAGTCTAAATTGTAAATTAACAGAAATTACCTAATAAGTTTTCCACATTATAAGAATTTTTATGTGGAAAATTAATTTGTATTTTATTCAAATATGACAAAAAGACCAAAAATTCGCTAAATTCCCTTAAAAACAGAATAAATTATTCTAAATTAGAAATGTAAAGCGTTTTACACAAAGTTATCAACTCTTTCCACAGAGTTTTCAACATATGTGGAAAACACCGTTGAAAGTTAAAAAATACAAAATAATGGGTTAAAAATTTTTACTAAATCAAGATTTGGGAATGAATATTGTCGAAATTAAATATTCATTAGGTTTTCAACATATGTGGATATCTTTGTGGAAAACTTATTTAACTTTTAAACGACGCTCGCGTTCAGCCTTTGAAAATTCGCATCCGCAATAATCCTGTCGATATAAATCATATATAGAAGAAAGTTCGATTGAACGTTTATACCCGTTGTTTTTTTTGAAATCGGAATACAAATAGTTTACATCGTATTTTTTTTCTAAATTTTCGCCGATTTCATTAAGTTTTTGCGCGTTTTTATATGGGCTTATTGAAAGAGTGGTTGTAAAATAGTCGAAACCCCCTTCTTTTGCAGCTTTTGCAGCTGCATGAAGCCGCAGGGTATAACAGGCAAAACAGCGCTCGCCGCCCTCAGGCTCGTCCTCATGACCTTTTGAGAGTGCATAGAATCTTTCAGTATCGTAAATGCCTTCTTTAAACTCAACGGGATTTTTAAGCGGCATTTGAGAAATCAGCCGTTTCACTTCTTCAACACGTTTTTGGTATTCATCTTTCGGCGAAATATTGGGATTATAATAAAATAAAGTAATTTTAAAGTAATCTGAAAGGTATTCCAATACATAACTGCTGCACGGCGCACAGCACGCATGAAGCAAAAGCGATGGAGTTTTTCCGTTTAAATTTTTTATTAGCTGTTCCAGTTTTTTCTGATAATTAATTTTAGTCACTTATTGCATCCCCTAAAAAATCAGTTAAAATATTATACCACAATAAAATTATGTACAAAAGTAGATTGTGTCGGAGCGAATGTTTATGCCTTCTGAAACTTGTATTTTTTTAGTAACAATAGTAACATAATATATATATAGCAATATATTTTCAGCACTAATCGGAGGTCTTAATTTTGGGTAATGCTTTATGCTTAATAGGTTTTTTAGGCTTTTTCGCTTGTAACATTTGGTTAATTATTTCAAATGCAAAAAAACAAAGTAAAAAGTCATGTTATTTAAGTTTGGCAGCGTCTGTTATTCTGTTTATTTCGGGAATAGCATTGATAACGCCGAATAGTATTATCACAGAGGGCAGTATTTCGGCTGTAAGTAACGAAACTTGCCAAGCCGAAACAAATGATGATGAATTAAGCTCTAAGAATAATACTTATATAACAAAAGATAAATACGACAGAATAGAAAAAGGTACTTCTTATGATGAAGTAAAAGAAATTATAGGAACTGACGGTACAGCTTATTATAAGTCAGGAGATAAAAATTCGGATTCTTATATCGTAAACTATGAGTGGCGCGGAGATAATCCGTTTTCGGTCGCTTTAATAACTTGTGAAGGAAAAAATCAAAAAGTTACATCTAAATCTCAAGGCGGGCTTATGTAATCCGTAGATTGATTTTAAGATTTAACTTTAATTATTTATAAAATATATAATATCTGAAATACTGCTATAAATAAAGGCGTTCCGTAAAGGAACGCCTTTTGATTTTGATTTTTTAACAATTGCTCTGGTAAATTAATATTTAAGCCCTACCCCTAACCTCGCCCATTTTTATTTCAAAGCGAAAACAGTCAATTTCCGTTAAATGGGAGGGGCAGTGGGTGAGAACCTCAACGTATATTATAGAGTTTTGATTCAGTATTATTCCTGAGGGATAACCGATATCCCAAGTTCTTTAAGCTGCTGCGGGTCAACGTCTGTCGGTGCGTTTGACATAAGTTCAGCCGAAGATGCGACCTTAGGGAATGCTATTACGTCGCGGATGCTGTCACAGTCAAGCATAAGCATAACAAGACGGTCAAGTCCGAACGCCATTCCACCGTGCGGCGGTGCGCCGTAACGAAAAGCATCAATTAAGAAACCAAAACGTTCCTGCGCCTGCTCCGGGGTAAAGCCCAAAGCTTTAAACATACGCTGCTGAAGTTCGGAATTGTTGATACGGATTGAACCGCCTCCGACTTCATTGCCGTTAAGAACCATATCGTATGCTATTGCGCAGACACTTCCCGGGTCGGTTTCGAGCTTGTCGATATCTTCAACCCTCGGCATAGTGAATGGGTGGTGCATTGCAACAAAGCGGTTTTCTTCCTTGCTGTATTCAAACAGCGGGAAGTCGGTAATCCACAGTAAGCAAGGCTTGCTCTTATCAATCAAGTTAAATCTTTTTGCAAGGTTACAGCGCAGTGCGCCGAGCGACTCAAATACGACTTTGTTTTCATCGCTTGCGACTATCAAAAGAACGTCGCCT
>DHNU01000039.1:0-2881 GCA_002407645.1 Ruminococcaceae bacterium UBA5408
TGCTACTCAGCCAAATACAACTACACTTTTCAAAAATACATTTGATACTTTTGACGAGCTGAAAGCAGACAACTGCGTTGATGATTACATCAAACAGATAAATGATGCCGATGAGCTTCTCGCAAGAAAAGATGCGTATGTAGACCTCAGCGAAAATTACGATATCTTTACTAAGGCGGCAGACGGTGCCTCCACAAAATTAAAATTTGTTATGAAGACACAGGAAATTGAAAAGCCTAAAGTGGAAGTTAAGACCGTTGAGAAACAAGAAACAAAACAAGACTTTTTCTCTTGGTTTAAAACAGCATTCCAAAAGGCGGCAAATTCAATAGGTCAATTGTTTAATTTTTAATGATTATGCCACCCGGTGTCCACTCACTGCACCGGTATTCACATCAATAAAACACAGCCCTCAGCGGATGTACCGCTGAGGGCTGTGCCAATATTTCAGTTAAAACTCCGAATATATTTAATTTATATCCTTGCAGTACCCGATTTCCTTGCGGCATCGGCAACTGCTTTTGCAACAGATGCAGCGACATTTTTGTCGAGAGCGCTTGGAATGATATAGTCCGCCGCAAGTTTATCGTCAGGAACAAAAGCCGCGATTGCCTTTGCTGCGGCAATTTTCATTTCATCGTTTATATCGCTTGCGCGAACGTCCAATGCACCGCGGAAAATTCCCGGGAAAGCCAAAACATTATTAATTTGATTTGGAAAATCGCTTCGACCCGTTCCGACTACTGCGGCACCTGCCGCAATTGCAGTGTCGGGCATTATTTCTGGTGTTGGGTTTGCCATTGGGAACAAAATAGGGTCTTTGTTCATGCTCTTTACCATTTCAGCTGTTACGCAGTTCGGAGCGGAAACCCCGATAAATACATCAGCGCCTTTTAGCATATCGGCAAGACTGCCGCTTTTCTTTTCAGCGTTTGTGATTTTCGCCAATTCTTCTTTTTCTGCGTTAAGTCCTTCGCGTCCCATGTAAATTGCACCTTTGCGGTCACACATAATAACATTTTTCAGTCCCAGTGCAATCAGCAATTTAATAATAGCAATTCCTGCCGCACCTGCTCCGCTTGTAACTACTTTAATTTCGTCTATCTTTTTGCCTGTTAGTTTAAGCGCATTTAGCATAGCCGCAAGCGTTACGACCGCTGTTCCGTGCTGGTCATCGTGGAAAACCGGAATATCACAGCACTGCTTTAATTTTCTCTCAATTTCAAAACAGCGCGGAGCGGAAATATCTTCAAGATTAATTCCGCCGAAACTTCCCGCTAAAAGACGAACAGTATTGACGATTTCATCCACATCATTTGAACGTATGCACAGCGGAATGGCGTCAACATCGCCGAAAGCCTTAAATAGGGCGCACTTGCCCTCCATTACAGGCATACCTGCTTCGGGACCGATATCGCCAAGCCCGAGAACAGCGGAGCCGTCGGTTACAACTGCCACTAAATTAGAGCGGCGGGTAAGTTCATAGCTTTGGTCAACGTCTTTTTGAATTTCGAGGCATGGCTGTGCAACACCGGGGGTGTAGGCGAGAGATAAATCATCGCGTGTTTTAAGCGGTGCGCGGCAGACAACCTCAATTTTACCGTTCCATTGACGGTGAAGTTTTAACGATTCTTTTGCGTAATCCATACTGTACATCCTTTCAGTTTAGCATAATACAAAAAATTACTGTATCTCATCTTTACTTAAAATAACAGTAATGTGAATATATTTCACATTAACTTGAATTTACGGTATATATCAAAAGCATTAGCTATCGAGCTTCACATTAAATTCGGCTAACGACAAAAAACCTTGAAAAAACTTTCAGATAAATTTTATTGTAGCATATATTAGTTAAAAAGAAAATGAATCAAAAGGAATTTTTAAAGATATTGTACGAAAATGAAAGCTTGATATTGTTAGGTGCGTCAAATTATTTCTTTAAGTTACACGATGTGTTATAATGGATATGAATTAAAAGAAAAAGGAGGAAATAATTTTGAATATAAAACTGATTGCGCTTGATATGGACGGTACGGTTTTAAGAACTGACAAGACAATTTCTGATAGAAATATAGAAGTAATAAGAAAAGCCGCTGAAAAAGATATTTTAATTGTGCCGGCCACAGGACGAATGGCGGGAATGATTCCAAAACAGATTTTGGACCTCGGATGTGTTCGTTATGCACTAACTTCAAACGGTGCTTCGGTTGTCGATTTGGAAAAAAACAAAGTTGTTTACTCAAATTTGATGACGAAACAAGAAACCGAATACATAATTAATTTCCTTTCACAATACAATATTTTATTTGAATGTTTTGCAGAAGGAAAATCATACTCTGATTTAAAATTCAAAGATAAAATTAAGGATTTTGCCGACTATCCACAGATATTTAAAGACATGATTATGAATTCGCAGAATTTTGTTGAGAATATTCCCGATTATATGAAATCCAACGATTTAAGACTGGAAAAAATCAATATTCCTTATATGACTGAAGAATTAAACAGGGAACTTAATGAAAAGCTCGGTAAGATGAAGGAATTTGCAATTACTTCCTCATTCTTAAATAATATAGAGATTAACAGAGTGTCTTCCAACAAGGGCGACGGATTGTCGAATTTGTGCAAATACCTTAATATAGACGCCGAAAATGTAATGGCGTGCGGTGACCAGCTGAATGATTTACAAATGCTCAAAATTGCAGGCTGTTCGGTAGCCATGGGAAACGGTGCCGACGAAGTAAAGAAGGTTGCAAAATTTGAAACCCTTACTAATGATGAAGACGGCGTAGCTTATGCAATTGAAAAATATGTAGACTGACAAAAAACGACCTTGGATTAACCATGGTCGTTTTGTAATTTAAATTATGTTTTATTT
>DHNU01000039.1:3205-4174 GCA_002407645.1 Ruminococcaceae bacterium UBA5408
AATTTAACATTTGCAACGGAATCAAATTCGGTGCGTACGGGACCGGGGCAGAGTGCGCAAATGTGGACATGACTGCCTGCGCGGCGAAGTTCTTCATAAATTGCTTCTGTAAGCCTTAAAACATATGCCTTTGAAGCGTAATAACTCGACAAAAGCGGGCCGGGCTGAAAAGCAGCTGAAGAAGCGACGTTTAGAATATAGCCCGAATCCCTTTGTTTAAAATCTTTTAAAAACAGTTTTGTCAAAATATGAACCGCGCGGATATTTGTGTCTATCATTTTAAGTTCGCTATTTAAGTCCGTTGAACAGAAATCACCGAATACACCGAACCCCGCGTTATTGATTAAAATATCGATATCTTCACCTTTTACCTGTTCATAAAGGGCTATACACTGCGCCTCATCAGATAAATCTGCTCGAATTACTTTTGCGTTTGTCGGAAGTTCGCGTTTTACTTGATTAAGCTTTTCCAAGCGGCGGGCAACCAAAATTAAATCATACCCCATTTCGCTTAAAAATTTAGCCATGTCTCGTCCGATACCGGAACTCGCACCTGTAATTAATGCTTTCATTGTAACCTCCTGTTACAAAAAATTTATGAAATTGTAAAATCCTGCATTTTTATTATTGCCCCGGAAGATTTTTTGTGTTATACTACACAACGTATAATAAATAAAATTGGAATTAAATATATAATATATTTTATAAATCTTAACGCATACGCAGTACAACTATTATTTAAAAGACCGTCAGTATGGAGAAATCCGCACTGACGGTTCTTTACTTTTTGGGAAAAGAACATATTTATAAGACGGAATTATTTTTCTTTTATAGAGCCGTTTCGATATGCCTGTAAAAGCGCCGTAAGCTCTTTTATTTGCCTGCTTAGTTCTGCGCCGTTGTCGGTGTCGGCAACAGTTGTTCGTTTTTTAATAGCTTCAACTATCATTACTTTCGGAGTTTCCAAAA
>DHNU01000039.1:4480-6280 GCA_002407645.1 Ruminococcaceae bacterium UBA5408
TCACCCACTTTTACCGGAACATGGCCGTTTATAATATGAGAGTTTTCGGGGGAAAGTCCAAATTCATGGATTATCATTTCACAAGTTTTTTTGCTTTCCACATATGTATAATACGGATTAATTTTTTCCACATGAGTTTCGGGTTCATCTATAAAATACCGTTCAAAAGCGGAAAGTTTATCTTTGCCGAAAAGGGGAGATTTTGCTCCGCACCACAAATACCACATAAGGTCGTTTGCGTTTTCTCTTTCAAGCGAGCCGCGCTGTGCAAAATATGCGCTTCGAACTATATCGTCCAAAAATTCAAGGTATTCTTTTCCCGAATGTGTTTTTCCGTAAAGCTCAATTTTGTCAAATTTACCGTCTTCTGTAAGAGGAATACAGCCGTGATATAGAATATTTGAGTTGATTTTCAGGTACATACTTCCGTGAGAATACAAAAACCTAATATGCTTTTGCAGTCTTTCGCTGTGTGCAAATGATGCCGCAATTGTTTTCATAAGTTCTGTTTCTTCGGTCGTAAGTTTAAGAGGGTCTTTCGGGTCAACAGTCGGGAAAACAGTATCTTTCATTTTGTATTCTTTGTTCCCTAATTTGACCGTATGATTTTTGAAATCTATTTTGTCAAGCAGAATTCGGTCATCCATTTTGTATTCAGGGTGTTTTTTAATAAGTTGTGCCTCGACTTTAAATTGAATAATCGCCATAGCTTTGTGCATTTTTGCGGCAAGCTGAATATCCACAGGGTCGTAAATATTTTCGTCCAAAATATGGGGAATAAATAATTTGCACGGGTCATCAGCGTATGTTTTATCCGCAAATATTGAAAGAGCCCGAAGATTTATTCCGTATCCGTCTTCAAGTAAATCAAAATTGTTGTAGCTTATCCCAAGCCTTATAACGTTTGCAATAAGAGCCCAGTTGCCGGCCGCCGCACCCATCCAAGAAATATCGTGATTGCCCCATTGTATATCAACATCGTGGCAGTTGATAAGGGCGTCCATAATAAGGTCTGCACGCGGTCCGCGGTCGAAAATATCGCCAATAATATGTAATTTATCGATTAAAAGCTGCTGAATAAGGTGACATAATGCGGTGATAAATTCTTCGCTCATTTTTGTTGCCACTATTGATTTGATAATTTCGCTGTGATAATGGGGTTTGTTACTTCCTCCGTCCGCGTGTAAAAGCTCATCTATGATGTATGCGAAGTTTTCAGGGAGCTTTTTTCTTACTTTAGAACGAGTGTACTTTGATGATGATGCTTTGCAAACTTCGACCAAGCGGTAAATTGTAATTCTGCACCAGTCGTCAAACGCAGGTTCATGATTTTTGGCATAACAGTATTCGGTTTCGGGATAATAAATAAGTTTTGCAAGCGCTGTGCGTTCACCGTCGGACAAAGACTGTTCAAACAGTTCGTCGATTTTTTTACGAACAACTCCCGAAGCACTTTTTAATTGATAAAGGAAAGCCTCGTGCTCTCCATGCAGATCACTGAAAAAATATTCTGTGCCTTTAGGCAGACTGAGAATAGCTCTGAGGTTAATAATTTCGGAAGCTGCCGCCTCTGCATTTGGGTAGTTTTTGGCGAGCAGCTTTAAATAACGATTGTCAATCATTAAAATACAGCCTCCTCATTATATTCAGCTCAACTGTTTTAATGGGGTAATATTTAAGCGTATATTACAATTCTAAAGTATGTGCATTGTTTATTTTGACGTATTGTATATATAGCATATTATATTTTTAATTTAAAATCAATCATAATGTTATTAATCAACAGAAAATAATTTAAAT
>DHNU01000025.1:0-444 GCA_002407645.1 Ruminococcaceae bacterium UBA5408
TGAGGATATGCTATAGCACATCCTGCGCCTCCTCCTATTACGGCGACTTTTTTATACCCTTCAAGCTCTGTAGCTTTTCCTAAAGGCCCAATAAAATCGAGAATAGCATCTCCCTCATTTAATTCATCCAATAACATTGTTGTTTTACCTACTTTTTGGTAAATAATAGTTATTGTACCTTTTTCTCTATCGTAATCTGCAATTGTAAGTGGAATTCTCTCTCCGAATTCATTAACACGCAGTATTATAAATTGTCCCGCTTTTGCCTTTTTGGCAATATACGGAGCCTCTACTGCCATAAGTGTCATTGAATCGTTCAGTCTGCGCTTTTCGACAATCGTAAACATATTTGCACTTCCTTATAACATTATTTCATATATTATTATATTATATAATGTTATATTATATTTATCAATAACTAAAAAAATGGTCTGGTAATTTTTT
>DHNU01000025.1:715-2583 GCA_002407645.1 Ruminococcaceae bacterium UBA5408
ACAAGCTCGTGCAGGCTCTTTCCAAATATATTCGATTCCCAAATTTTTGAAGGACTTTCTTCAAATTCATTGAGAAGGTACATAATTAATTCCTGTGACTGTTGTTCAGAACCTACAATAGGAGTAATTTCGGTAGTAATTCTTGTTTTCATCATATGTATTGACGGTGCTGCTGCCCTTAAGCGAATACCGTATTTGCCACCCTGTTTGATAATTTCGGGTTCTTCTAAGGTCAGCTCATCAATATCAGGCATTACAATGCCATATCCGGTTTCTTGGACATCATGATAAGCATCTTTAATTTTATTATATTCATTTTTAATTTTATTAAGAGCAAGGATACTGTCGAGCAAACCGCCCTCGTCTTCGATTTCAATTCCTGTTTTTTCTCCGAGAATTTTATAGAACAGATTTTGCTGTAAGTCTACACAAATGCGTGCATTTCCTGTACCCAAATCAATTGCAGACGTTTTTGCTCCGCTTACATATTCGCATTTTTGAACTTCGTCAACTATACTTGATACTTCACGTATTCTCGAAATTTTTGATGCGGATTGTTGAATGTTTGAAAATACAGCAGACCGCAGCCAATGATCTTTTTCAAGACTGCAAATCCATTTAGGCATATCAACTTTTATGGATTTAACAGGGAATTCAAACAATACTTTTGATAAGATATTCTTTATTTCCTTTTCTTCCATATCCATGCAGTTAACAGGTAAAACAGGAACTTCATATTTTTCCTGAAGCTGCCGTGCCATTGAAATTGACGAATCTGAATTCGGGACAGTGCAGTTTAACAGTACAATAAACGGCTTATCAATTTCTTTTAGCTCGTTTATAACCCTTTCTTCCGCTTCTTCATATTCTTCACGCGGAATGTCGCTTATACTGCCATCTGTAGTTACAACCAAACCTATAGTGGAATGCTCAGTAATAACTTTTTTCGTACCAATTTCTGCCGCCATGTTGAATGGTATCGGTTCTTCATACCATGGAGTCATTACCATTCGCGGCATATCGTTTTCGATATATCCAAGTGCACTCGGAACAATATAGCCTACACAGTCAATCATTCTTACCGAAAAAGACGCACTGTCGTCAATGTTTACTTTTACAGCCTGCTCCGGAATAAATTTTGGCTCCGTAGTCATGATAGTGCGCCCTGCCGCAGATTGCGGCATTTCGTCTATTGCACGATCACGTGAATAATTAGAGTCCATATTCGGAACAACGATTGTGTCCATGAATTTTTTTATAAAAGTGGATTTTCCTGTTCTGACCGGCCCAACCACTCCTATATAAATATCACCGTTCGTACGCTGAGAAATATCACTATAAATATTGCGTTCTTCCATTTTACCTCCCCCTCAGGCAGAGAAATTTTTTTAAATTTAGGCGGTCTACTCTTACATTGGAATAAGCAGCATCCCCCTACTCTCTACGAAATCTCCGGCAAGGTCGTTTTCTGTTTTAATTGCATTTACCGATGTACAATATTCGCGGGCGATATTCCATAGACTCTCGCCGGCATTAGCATAATAAATGCTAATAGCCGCAGATTTATCCTGTGTCCTTGGTTTATTCTCGTCGGCTTGGACTTCGGTTATGACCTTAAAGCTGTATTGGTTGTAAATACTTGCTCTCAGCCTTAAATCTGCTTTTACTTCTATACCGCCTGACATAATGCGGTAGCTAATACCTGCAACATACATTTGTGCATTGCATTTAATGTTTTCATACTCTGCCGAATATGCATGAGCATACTCAAAATCAACCATACGCTCGAAATAAATTGGAGTATCTTCCGAATTTACTGCAAGAACGCACAAATTAATTTTGCCTTTGTAATTAATTTGACTGTTTGA
>DHNU01000025.1:2742-5820 GCA_002407645.1 Ruminococcaceae bacterium UBA5408
TTAATTTGACTGTTTGAATATTCGGCTGAAACCGTACTCATTTCGTTCCAAATATCTATTACTTTTGATACGGACGTATCTTCCAGCTCCAACGTACAGTTATTGGTATAGTAGTCGCTGATAAATTCAATAACATTGTCAAGACTCTTTTGTTTGTAATTTGCGTTTAATTCATACTGCTTTGAATATGCATCAGTTACAAAAGATACTTCGGCTTTTTTATATGATGCAATATCTGCCAATATCTTTATTTGGACATCAAAATAAGTTTGGTCCCCTGAGTAGTCATTTTTTATTACAGCATCTACTCCAATAATGTTTAATTGAATCTTATAAATACAGTCGTCGGATATTCCTTCACAGTCTGCCATTTCGTTAAATGGAATAGAATATTCCATGATTTCCAAAGAAGCATCATCGCCGGACGAATATAAAAATTTTATGCACACTTTACCCTTAAGCATAAGCTTATTTGCAACAACACTGTAATCTTCAAGACAAACAAACGCATCTGTACGAATAAGAATATCTGCAGGAGGTTTGCCCTGTCCCAATTCCAGCACTTCATCCACACTGAACTGATGCTGAGTGACGCCGGCCACCTTATTAAGTGAAAGAATCTTTTTCTGCTGTTCAATATCCGCGCCCTCGATATTTGAAATTACTTCACTTTCTCCCTGACAAATAACTTTTGCGCAAACTGAAAACGAACCGTGTATATCAAGATGTCGTGGACTTGTAGCACGGCAATTAATATATTCAACACGTGTGAACGATTCAATTTGTGCATTATCAGCATTTTGTTTTAGCGATATGACGGCAGAAAAAGACTCGCGGCTTTCATAGCAGCGCACACATGAACCACCGGAATCGAGGTAAAGAATTTTTACTGTATAGAAACCTTCAATCTCAAGTTTATCGCCTGTAATACATCTGGAGCAAATTCGAGGATACACCTGGCATTTTAATATTCGCTGAATATCGGGACAATAGTCAGGTAAACTTATGTCCAGATCAACAGGCTGCTCCTGGCAGCCGTCATAAATAACTTCGCTGGTAGTTAATGCCTCACGGTTAAGCATATAATCCATAAAGGCTCTCTCCTTTTCCTGTTTCTACATAATTGTTATTCTAATCTTGTACGATTTATGCTCATTAACGTAAAAAAATACCGACTGCATTTGCAGCCGGTATAAAATATTTACTGTTCCTTCTTTATGTTGAAAAACTTTCTTAATACAAATCCTAAGAATTTCGGACTCTTTACAACAACTACCTTCATTACTCAAACCTCCAAATTATGTTTCGCAACACTTAATAAGTGAAATGCCCAATACAATTAAAATACACGCTACTATAAACAAGATTAATCCCGTTGGGCAAAAGCAAGAGGCAGCCAGCCCGAGTCCAAATGCAACCGCATATCGTCCCGTTGGGCAATTATTATGTCGCCGCAATAAGCTCACCGCCCATCCTAATGAAATAAGACTTATTTCTTTTGTCTTATCATAGTATATTCAGCGGTGTGGCTTTTTGTTCATTTAGAAAGTAAAAATATCACAGCATTTCCTGTGTGAACAATTATGTACGCGTCATCAGAAATAATTTCATTGCTTACCCCCAAAGGGTTATCGGAAGTTAAACAAGCTTCGTCCAACGGATATTTCATTCCTTCATAGCTTACTGTGCAGGAATATCCTCCAAACGGAAAAACAGAAACAGTTCTTCCTTTTAGCTCATTGAGCGTCAGCTTTCCTTTATTCAATATAAAAATGTAGCCATTGTTATCGGCAATAACAGCTTTACAGCCCTGTGAGCATAAAAACTGCAAAGCACATAAGTTTGCATAAGAGTGGTCAGGTCTGCCTGAAAAAGCACGCAGCAAAACAAAATCATCAAAGCCCCTATTTAATGCCTCTTTCAAAGCTGCCATCATATCGGTGTCATCTTTTTGTGTTGGAAGTTTTATTGTTTCTACATTATTTGGCAATTCCCCCTGCAGTGAATCAAAATCACCAATAACTAAATTTGGTTTTATATTATATTCAAGTGCGTAATCCAGACCGCCGTCTGCACAAATTATATAAGAATTTTCAATATCAAGTTCTTTAATTATGTTGGAGACATCACTCGGTGACGAGCCAATTATGATACATTTTTTCATTTAAGGTTCCATTCCTTTAAATCTTTTACTTCATTGTACATTTCGATATAACTTTCATGACGGATTTTGCTTATAATTCCCTGTTCAACCGCATTTATCACAGCACATCCTTTTTCACATGTATGAGAACATGATGTAAACTTACACTGATTTAGATATGGCCTGAATTCTCTGAAACAATAAGGTAAATCTTCTTTTTTTACTATATTAAATTTATTGATACTAATTGAAGAAAATCCCGGTGTATCGGCAACGTATGTTGTATTGTCAAGTTTTAAAAGCTCAACCTGCCTTGTTGTATGGCGGCCTCTGCCGAGTTTTTGACTTATTTCACCGGTTTCAAGATTAAACTCTTTGTCTATGCAGTTTAGAAGAGATGTTTTTCCTACTCCTGAATTACCTGTAAAGGCAGACACCTTACCAGTAAGAATTTTGCGTACATCCTCTATGCCTTCTCCTGTAACCGAAGAAATTGTAAAAAGTTTAATACCCGTTTTCTTATAAATATCGTTAAGCCATTCACAGTCTTTCAGGTCAGTTTTAGAAATTACAATTATCGGCTCAATCCCCCTATTCTCCGCAGTTGCAATTGTTTTATCAATAATCAACGTACTTGGGGAAGGGTCGCAAATTGAGACAATTATTATGAGTTGGTCTATATTTGAAATTGGTGGTCTTATAAGAAAATTTTTGCGTGACAGAATTTCATCTATAGTACAGGTGCCGTCTTTTTCTAAGCAAATATTTACATGGTCACCAACAAGAGGAGTAATCTTGTTCTTACGAAAAACTCCTCTTGCTTTACATTCATATATACCGTCGACTGTTTCTACAAAATAAAATCCGCTGATTCCTTTTATTATTATTCCTTTTTTATTATCCATATTTACCTATCAATCCGACGGAGTAATTTG
>DHNU01000025.1:6108-9034 GCA_002407645.1 Ruminococcaceae bacterium UBA5408
TGAATTATAAGCTTTTTCTTTCCGCTGGTTCCTTTAAAACTCAGCTCACATACATCATTATAAGACGGGTTAACAGTTTTTTCATCTTGCAGTTCGTTTCCTAAATATGCTTTTAAATTGATATCGTGATTTACTTGTTTTGGCAAATCGACAAAAACCTCAATTGTTTTCTCCGATTTTTTACCGGAACTAATAACAATGGAAACAGAACTTCCCTTTGCAACACGAATTCCGGGCAGTGGGTTAGTTTCAATAACTATGTCCTTTTCTTTGTTACTGTCGTCCCTGGCGGTAATTTCGCCTACAGTAAGGCCGACCGCAGTAATTTCAGCTTTTGCCGCTTCAATGTTTTTATCTATAATGGAAGGAACTGCAATTTGTTTGTTTTCGCTGCCCGTACTCACATAAACTTTTATTTTTTGAGAACCTTCAACTATCTGAGTCCCTGCCGGCGGCTCTGTATTTTTAACATATCCTTCAGCTGTTTTTTCATCAACTACAGGCATAATTTCATATGATAAATTAAACTGTTTTAAAATTCCTTCTGCTTCTTCTTGAGTTTTGTTTGAAACGTCAGGTACTGATATCGTTTTTCCTCCTGCATTAACAGTTAAAGTAATTTCTGAATTTGCTTTAACTTTTGTACCTGCTTTAGGATTTTGATTTAAAATAACACCTGCTTTTTGAGTAGCGTCATTCTTTGTCTCTGTTATAAATTTAAAACTCTTATATTTTTCATCATCTTGAACTTCCGTCAATGTTTTACCGGTGAAATCCGGAAGTGTAACTTCTTCGACTTGATTATTGCAGCTTCTGAAAAGTGCGGCTATTCCAAGCGCAAGAACAACAATTAAAAATGCAGCAGCTATTCCTGCAATGACTAAAGAAGAAGTGGATTTCTTCTTTTTATGCGAATTATTAGGTTCTTCTTCATATTCGTAGTTATCATTATAAATCGGCTGCTGCTCATTTCCTTTTACGGTATTAATTGCATCTACATACTTTGTAGGCTTTTCATCAATAAAATATTTATATTGAAAACTAATACTTGGATTTCTTTTAAACGCCTCAATATCGAGGAGCATTTCTGCCGCTGACTGATATCTTTGGGCGGGATTTTTCTGCATAGCCCTTAAAGTTATCTCCTCAAGTCCTTCGGGAATTGCAGGATTGATTTCCTTTGGAGGTCTTGGGTCATTTTGAAGCTGCATAATAGCTACTGAAACTGCACTATCCGCTTCGAATGGCAGCTGCCCTGTTATCATTTCATAAAGCATTACGCCCACTGAATAAATATCTGCCTTCTCATCGGTTAAATCTCCCCTCGCCTGTTCAGGGGCTATATAATGAACTGAACCTATTGCTCTGTCAGTCATGGTACGCGTTTCGCTTCTTGAAAAACGTGCAATTCCAAAGTCCGTTACTTTAATTGTACCGTCTTGCAAAAGCATAATATTTTGAGGCTTAATATCACGATGCACAATTCCTTTTTCATGTGCATGTTGAAGTGCCCTCAATATTTGAATGGTAAAATGTATAGCTTCTTTCCATTTTATTTCTTTTTGCTGGTCAAGGTATTCCTTTAATGTTATACCCTCAATCAGTTCTTCTACTATATATTGAATTCTGTCACCGAAACTTACGTCATATACTTTTACAATATTCGGATGTGAAAGAACAGCAATAGCTTTTGATTCATTTTTAAACCTTCGTATAAATTCATCGTTTCCTAAAAATTCGTCTTTTAAAATTTTAATTGCAACCGTACGGTCGTCTATGGTATCGTATGCGCTATAAACAAGCGCCATACCTCCGGAACCAATCAACTCATGTATTTCATACCGACCGTCAAGACGTTTTCCTGTGTACTTATCCATATAAATCAACTCCTTGCAGTTAATTTTCAATGATAACAACTGTTATGTTGTCACCACCTCCGCAATTTTTAGCCATCATTATAAGTTTATCAGTTAAATTTTCTGCATTTATAGTTTGAGAAATCTTAAATATTTGCTCCGCATCTATATAATTCGTTAAACCGTCTGTACAAATTAGGAGCAAACTGTCAGAATTAAACTTACATTCACAATAATCTATTTGAATTGACGGCTTCACCCCCAACGCTCTTGTAATTATATTCTTTTGAGGATGTTTTTTTGCCTGTTGTTCGGTAATATCTCCATTATTAAGCATTTCCTGAACCATTGAATGGTCTTCCGTAAGCTGCTTTATTCCACTTTTATCTATTATATACGCTCTGCTGTCCCCTGCGTGCGCAATATGCGCGGTTCCTTCCGAAATTAGAGTGGCAACTACCGTCGTGCCCATCCCAAAAAGGTCTTCATCGTTTTTTGCTTTATCATGAATTGTAATATTTGCATTGGCAATAGATGAAGTAATTAACTCTTTTATTTCGTCATCAGACATATTTTCATTGTAAGACGATAGTATAGAATCAGAAATTTTGTTAACGGCAATTGTGCTTGCAACATTCCCACCATTTGCACCGCCCATACCGTCACATACCACTGCCCATGCGGAATTTTCTGAAAATGAACCGCATTTGAAAGCATCCTGGTTAGTATTTCTTACAAGGCCAATATCACTCTTGTTGTATATTTTCAACATTGGCCACCTCCTCTTTATACCTACGTCTAAGCTGACCGCAGGAAGCATTTATATCGGAACCGAGCGTCCTTCTTACAGTAACAGTGATACCTTTATTTGAAAGAACACGACTGAATTTTTTTAATCTATCCAATGAACTTTTTTTAAACTCTGCGCCACTTACATTATTGACGGGAATTAAGTTTACATGACTTAGCATCCCAGTTAATTTATTCGCAAGTTCCCTTGCGCAGTCGTCACCATCGTTAACTCCGTTTATCATTGCATATTCGAAAGAAATTCGGCGTCCTGTTTTATC
>DHNU01000025.1:9278-13998 GCA_002407645.1 Ruminococcaceae bacterium UBA5408
AATTTTTTATCAGCCAAATCATATATTTTATCTACTACACCACAGGTTGATAAAGAAATATGCCTCATACCAATGTTTAAGCCATTTTCTGAGGACACCAAATGTAAAAACCTCAATACATTTTCGTAATTATCAAGCGGTTCTCCCATACCCATTAAAACCACATTTGATATTCGTATTCCCACATCATTTTGGGCAGTTTGAATTTGTGCAAGCATTTCTGATGCAGAAAGGTTACGCGCAAAGCCGCTTTTTCCTGTAGCGCAAAATGCACAATTCATTTTGCAGCCTACTTGAGTAGATATACAAATTGTGTGGCCATGGTGGTAACTCATTAATACACTCTCAACATGTTCACCATCATCTAAACGAAATAAATACTTTATAGTACCGTCGATTTTTGATACATATTTTCTTTCTATCACAGCATTTGCTATGTAATATTTTTTAGAAAGCTCCTGTCTGAAACTTTTTGACTGATCAGACATTTCACTAAAGTCAGCAACTCCGCGGTGAAGCCATTTATAAACTTGTAAAGCACGAAAAGCCGGTTGCCTTTCAGCGGCAAAATCGGCTTTGATTTCATCAAGAGTCATTGACTTAATATCTTTAAGAGTCAAAAAATACACCCCTATTTTTTTTGAAAGGCTGCAATAAAGAACCCATCCGTGTTATGGATATGAGGCATTAAAGTAAGTTGATTCTTTGGTTCATCTACAACATGGCTAATAAAGTCGGGCAAATTAAGCGAGACTTGAGCAAAGTCATTATTGTTTTCTATGAATTTTGCAGCCACCTCATTATTTTCTTTCGGATTTAGCGTACAAGTAGAATAAAATAAAATTCCACCATTTTTTACTAATTTTGAAGCTCTACACAAAATAAGGTACTGCAAATCCGGAAAACTGTCAATAGCAGACTTTGATTTATATTTAATTTCAGGTTTACGACGTACAATCCCAAGGCCGGAGCAAGGAACATCACACAGGACTCTGTCGGCAAGTTCTAAAGGTTTCGAGTCCTTTTTTGTAGCATCACGTACAGAAGCTCTTATAATTGATAAATTTAACCGTTTTGCTCCTTTATTTATAAGTCCTGCTTTTCCTTTATACTTATCAAATGCAAGCAGCTCGCCTTTATTGTTCATTATTTCAGCAATTGTAAAAGCCTTTCCTCCCGGTGCAGAACAAACATCAATTATCCTTTCACCGGATTTGGGATTGAACAAATTACAGCAAATTTGAGAAGATAAATCTTGAATATGAAAAAGCCCTTCTTGAAAACTCTTTAATTCACTTATAGAACCTGTGTTTTCAATTTCTACTGCTCCATTAACTGTTGTAATTGCCTCTGCCTTTACACCTTCAGAATTAAGCCTATCAATTAATTCTTCCACGGAAACGAGTGTGTTATTCACTCTTGCAAATATAGGAGGCTTATTATATGTACTTTTTAAAAGGTTAATTGTACATTCCATGCCGTAACTTTTCGTCCAGTGCTCAATAAGCCACTTTGGACAAGAATATTTTACACTTAAATATAATAATGGATCTTTGTTATATTCAGGCATTTTAATTTTATCAATACTTCTAACCAAATTGCGAAGTACTGCATTGATAAAGCCAGCTGCCTTTACAGCACCGTTTTCTTTTGCTAAAGTAACCGATTCATTTACTGCTGCTGAATTTGGTATTTTTTCAAGATACAATATCTGATATACACCCATACGTAAAATTTCAAGCACCTTTGGTGACATTTTTTTTACAGGCGTATTTGAAAATTGTTTTATTATATAGTTCAATGTAATTCTACGTTCAAGTACTCCATAAAATATTGCAGACGCAAGGGCTTTATCCCTACTATCCATAGAAAATTCAGCCAGTGTTTTATCCAAAACAATATTTGAATAACCTTCGTTTACATCGACGTGCAAAAGTGCTTTGAATGCAGATAACCTCGCATTATTCATTAATCCCTACCCCGCCTGTTTCCTGCAATTATTATAAGCCTTAAAAGCGACATTATTGCTGTAAAACTTGCAGCCAAATAAGTCATTGCTGCAGCTTTTAAAACTTGTTTTGCTCCTTCAAGTTCATCCGGATATAAAATTCCCGCTTGGTCAAGTGCTCTTATTGCACGAAAACTTGCATTAAACTCAACAGGGAGTGTCGCAAGTTGAAAAAGAACAGCCAGACTGTACATAGCAATTCCTATTGTAACAACAAAATCATATTGTACAGGCAATATCAGCCCAACTATTATTAGAGGAACCGCAAGTCGTGAACCTATATTTGTTACAGGAACTAAAGCCGTACGTATTTTATTTGGAAGATATCCTTGTGCATGTTGAACCGCATGACCTGCTTCGTGAGCCGCTACACCCAAAGCGGCAATAGAAGTAGATGAATATACATTATCCGAAAGGCTGATTGTATTATTCCTTGGGTCAAAATTATCTGTTAGATTGCCTGCTATATGCCTAATCTGAAATCCTAAAGCTCCGCCCCTTTTAGCAACGCTGTCGGCTGCCTGAGCTCCGGTCATATTTCGTGCGCTGTAAATACCCGAATACTTTTTAAAAGTTGAATTTACTCTAAATTGTGCAATCATTGTTACAATAAGTGCAGGTACAATAAATATAAAATATGTATAATCAAAATAGTATAATCCCATTTTAAATACCTCCGTTCATTATAAAATAGTTTTTTCTCTTATCGGATGACCACAAAGAAAATCTTTACCGCTCATTCTTTTTTTGCCTTCATATTGTACTTCTAAAAGTTCAATAGCAGTGTTATCCGCACAGCAAACTACAAAATTTCCATTGGCTTCAACAATTTCACCTGGTTCACCGCTGTATCCGTCTGTTACACGGCTTCTGTGCACTTTTAATAGTTTATTATTGTATTTAGTATTCGCAACCGGCCAAGGAGAAAGCCCTCGAACTAAATTGTGAATTTCCAATGCGGTTTTGTTCCAGTTTATATGGGACATATCCTTTGACAACATTGAAGCGTAACAGGATTTTTCGTCGTCTTGCGGTATACGTTCTACAGTTCCGTTTTCTACCTGCTTAAGCGTTTCAACAATTAAATCAGCACCCATTTCAGAAAGTCTGTCATGAAGTTCTCCAGAAGTTTCATCAGAACCAATATCAGTTTTTTGAGATAGAATTATATCCCCAGTGTCAAGGCCTTCAGCCATATACATTGTAGTAACACCTGTTAATTTATCCCCATTTAATACAGACCATTGTATAGGAGCGGCACCACGGTACTTCGGAAGTAATGACGCATGAACATTAATACATCCATAAGTAGGAATTTCCAAAATACTCTTAGGAAGTATTTTTCCATAAGCTACAACAACAATAACATCGGGTTTCAAATCTTTAACAAGTTGTGTAGAATCTTCTGTCCGCAGAGTTTTCGGCTGATAAACTTCTATTCCGTTTTCCAGCGCCAGTTTTTTAACAGGAGGCGGAGTAAGTTTATAGCCTCTGCCTTTTGGTTTGTCGGGCTGGGTAAATACAGCGCATATATTATGCCCCGCTTTAATTAATTTACTTAAACACGGTACAGCAAAATCTGGAGTTCCCATAAAAATTATTCGCATTAAATCACCTATCTTAACTATTCAAACTTTTCTAATTCTTCTTTGCTTAACATACGAACAACGTGCGACTTAAACAAAATGCCGTCTAAATGGTCTATTTCGTGACAGCATGCATCAGCAAGATAATCCTTCGCATCAAGTTCAAAGTAATCTCCTTTTCTATTTTGAGCACGTACTTTTACATGTGATGGACGTTTTGTTATACCCCATTGTCCCGGCAAAGAAAGACATCCCTCAATGCATTCCTGTTCCCCGCTTTGCTCTAAAAAAACCGGATTAATCAATTCAACCGGTCCGTCGCCAACATCAATTACTACTGCACGTCTTAAAATTCCAACCTGTATTGCGGCAAGCCCTGCACCATCAAATTTATACATAGTTTCTAACATATCGTCAAGCAGCATTTCAAGTTTTTTATCAAATTTTTCTATTGGATGACATTTTTTATTAAGAAAGGGGTCTCCTTCTTTTATAATGTTTCGTATAGCCATAAATATACCTCCAGTTAAATAATGTTCTCTGGATTCATGTCAGCAAAAACGGTAACTGCAGAAAATTCTCGTTTTTCTGCAAATTTAACAAGCAGTTGAGAAATCATCGTCCTAAATTTTAAATTATTTCGGCACTTTATAATTATTTTATATCTATATTTATTATTTACTTTGCTTATTAATGCCGGCGTCGGGCTTAACACCCTCATAGGCAAATCTGAATAATTACTGCGAGCAAGTTTGCTGAGGTGTTTTACAAAGCTTCTGCTGGCGTTATGCACCTTATATTCATTTGTCCCTACAAAACCTATGACACAAATATCCGAAAAAGGAGGATACAACATTACTTTTCTAAGCACAATTTCGCCATTGTAAAATTCCTGATAATCCTGTGTTGCCGCAAGCTGAATTATGTTATTTTCCGGGGTAAATGTTTGGATAATTGCTCTGCCAGGATACTTTCCTCTGCCTGAACGTCCAACTACCTGTGTCAGCAAATCGAAACCTCGTTCATAACTTCTGAAATCATTACTATAAAGCGTTTGGTCGGCTGAAAGTACACCGACAAGCGTAACATTTTCAAAATCAAGTCCTTTTGCAACCATTTGGGTACC
>DHNU01000010.1:0-808 GCA_002407645.1 Ruminococcaceae bacterium UBA5408
AATATTAGTTAGTCGGCTTTTATATAATATTCAGAATATATTAATTATGCGCTCTTGGAACAAAGCCTACTTTTTTCATTGCTTTGGTAAGTGTTCGTACAGAAATTCTATATGCTGTTTCGGCTCCTTGAGTGTAACACTTTTCAAGATAATCTTTATTTTTAATATATTCGTTATAACGTTCCTGAATAGGACGCAAATGCTCTGCAACGGCTTCACCTACAGCGGTTTTAAAGTCGCCATATCCTTTACCGTCAAAGTCCTTTTCAATTTGTTCAAATGATTTACCGGTTACGCAGGAGTAAATGCCCATTAAATTGTTAATACCGTCTTTTCCTTCGGCGTATCTGACACAGGCGTCATTGTCTGTTATTGCGCGCTTAAACTTTTTCATGATTACTTCGGGCTTATCAAGAACCGCTACATAACCGTTCGCATTTTCATCGGATTTACTCATCTTTCTTGACGGGTCCTGAAGTGACATGATGCGTGCGCCTTTTTTCGGAATATATGCATCTGGTACTTTAAATACAGAGCCGTAAATTCCATTAAAACGTTCCGCAATATTTCTTGTTAATTCCATGTGCTGTTTTTGGTCCGAACCGACGGGCACTAAATCAGCTTGGTATAAAAGAATATCAGCTGCCATAAGGCTTGGATAAGTAAACAGTCCTGCGTTTACATTATCAGCGTGTTTTGCAGATTTGTCTTTAAATTGTGTCATTCTTTGAAGTTCTCCGAACTGTGTGTAGCAGTTAAGTACCCATGCAAGCTGAGCATGAGTCGGAACTTGGCTTTGAATGAAGAA
>DHNU01000010.1:878-6952 GCA_002407645.1 Ruminococcaceae bacterium UBA5408
GTCATTCTTTGAAGTTCTCCGAACTGTGTGTAGCAGTTAAGTACCCATGCAAGCTGAGCATGAGTCGGAACTTGGCTTTGAATGAAGAACGGGCTTTTTTTCGGGTCTATGCCACAGGCAAGCAAAAGCGCGTATGCTTCAAGTGTGTTGTGGCGGAAATTTGCTGGAACTTGACGCACGGTAATTGCGTGCAAATCTGCCAAAGCAAAAATGCAATCATAATCATCCTGTAAATCTATCCAATTTTTTAGAGCACCCAAATAATTTCCGAGTGTTATAGTACCGCTTGGCTGAATAGCACTGAATATTACTTTTTTACGCTCATTTTGATTTGTTTCCATTTTTAAAGTGCCTCCATGTTACTTCCTTATAATATCATCGGCAAGGCTGCCTAAAATTTGAATTCCCTTTAAAAGCTGTTGGTCTGTCGGAGTTGAAAAGTTAATTCTGAATGACTGGCAGGGGTCATTTTCATCAGTTAAAAACGCATTCCCGGGAACTACGCATACTTTGCGCAAAACCGCTTGCTTACAGAAGTCTGTCATATCAATATTGTCCGGCAGAGTACACCATAAAAACAGTCCGCCCTTAATTGGGTTATAAGTAATTTCCGGTGCCAAATATTTATCCAAAGCACCTGTAGCAATGGCGGATTTTTTAAGGTATATTTCTTTAAGCTTTTGAAGATGTGAACTAAAATCGTAATTTTTAAGAAACTCACTGCAGATAATCTGTGACCAAATATTTGTGTGGACATCTTCGCCTTGTTTGCAGACTATCATTTTTTGGAGCAGTGCTTGCGGAGCAATAGCGTATCCGACACGCATTCCCGGAGAGATAACTTTTGAAAACGTTCCCGCATAAATTACAATTCCGTCTTCGTCCAGTGACTTAACAGCTTCTATATGTTCACCGTAGAAACGTAAATCTCCGTACGGGTTGTCCTCTAAAATCAGAACACCGTATTTTTTTGCCAAAGCATAAAGCCTTTTACGTTTTTCCCAACTCATAGTTATACCGGAAGGGTTTTGGAAATTCGGTATAGTATATATGAATTTGGCTCGAGGTTCTTCTTTAAGCGCAACTTCAAGTTCTTCCATATTCATTCCGTCGCTTTCCATTGGAACACCGCGCAGACGTGCATTGTAAGAACGGAAAGTGTTTAAAGAACCAATAAAACTCGGTGTTTCGCAAATTACCACGTCACCCTCGTTTAAAAGGGACTTTGACGCTAAATCCATAACTTGCTGTGCGCCGCTTGTAATAAGTATATTATCAAAATCACGCCCTACATTGTGATTCTTTTTCATATATGTTTTAACTTGTTCACGTAAAGGAGAATAGCCTTCAGTTACGCTGTATTGAAGTGCATCTATAGGACGTTCTTTAAAGACTTTACCGGATATTTCTGTAATTTCTTCTACAGGAAATGCTTCCGGTGCGGGGTTTCCCGCAGAAAGTGAAACGACACTTGGGTCAGCCGCATATTTAAATATTTCCCTTATCGCAGATGGCTTTAGTTTTTGGACTCTGTCCGAAAATTTATACTCCATATATTGTCACCCTCTAATTAATGTTAAATTTTATTTTACCACATATTACGGTATATGACTATAAAAATCCGTACAAATTTATAAATTGCGTATTTTATGATATAAAAACCCAAAATATTACAGCGTGTTATGACAAGTCTATACATATACGTATTGTATAATGTAATTTAGAAATAAGTGGACAAGTTACCAAATATTGTATGGCGGTGATGAGGATGTTAAAAACAAAGGCAGAACGTGTAAGTTTTACAACGGCTGCTTTAGAACCAACCAAAGCTGCGGCAAGACAGCTTATATATTTTACGGTTGCATTACTTTGTGCAAGGGGGCTTGTGTTCGGAAAATATGCTCCGTTCGGTGTAGCGGCTGTGGCGGCATTCCCATACTCGGCGCTGTTTAGTACGGTCTTAGGCAGTGCCGCGGGGTATCTCCTTCCGAGTTCTGCGGTTGTTCCTGTGCATTACATAGCGGCGGTTTTGGCTGCTGCCGCAATTCGCTGGACATTAAACGATTTAGCTAAGCTAAAAATGCACCCTGCGTTTGCACCTTTGGCGTCTTTTATGCCTGTTTTGGCAACGGGTATGGCGATTGTGTTTGTAAACGGCTCAAATGGAGTTACAGTTGCAATGTACATAGCTGAAGCCCTTCTTGCGGGCGGTGCTGCATACTTTTTTGCAAGGACAACGAAGTTTATAAATTCAAAAAGAAGTATAAGCACAATGAACGCTCAGGAAATTGCCTGTGCGTCTCTTTCGTTTGGTATTGTACTTCTGTCGCTTTCGAGTTTGTCGATAGGCCCGATTTCTTTGGGACGTGTAATTGCAATAATTGCTATACTCTATACGGCACATTACGGTGGTGTTGCAGGCGGAAGCGTTGCGGGTATTGCGGCCGGAATAGTTTTCAGTCTTTCAACGGCGGGCTTAAACTATCTTTCCGGGGCATACGCTCTCGGAGGAATGATGGCAGGAGTGTTTTCTCCAGCCGGACGCTTAGCTTCTGTGATTGCATTTATAATCTCAAATGCAGTTGCGTCGCTTCAAGTAGGTAATCAAGAAGCGGTAATTGGCGGGCTTTATGAAGTCATGGCGGCGACGATACTTTATATGTTACTTCCTCAAAAAATCGGAACTTCTCTTATTGGAGTTTTTTCTCAGTCAGCCGACGATACAACCCGCTCGGACGGCTTACGCCGAAGTGTAATTACAAAACTTGACTATGCGGCGAAAGCTCTCGGAAGTGTTTCGGAATCAGTTGAAGAAGTATCAAAAAAGTTATATGAGACTCTTGCTCCGGATATCAACGGTGTTTATAAAAAAGCTACCGATGAAGTTTGCTGTAACTGCGGATTAAAGGTGTACTGTTGGGAACGCAGTTATAATGAAAGTATGGATGCATTTAATGATATGACGGAAAAACTGCGAAGTAAGGGTAATATAGAGCGAAGTGACATACACGAGCCGTTTTTGTCCCACTGCAGCAGACTTCCGTTTATGATAGACAGCGTAAATAAATATTATAGCGAATATGTGATGAAAAATGCAGCTGAAAGCAGAGCACAGCAGGTGAGAGACATTGTAGCAGACCAATTTATAACAACAAGTAATATGCTTGAGGATATGGCATCCGAATTAGAACTTTACGAGCAGTTTGATTTCAACGCTTCACAAAAAGTCAGCGAAGTTTTGAGAAGTGCGGGTATACTGCCGATTGATGTCAGCTGTAAAACAGACAGATTTGAACGAATGTCGATTGAAATTATAGCTTCACAGATTGAGTGTTCGCGCCTTAATAAAGGACAGCTTACCGAGGAAATTTCGAAGGTATGCGGAAGGAATTTTCAACAGCCGTGCATAAGTACAGTAAAAGGAAAATGCCGTCTGCAAATTTGTGAACGTGCGCTTTACAGGGTACAGACGGGCAGTTCTCAGCATTGCTGTGGTAATAGTACCCTTTGCGGTGACAGCTATGAATGTTTTATTGACGGAAACGGCAGACAGATAGCAATTATAAGCGATGGTATGGGTACAGGCGGCAGAGCTGCAGTGGACGGTGCAATGGCAAGCGGTATAATGTCTCGCCTTATAAAGGCAGGAATAGGCTTTGACGCCGCTTTAAAAATTGTAAATTCAGCACTTTTGGCAAAATCCGGTGACGAATCTCTTGCTACAATGGATATTGCGGCTCTTGACTTGTTTAACGGTAATATTGAGTTTATGAAAGCAGGTGCGCCCATAAGTATTGTAAGGCGTTCAGGGAATGCATATATAGTTGATGCACCGAGTTTACCTATTGGTATATTAAACGATATTAACTTTACAAAATCCACTGAAAATATTTCCGAAAGTGACTTACTTATAATGCTGTCGGACGGTGCGCTCGCTGCAGGAAGTGAATGGATTTGCGATATGATTGAAAAATGGAATGGACAAGTTCCCCAAGAACTGGCAGAGGAAATTGTAAAACAGGCTATTGCACGTCGCTCTGACGGACATGATGATGATATTACAGCTTTAGTATTAAAAGTAATAAAAAATTAACAATTATAGTATTCTAATTTAGAAATTAAATGGTAGTATAGATATAGCAGAGAATGAAATGAGTGTTATAAGATGTTTAATTTTGGATGGGAACAGATATATTTAAGTATAGATTTTGAAGAGTTCTTAAAAAAACAGAACTTACTAAGAGAGGCAGGTGTCAGCTTTAAAACAAAAATTCAGAATAATTCCATTAGACTTTCGATGAATAATTTAGACGGCAGAACAGCCGCATTGTCAAGAGGAGGGACGCCTATAAGAGATTATTATAAGATTTTTGTTAAAAAGGAGGACTCTGACTATGCTAAACACATCATAAATACATAAGCGATAACTTTTTCTATGATTTTTAATTCATTACAAGCAAAAGGGGCGGTTTAAACCGCCCCTTTTGATTTGGTGTTGTCCGATGCTATTTTACAGTTTTGAACAAGCATATTTAAGGAATAATCCTATTAATTCGTTCCGTATTCTCCGTTTAACGGTTATTATAATAAATTATTCTACTGCACAAATATGAAGTGTTGACAGTCATAAAAAAGAGGGAAGCGGAAAAGCTTCCCTTAATGTTAATTATTGATGTTAAAAAGTGTTTCTGCATTTTTGCGCGAAGTTTCTAAAATTTCTTTTATTGTAGTACCGCGTATCTCCGCAATCTTAGCGGCAGAATATGCTATAAGTTTAGAATTGTTGCGTTTTCCCCTAAACGGTACAGGTGACATATAAGGACAGTCTGTTTCCATAAGCATACGTTCAAGTGGGATATCTTTTGCAACTTCCACAGGCACTCGGGCGTTTTTAAATGTAACCGCTCCGCCGATACCGATATACATTCCGAGCTTTATGCATTCCCTTGCCATTTCAACGCTTCCGGAGAAACAGTGAACAACACCTTTAGGCTTATATTTTCTTAAAATATCCATTGTGTCACCGTGTGCGTCGCGGTCGTGAACTATTATGGGCAGATTATATTTTAATGCAAGCTGTATTTGATTTTCAAATACAGCTTTTTGAATATCTTTAGGTGCGTTTTCTTTAAAGTGATAATCAAGCCCTATTTCACCGACTGCAACGACTTTTTCTTTTGTAATTAAAGCTTCAAGTTGCTTAATATAGTTTTGAGGAATATCATTGGCACACTCCGGGTGTATACCTATTGCGGCATAAATATAAGGATATTTGGCGGCAAGTTTAACGGAAAAATCAGATGACTTTAAGTCATCGCCGCAGTTGATTACATTACAAATACCGTGCTTTGGCAGTTCTGACAAAAATTCGTCGCGGTCGCCGTTAAAAGCTTCGTCGCTGTAATGTGCATGAGTGTCAAATATATTTCTTAATGTTTCCATCAATGAATACCGCTCCCTGCAGGAACACCATCAACAAAAATAACTTTAACGTCTTCGCCTGCGTCAGCGGAAAGTATCATTCCCTGGCTTTCAACTCCGCAAAGTTTTGCGGGTTTAAGGTTTGCAACCAATATAACGTTGTGCCCGATTAAGTCTTCAGGCTTGTACCACTGAGCTATGCCTGAAACAACTGTTCTTTCGCCCTCACCGTCGTCTACAGTGAATTTCAAAAGCTTCTTTGAACGTTTAACTTTTTCACAATTTAAGACTTTTACGACACGCAGTTCAACTTTAGAAAAGTCATCTATCCCTATTTGTGCCAATCCTTCAATTTGTTTCTTTTCAGTGCCTTTATTATCTGCTTCGGTATTTTCAGTCATAGGGTTTGGAATAAGCTTATTAAGCTCTTCAATTTCCTTGTCGACATCAATTCTCGGAAAGAGTGTTTCCCCTTTTTTAATAACTGCATCGGAAGGGAGAAGTCCCCATTTTGCCGCGGCATCATAAGTTAATACATCAGCCTTTGCACCGATTTGTTTTTGAATTTTAGGAGCTGTTTCGGGAATAAACGGAGTAATAAGAATTGAAACAATTCTAAGGCTTTCGCAGAGGTTGTAAATAACAGCCGCAAG
>DHNU01000010.1:7143-10863 GCA_002407645.1 Ruminococcaceae bacterium UBA5408
TACGTGCGATTAATTTCCAAATTTCTGTAAGAGCATTGCTGAACTGATATCCTTCAATGGATTTGTCACATTTTGAACGGAGTTCAAGCGCCATGTTTATAAGTTCATCGTCGATAGGCGCACTTTCTTTTTCCTGCGGAATAATACCGCCAAAATATTTTTCTGCCATTGCGGTTGTTCTTGAAAGAAGATTTCCAAGGTCATTTGCAAGGTCAGAATTGATGCGGTTTATAAGTGCTTCATTTGTAAATACGCCGTCAGCTCCGAATGGAATTTCACGCAGAAGGAAATAACGTATTGTGTCAACACCGTAGCGGCTGCACAGAATAACAGGGTCGACAACATTTCCTTTTGATTTGCTCATTTTACTTCCGTCGCCGAAAAGAAGCCATCCGTGGCCGTAAACTTGTTTAGGAAGAGGTAAATCAAGCGCCATAAGCATTGCAGGCCAAATGATAGTATGGAAACGGACTATTTCTTTACCTACGAAATGTACATCCGCAGGCCAGTATTTTTTATAATCAGAATCATCGTCTGAACCGTAACCCAAAGCCGTAATATAGTTTGTTAAAGCGTCAAGCCAAACATAAACTACGTGTTTAGGGTCAAAATCAACCGGTATGCCCCAAGTAAAGCTTGTACGGGAAACACACAAATCGTCAAGTCCCTGTTTAATGAAATTAATCATTTCATTTTTACGGCTTTCAGGCTGAATGAAATCAGGCTGGTCTTCATAAAGCTTTAAAAGCCTGTCCGCATATTTTGACAGGCGGAAGAAATATGCTTCTTCGTTTGCCATTTTAACTTCTCTGCCGCAGTCAGGGCATTTTCCGTCTTTAAGCTGGGTTTCTGTCCAGAAAGATTCACACGGGGTGCAGTACCAGCCCTTATATTGACCTTTATAAATTTCGCCCTTATCGTGAAGTGTTCTGAATATTTTTTGAACTGCTTTTACGTGGTAATCGTCAGTTGTTCTGATAAAGCGGTCGTTTGATATATTTAACAGTTTCCATAAATCCTGAAAACCGGCTACAATTTTATCAACATATTCTTTAGGTGTGACTCCCGCTTTTTCGGCGTTTATTTCAATTTTTTGACCGTGCTCGTCTGTTCCGGTCAGAAACATTACATCATAACCCTGCATTCGTTTGTAACGCGCAATAGCGTCGCTTGCAACTGTGCAATAGCTGTGGCCAATGTGTGCTTTACCCGATGGGTAGTAAATAGGCGTTGTAATGTAGAATGTTTTTTTATCCATATTTTGACCTCCAAGAGAATGTAATTTCCGAAAAAATATTTAATTATATTATTATACCATTTATTAATAAAAATTGGAAACATAAAATAAATAAACAAAAGAAATCGGTTCTATATTAAATATTGGGGTTCTCACTCCCTGCCCACTCCCATTTAATACGGCTGATTGTTTAAATAAGTAGGCTAAATGGGAGGGGTTAGGGGTAGGTATTAAATATTAATTTATCAAAGCAATTGTTAAAAAAACAAGAAATCCGCTCTGTAACGTGACTTACAGAGCGGAAACCGTCTAATTTAATGATAAAGAAAGCGAAGAATTACTGTTTGTTGTTTTTGCCGTAAAGAAATTCTCTTAACATTTCACAGTTTTTCGGTAAATCAAGGTCGAGAACTGCGCCGATACCTTTAACGCGTTTTTCCTTATAAGTGTTAAGATTGGGAATATGCATTGTTTCAATGTCGTATTTAGAAACAGTTCCTGCTATTGAAGCTAAATACATGAATTCCGAATCAGTTAGATTGGTTTTTATCAGAGGGAAACATTCATTCATCATTGAATTAATTTGAACAGGATTCATCTTTTTAATCTTTTGTATTATTAGTTCAATTACTTCACGCTGACGTCCCGTTCTGCCGAAATCGCTGTCTGTATTACGGATACGTGTATAGTAGACAGTAAGTTTTCCGTTAAGGTGGTTTACGCCGGGCTTTAAATTACTTCCCATATTTTTGTTTTCTTCATCGCAGAGCTTCTTATCCATTTTAATGTCAAGTCCGCCCAATTTATCAATTATTTGTTCAAAACTTTCAAAATCGACGGAAATGTATTTGTCTACATTAACTCTGAAATTGTTTTCGATTGTCTGCATAGTCAGTGCCGCACCGCCTTTTGCGTATGCAACGTTGAACTTGGTTTTGTAATCAACTGTAGGTATTTCTAAATATAAATCCCTTAAAAACGAAACCAGCCGTACAGTTTCATTTTCTTTGTCGATAGACACAAGCATACTTGTATCGCTGCGGCTGCTGTTACCGTCGTCGCCTTTATCAGTGCCGATTAACAGAATATTATTTATTTTTTTATCTGACATTACTTCCCATGCAGGTGCATCAGCTGGCTGTTCAATATATTTTGACGTATCTATATTTTCGGAGCGGTTTAAACGGGACAGCATATATTTCCCATAAGCGAAGACACCTAAAAATGTTATCAGAATAAGGCAGAGTGCTGTAGTTAATATTTTTTTAAGTCCGCATTTCTTCCGCCGCTTCTTTCCTTTTCTACGCTTGTCCGAACTTGAACTGTAAATGTCGCGGTCAACGTAATTGTATCTGTCTATTTCATCCGGGTTATAATGCTTCCTTCTTTTTGAATTCGGCCTTTTTGAACTTAAGTAAAAATCATCTCTGTAATCATGGTTTTGTCTATTCATATTTCACCTCGTTATTTTGGCAGACTTAAATTTACACACAAACTGCATTAAATAATTATAACACTATATATGTATTTTAACAGTATCGGATAAATTTTTCAATAATTCCTCAATGTAAAAATGCTTTGCATCTGCAGGAGTTTTAAATTTAAGAGATGTCATAAATATGTATGAAAGACTTTTATTCCAATCTTTAGCCTTTTTATCAATACTTTTCCCCATTTTTATAGTTAACTTATAATTGCATATTAATATACAAAGTGCTAATATAATACAAAATTTTTGCTCTTTTGGAATAAATAAAAAAAGAAAAACTAATTTTAATAAAAATTAACTATAATATTTAATTAATTCTGATATAATAATTTAAACGTGTATAATTAGGAGGAAATTAAAATGAGTAATCGCAATCAGGAACCGTATCAGCATCATACAAAATGGTTTGTTCGTGTGATTGCACTTATTTGTGCTGTACTTATCTTTGGCTCTGTATTTTTCGCGGCATTTTTCTAATAAAAATAAGCAGTTTAATACTTTAATGGTTATTTGCTTTAAATGGTTGAAAAAGCAGATGAAATGAGTTAAAATTAAAAAAGCTTATGAAATATTTTTCAGGATAAAGTTTAACCGCATCAGTATGTTCTGATGCGGTAAAATTTTAATTATAAAAGGGTATTTTCCGTATCGTAATATAAACCGGAAAAGGTAGATTATTAAAACCCCCTTTTTAAGCCTGTAAAGGAGGAAGCTTTTTGAAAGAATTGCTATTGGGAAATGAAGCGGTTGCCCGCGGCATATACGAAGCCGGAGGGAAGGTGGTTTCCAGTTATCCCGGAACACCGAGCACCGAAATAACTGAAGCTGCTTCAAAATATGATGAGGTTTACTGCGAATGGGCTCCAAACGAAAAGGTTGCAGCAGAAGTTGCGGCAGGAGCATCTATCGGCGGAGCAAGGTCGTTTTGCGCAATGAAACACGTCGGCCTTAATGTTGCCGCAGACCCGCTTTTTACAATGTCGTACATAGGAGT
>DHNU01000010.1:11110-14712 GCA_002407645.1 Ruminococcaceae bacterium UBA5408
GCAATTGCGGCAAAAGTTCCTATGCTTGAGCCTTCCGATTCTTCGGAATGCAGGGATTTTGCAAAACTTGCGTTTGAAATATCAGAAAAGTTCAATACTCCCGCTATTCTGCGTCTTACAACAAGAATTTCACATTCGAGGAGTATTGTTGAACTTTGCGAAAGAGAAGAAATTGAGCTAAAGCCATACGAAAAAAATGCAGCGAAAACGGTTATGCTTCCTGCTAATGCGAAACCTAAGCATATAGTAGTGGAGGAAAGAACCGAAAAGCTTGCAAAATGGGCTGAAAGCTGTGAAATTAACAGAATAGAAGACAATAATTCTAATATTGGAGTTATTTGTTCAGGAGCTGTTTACCAGTACGCAAAAGAGGCTTTGGGCTCTAAAGTTTCTTACCTAAAACTCGGTATGGTTAATCCGCTTCCTTTAAACCTAATTAAAAAGTTTTCCAATATGGTGGATAAAGTTTATGTAATTGAAGAACTTGATGATGTTTTTGAAACTTTTTGTAGGAAAAACGGAATTAAAGTATATGGAAAAGACGTATTCCCAAAATGCGGAGAGTTTTCACAGAATGTAATAAGAAAATGTATGCTTAATGAAATTCCTGAAGTTAAGTCGGTAAAAGAAGAAGTTCCGATAAGACCGCCGGTTATGTGCTGCGGATGCCCGCACAGAGGACTTTTCTATGCTCTTAAAAAAGAAAAAGTTTTTGTAAGCGGAGATATCGGCTGTTATACTCTCGGCGCTTCTGCCCCGCTTAACGCAATGGATACTTGCATTTGCATGGGCGCATCTGTTTCCGCACTTCACGGATATAACAAAGCACTCGGAGAAAAAGGCGAAAAGAAGAGTGTTGCCGTAATAGGCGATTCAACCTTTATTCATTCAGGCATTACAAGTCTTATTGATATTGCTTACAATAAGAGTAATTCGGTTGTAATAATTTTGGATAACTCAATTACCGGCATGACCGGACATCAACAAAACCCAACGACAGGTTATACAATTAAAGGCGACCCGACAAGTGCGGTTAATTTGGAGGCACTTTGTAAATCTGTTGGAATTAAAAATGTTCGTGTATGCGACCCATATAATTTAGCGGAAGTTCAAAAAGTGCTTAAAGAAGAACTTGAATCGGACGGGCCGTCCGTAATTATCAGCCGCCGTCCATGTGCTTTGCTCAAATATGTAAAGCATAAACCATCGCTCACAGTGGATACAGAAAAATGTATTGGCTGTAAGGCTTGTTTATCTATAGGCTGTCCGGCAATCAGTGTAAAAAACAAGAAAGCCTCTATTGATTACACCCAATGTGTCGGCTGTGGTGTTTGCACAAGTCTTTGTGCGAAAGGTGCGATTACAACACAGGAGGCGGTAAAATGAATAATGTTAAAAGCGTAATTATCGTTGGTATCGGCGGACAGGGTACTTTGCTTGCAAGCCGAGTTTTGGGAAGTGCAATGCTTGGACTGGGAGTTGACGTTAAGGTTTCGGAAGTCCACGGAATGAGCCAGCGAGGCGGTTCGGTTGTTACATATGTTCGTTACGGAGATAAAGTTTATTCGCCGATTATTGAAAAAGGCGAAGCGGATATTGTTCTTGCTTTTGAAGCGCTTGAAGCCGCAAGATTTTTGCCTTGGCTTAAATCCGATGGAACAGTTATTGTAAATACACAGCAAATTGACCCTATGCCTGTTATAACAGGAAATGCTGTTTATCCAAATGATATTATAGGCTCTGTTAAATCTGAAGGTGCAAAAATTGTGGCATTTGACGCGCTTAAACTTGCTGAACAAGCCGGTTCGGTTAAAGCTGTAAATGTTGTACTTATTGGGGCAATGGCAAAGCGCCTTGAAACTGATAAAGAAGTTTGGATTGATACTATTAAATCCACAGTACCCAAAAAATTTATTGAAATGAACTTAAAAGCTTTTGAGCTTGGATATTGTGCTAAGGAAATTTAATAATGTGGAGGAAATATTAATGCAGGGAAATTATTTTGAGCCTGAATTTGAGTGCGCTTCCCGAGAAGTACTACGTTATATTCAGTCCCAAAAACTTATAAAAATGGTTGAGCGCTGTTATAACAACGTTCCGCTTTATAAAAAACGCTTTGACGAGATAGGACTCTTACCCGGTGATATCCGCTCAATAGACGATATCTCTAAATTACCGTTTACTTATAAAAATGATTTGCGTGATACATACCCATTTGGGATGTTTGCCGTTCCAAAAGAAGAACTTGTCAGAGTGCATGCTTCTTCAGGAACTACAGGAAAACAGACCGTAGTCGGGTATACAAAAAAAGATATAGATGTTTGGTCGCGCTGTGTTGCACGCTGTTTAGCTTCTGCCGGCGGCACAAAATCCGATTATATACACATATCTTATGGATACGGACTTTTTACCGGAGGCATGGGTATTCATTACGGAGCTGAAAAACTGGGTGCTACTGCGATTCCTGTTTCAACGGGAAACACAAAACGGCAGGTACTTATTATGCAGGATTTCGGTTCAAATATTCTCTGCTGTACTCCGTCATATGCTATGTATATTGGCGAAACTATACAAAAAATGGGAATCGACCCCAAAAGCCTTAAATTGAGAGCCGGTATTTTCGGTGCTGAATCATGGACTGAAAATATGAGAAAACAGATAGAAGAACTTTTGTGTATCAAAGCCTATGATATTTACGGACTTTCTGAAATTGCGGGCCCCGGCGTTGCAAGCGAATGTCAAATGCAAAATGGTATGCATATTAATGAAGATATGTTCTATCCCGAAATTATTAATCCTGAAACAGGTGAGAAAGTTCCCGACGGCGAATACGGAGAACTGGTGTTTACCTGTATAGGTAAACAGGCGCTTCCGCTTTTGCGTTACCGTACTAAAGATATTACAAGATTTATACGCACTCAATGTGAATGTGGGCGCACGTTTGTCCGTATGGAAAAACCTCGTGGCAGAACGGACGATATGCTCATCATAAGGGGAATTAACGTGTTCCCGTCACAGATTGAAAGTGTTCTTTTAAGCATGGGCTTGGCTCCAAATTATCAGCTTGTTATAGACCGCATAAATAATTTGGACACTTTAGAAGTACAGGTCGAAATGAATGAAGAAATGTTCTCTGACACCGTACGCGACCTTGAAAAAATAAGCCGCAAAATTTCCGCAACTTTACAGTCTACACTGAATATTGCGTCTAAAGTAAGGCTCCTTGAACCTAAATCAATTCCACGTTCAGAGGGTAAAGCAAAACGTGTCATTGATAAGAGAAAAATATAATTATATAATATATGTAAATTATTGAAGGGGGTATTAAGGATGCAAATTCAGCAATTATCAATTTTTGTTGAAAATAAATCAGGACGTCTTGCGCAGATTACGGAAATTCTTGCTTCAGCCAATATAGATATAAGGGCAATTTCAGTTGCAGATACAAGTGATTTCGGAATTTTAAGGCTTATTGTAAATAAGCCGAAAGAGGCAGTGGACGCACTTAAAAATGAGGGTGTATCTGTTTCACTTACAAACGTAATTGCAATGGGGATAAACGATAAACCGGGAGAGTTTGCAAAGGCTATGCGGATTCTTTC
>DHNU01000068.1 GCA_002407645.1 Ruminococcaceae bacterium UBA5408
TGCTCTACCGACTGAGCTAATGATTCAGATGCAACTTTTACATTATATCAGTAAATTTTGCCATTGTCAAGAATAAATTTGCCTGTCCACGAATTTTTATTTAAGCCCGCAGACAGGCTCTTTTTTGGCTGGGCTGGCAGGATTTGAACCTACGGAATGACGGAGTCAAAGTCCGTTGCCTTACCCCTTGGCTACAGCCCAATGTGTAGCGCGGAAACAAACTCAGCCTGCTCCGCGCCAATTGCTATTATGGGGTGGAAGATGGGATTCGAACCCACGGTCTCCAGTGCCACAAACTGGCGCTTTAACCAGCTAAGCTACATCCACCATACTTGGCGCGCCAAAAGGGACTCGAACCCCTGACCTACTGCTTAGAAGGCAGTTGCTCTATCCAGCTGAGCTATTGGCGCAAAAAAACGTGGAGCGAGTGATGGGAATCGAACCCACACGACCAGCTTGGAAGGCTGGAATTCTACCATTGAACTACACTCGCATTTTAGCGACGGCTATTATTGTAGCATAGTCCATCGCTAATTGTCAATACAAAATCGACAAAAAATTAATTTAATTTTAAAACATCTAATGTTATTTTAAAACATCCAACCGAATGCCCTCTTTTTCATCAGCGGTTACCGAAATACCTGTAATAGTTTCATCATAATTTTCTACAATAAACGATGTAATCTTATCTTCTACCTCTCGTCTGATAAGATTTCGTAAATCTCTTGCACCGCTCTTTCCGCCGATTGCGTGTTCCGCAAGATAACGCGTTGCTTTATCATCATATATGAGCTTTATTCCACGCTCTTTAAGCGAATCAACATATTCGTTGAGCATCAAGTGAGAAATAGCCTCAAAATCGTCTGTATTGAGAGAACGGAATACTATAACCTCATCTACCCTGCTGATAAATTCGGGGCGCAAAAAATCCGAGAGAGCCTTTATCGCCTTTTCACGGGTAACATCCGCTTCGCTTTTAGCAAATCCCAAAGCCCCTTGTTTTTTCTCACTTCCCGCATTTGAAGTCATTACAATAACAGTATTTTCAAAATTGACCGTTCTTCCGTGTGCATCAGTAATATGACCCTCGTCAAGTATCTGCAGTAATATATTCATTACATCCGGATGTGCTTTTTCAATTTCATCAAAAAGTAATACGGAATATGGGCGGCGGCGTACTTTTTCCGTCACTTGACCCGCTTCATCATAACCGACATACCCCGGGGGTGAACCGATTATACGTGAAACAGAGTGCTTCTCCATAAATTCTGACATATCGAGCCGTATAAGTGTCTCAGGAGTGTCGAAAAGCTCTTTCGAAAGTACTTTTACCAGTTCCGTTTTTCCGACGCCTGTAGGCCCCACAAAGATAAATGAAGCAGGTCTGCGGCGCGGGCTTATTTGAACTCTGCTGCGGCGGATAGCCGCTGAAACAGCTTTTACCGCTTCTTTCTGCCCTATCACTTTAGAGTTTAAGGTATCCTCGATATTACAAAGCTTTTTAAGTTCGTTTTCCTGTATTCTGCTTGCAGGGATTCCGGTCCACATTTCAATAACTTTGGCAATATCTTTTTCTTCGACCTGTGCTCCGATTGCTTCCGGCGCAAGTTCCTGTGATTTTTGTTCAAGTTTTGAAATGTTAGTTCTGATTTCCGCCAATTTTTCAAAATCAGGCTGTAATCCGTTGGCTGTTAATTCTTCTTCCTGTGACTTCAGATTTTCAAGTTCAAAATTTGTTTTATCGTAATCTGCCATTTTCTTGTTTCTCAGTGCTGCACAAGCACATGCTTCATCAAGAATGTCAATTGCTTTATCGGGCAGAAAACGATCGTTAATATATCTTTCTGAAAGAACAGCCGCTTTTCTTACTATTGACTCAGACACATGAACCCTGTGGAAAACCTCATAGTAAGACTTTATTCCCATAAGCACTTCTGCAGTTTCATTTACAGACGGTTCAGCTATTGTTACAGGCTGAAAACGCCTTTCAAGCGCGGTATCCTTTTCAATATATTTACGATATTCATTGAAAGTAGTCGCACCGATAACCTGAATTTCTCCCCTTGAAAGCGCAGGCTTTAATATATTGGCGGCATTCATGGAGCCTTCTGCGTCACCTGTGCCGACAAGGTTGTGAACTTCATCTATAAACAGTATGATGTTACCTTCAGACTTCACCTCGTCAACAAGCCCCTTTATACGGCTTTCAAACTGACCGCGGAACTGAGTTCCGGCGACAAGCGCGGTAAGGTCCAAAAGATGAATTTCCTTTTTCATAAGCCTTGCGGGAACGGTGCCGTTTGCAATACGAATGGCAAGCCCTTCCGCAACAGCGGTTTTGCCAACACCTGGCTCGCCGATTAAGCAGGGGTTATTCTTGGTTCTGCGGCTTAGAATTTGGATTACTCTTGAAATCTCCTTGTCCCTGCCTACAATATTATCAATTTCTCCCGCTTTTGCTTTTTCGGTTAAATTGGTACAGTATGAGTCAAGGTGCTTTCTTTTTGTTTTATGTTTTTCTCTTTTACCGCTTTTTGCGGTATCATTTTTCTTGGTTTTTTCGGTGTTTTTGTCATCGCCCGAGAAAATGTTCTGCAGGAACGGAAAAGTTGCTGCTCCGCCGGGTATAAAGCCATCGTCATCGCTATCTTCATCGTTATCGTCATTAGCTGCCATCAGTTCATTTAATTCGGATTCCATGGCCTCCATTTGTTCTTCTGTTATACCCATTTTCTCCATTAAATCGTTAACAGGTTTAATTCCCATTTCTTTAGCACAAACAAGGCACAGACCCTGTGTTTCTTTCGAATCGACCGTATGTGATATAAAAACAACTGCCGGTCGTTTATGACATCTTGAACACATCATAAGCCAAACTCACTTCTTCTCTTTATAAAATATATAAAACATACTAAATAGTATAAATCTATTTTCTGCTTGATTTTTTATCCATTACTTCATTAATATCCATAGTATATTTTGTATCGTCTGAACGGAGGATCGCCCAATAAATTTTGCTGTACTTATAGAATGCATAAATCATGAATGCCGCAGTCACCGAAAGCAGTACAACAGTTATTCTTATATCCTCGTAGTTCCAAATTCCTTTAAGTGCAACAATAATAGCAAACGAAACGTAGAATAAAATTGTTGCAACTTTGCCATACCATTTTGAGCCGCCGGGCTTTTTGTGTTTTTTAATTAAAAAACATGCCGCTATAACCATTATAGCCTCTTTCAGTACAAATATTGCCAAAAGAGGTATTAATATCGGCTGTTCAACCGCAAGGCAAATCGCAACAGCTCCTTGCGTAAGCTTATCAGCCAGCGGATCAAACATTTGTCCAAGCTCTGTAAACTGGTTAAATTTTCTTGCAATTATTCCGTCTAACATATCCGAAAGTCCGGACAATACAAGCACAATTCCTGCTTTTATAATTTCATTATTAATAAAATAATACACAAAAGGAATAATGAGTATAACTCTTAATACGGATAATGCATTTGGTATATTAATATTCTTATTTTTGTATCTCATTTACATATACCTCGTTTTAAATTTCCCTTGAAACAGCGAATAAACCGGATTATTTGTATAAACAAACTGATATATTTTTGATTGCTGCAATTCTGATTCATTTATTTTAGGATTTTTAGCGCTGATAAGAGGAAGCGTAAGCTGCAAAACCGCACAAATTATAAATACAACCAATACTCCTTTAAATAATCCGAATATTCCGCCAAGCAAGGAATTTAAAATGTTTAATCCGGGTAGACTGAATACAGCGTCAAGCGCTCGTGAAATTATTTGTACCAATAGCTGTAAAAGAATAAAAGTTATAATCATAGAAATGATTTTTATTAAAGTCGGACTAAGACTCATTGATGGATTAATTTTCATTAAAATAGCTGAAACTATATTTGCTGCGTAATCCGCAAGCATTATTGAAGCTATAATAGCAAATATATATCCTATTAGCTCAATAAGTGAACGCACAAGCCCCACTTTATACCCCGAAACTACAAATCCCAACGCAATTATGCATAAAACAATATCAAGAACTAAACCCATTTATTCCTCCTGTACATTGGTTTTTATATAGAAAATAATATAACACAAATTATAATTAAGTACAAGTCATTCACTTTATGCTTCCGTAACGTATTTCTGAAACTCCAAGTATATAAACTGAACTTTCATCGCGAAGTGCAACTGCCTTTGCATCATTTCCGGCAGTACAGCTTCCAAATGATTCTCCGGAAGTTGTACTGTAAATTTGAACTTTTCCGTCAACAAGCGCTGCAACTGCATCACCATAAAGTGAAACAGATTCTGATTTATCAGAAATATTTATGGAAGCTGTTTCTTTAGCTGAAGCATTAAGAACCACTACTTTACTTCCTTTTAAATTTCCATAAGGAACAAGGCCTAATGCAATCTTTCCCTTGTCAACACTATATGCTGAAAGCTGCATTCCTTGATAATCATAATTTACTTTTGACTTACCGTCCGAACTTATAACTGCAGTCATTTTATCACCGACAGCAATAACTTTTTCTCCGTTAAAAAAAACATCCTGCATTAAATTTTCCGTATATACCGCAACAGGTGGTACCGTCTTTTCATTTTTAAGGTCAATTATGTATACTGAAGAAATAAGTCCGCCTTCTTTAGCGGAAACAGCCGTTACAGCTGCTGTTGTTCCGTCCCGGTTCAATGCAACGGCCGTCGGAATATAGTCCGAAAACCAATATTTGTACTGTTCTTTACCGTCCGGCTTATATGCTGTAAGGCGGCCGAAATATCCATCGGCCTGCGTAAGCAACACATATTTCCCGTTTTGAGCAATGTCGCCCGCAATTATATTATCTTCGCTGTTAGTTTTTACTGCTGTGTCGCTCTTGCGTTCTATTTGGTAACCTTTTCCGCCTAAATTATAAATTAAAGTACGATTACCGTTTACTTTCATTACAGGAGTTGAAAAGCTGTGCTGACGTACCATAACAGACTTTGCAGTTGAATTAAGTACCGTCAGTGCAGTGTCGCTTAGAACAACTGCTTCTTTATTTACAGATTTAAAATTACCGCTTGAAACTGTATTTCCAACTATTTTCGACGGATAACCATCACCCATCCCCATTCCGACTATACTGCTTTGAATCCATTCCATTATGTTTGCAGGTGTGAGGTTAGCACGGTTAAACCAAATAAGCATTCCCAATATGCTTATAATTAAAATTAAAATGATTTTATAAACCCAATGCGGAATACGTCCTTTATACCTTAGGCTGAGCTTTTTTCTCTGACTTTCTTTCGCCGCATGCTTTGCAACATTTATTTCGGCTGTGTCAAAACGTTGACCTTTGTCATTCATCTTCATTCACATCCTCATAAAAAACGCGATTTAAATACAATCCGTGCGGCGGTGCCGTCGGTCCTGCTGATTTACGGTCTTTTGCCCTTATAATTTTAGGGATATCATTCGGCTCTAACTTTCCCTGTGCAACACGCAGAAGAGTTCCGACCATTATCCTGACCATATTATAAAGGAATCCGTCTGCCGCTACGGTAAAGGTAACCATGTTACCTTCCCTTTTAACTTCTGATTTGGTAACGGTACGCACCATATTTCGCCGCTCACGCGAATCAATGGTACAAAAAGAGCTGAAATCATGCGAACCCAAAAAGTAGCCCGCGGCTTCGTTTAATTTTGTTTCATCAAGGCTGTACCAATAGTGCAAAGCTCTTTTGTTTAAAAACGGATTACGTATATTGCTGTTCCAAATTCGATATATGTATTCCTTACCTTTACAGGAATATCGTGCATGAAAATCCAAGTCAACTTCCCGACAGTTAAGAACAGCAATATCTTCGGGTAAAAAGTGATTTAAAGCACCTACAAGCCGCACACATGGAATATTATGCTCTGTTTTAAAACTAATGCAGTATTCCCTGGCATGTACAAAAGAATCTGTGCGGCTGCAGCCTTTTATGTTCGGTTCTTCCAAAAGCACCTTTTTAACAGCCTCCTGAAAAACCTGCTGTACAGTAACAGCATTTTGCTGTATTTGCCAGCCGTGGTAGTTTGCTCCGTCATAGCAAATCGTAATCAGCAGATTTCTCATTTTACAGCTCCTTTCAGCATACCTTTTTTCAGCGAAGTGCCGCCGGGAAATACAGCGAACACCAAACAACCGCCGAGCATACAATAAACGTTGCGAAGACCGCAACGGCATCCCTGCCCGTAGCATGAAGTATCTTCATCTTTGTGCGTCCCTCACCTCCGTGGTAACAGCGGCACTCCATAGCCATGGCAAGGTCATAGGCGCGGCGAAAAGATGAAACAAAAAGCGGAATCAAAATCGGTATAAGTGCCTTAACTCTCTGCATTAACCCGCCGCTTTCCAAATCGGCTCCCCTTGCTTTCTGTGCGCTCATAATTTTATCTGTTTCTTCAAGCAGGGTTGGCACAAAGCGCAGCGCAATAGTCATCATCATCGCTATTTCATGAACTTTAATATGAAAAACTTTAAGCGGTTTCATAATTCTTTCGAGCGCATCCGTAAGGTCAGTTGGTGAAGTGGTAAAAGTTAAAACCGAACTGAACAAGATTAAACTTACAATTCGGATTGTAATGAAAATTGCATTTGAAATTCCGCCGGTCGTTATCTGCATAAATCCCCACTGCCAAACGACCTGCCCGCTTCCGTAAAACAAATTCAGAACAGAAGTAAATATGATAACAAAAAGTATTGCTTTTAAACTTTTGAAATATTGTTTAATAGGTACACCCGATAGAAGCAGTACCGTAAAAACCAAAGCAGTCATTGTCAGCAGTCCCTGAAAATTCGAGGCAATAAATATAAACACGATATAAACAAAAGTAAGTAAAATTTTAACTCTTGCGTCAAGTCTGTGAATAAATGACTTTCCGGGAAAATACTGACCGAGAGTTATGTCCCTAACCATGTTTTTTACCTCCTTTTCCTAAAATCGGGAGAAGCTGTTTAATGGCTTCTTCCACTGTAAGAACTGTATCAACAGGATAACCTTTATTTTTTAATACCGACATTATTTTAGTTATCTCAGGCACCCTAAGCCCTATTTCTTCGAGTTCCCTATCCCTTGCAAACACTTTTTCTGTAGAATCAAACATCTTTACATGACCTGAATTCATCACAAGCACTTTATCCGCTGTTCGTGCGATATCCTCCATGCTGTGTGAAACAAGAAGAACAGTATTGTGTCTGACCTTGTGGTAACTTACAATTTGGCTTAAAAGCACATCACGTCCACGAGGGTCAAGTCCCGCCGTCGGCTCGTCAAGAATTAAAACATCGGGGTCCATAGCGATTACTCCCGCAATTGCAACCCGACGTTTTTCTCCGCCGGAAAGTTCAAATGGACTTTTACTTAAAAGTTCCTCTTTTAATCCGACAAAGTCCGCGGCAGCACAGGCACGACGTTTAATTTCTTCGCTGTCAAGCCCCATGTTCCCCGGACCGAACGAGATATCTTTTATGACTGTTTCTTCAAACAGCTGATGCTCCGGATACTGAAATACCATACCAACTTTAAAGCGTACATCGCGGATTTTCTTCGGTTCCTCCCAAATATCTTTTCCGTTTAACAACACTTGTCCCTTTGTTGGTTTAAGAAGACCGTTAAGTTGTTGAATAAATGTGGATTTTCCGGAACCGGTATGGCCGATAACACCTATAAACTCCCCTTTTTCTATGGATATGTTTACGTTTTCGACCGCTGTTTTACAAAACGGAGTACCTTCTCCGTAAGTATAAGTTAAGTTTTTTGTTTCGATGACAGGCATTAAAATTCTCCTACTTAGCTTTATTTAAAAGCGGTTCAAGAGCCGCCACACATTCTTCAATATTTAATATACCGTCCGGCAAATTGAATCCCGCTGCCCTTAAACGGTGTATGAGTTCTGTTGACTGAGGTACGTCGAGCTTATGTTTTTTCAAAAGTTCAACCTGTGAAAAAACTTCTTTAGGCGAACCCTCGGTTAAAATTTCTCCGCTGTCCATAACAATAACCCTGTCCGCCTGTACGGCCTCATCCATATAATGCGTAATCAATACTATTGTAATCCCGCGTTCCTTATTCAGTTTATGAATTGTATTCATTACTTCTGTTCGTCCGCGGGGGTCAAGCATTGCCGTAGGCTCGTCCAACACAATGCAGTCGGGCTCCATAGCAATTATTCCGGCTATGGCTATGCGCTGTTTTTGTCCTCCCGAAAGCTTATACGGTGCATTATGGCGGAAATCGTACATTTCAACCGTTTTTAATGCTTCGTCCACTCTTTCTCGAATTTTAGCGGGCGGCACACCTAAATTTTCAGGGCCGAAAGCAACATCTTCCTCGACAATACTCGCTACAAGCTGGTTGTCGGGGTTCTGCAAAACGAGTCCCACTCGGCGGCGTATTTCATATAGGACGCTTTCGTCAACTGTGTCCATTTTATCCACATACACCTTACCACCGCTTGGCAGAAGCATAGCATTGAACATTTTTGCAATTGTAGATTTACCCGAACCGTTATGCCCCAAAAGTGCAACAAATTCACCTTTTTTAATTCCGAGTGAAACTTTGTGTAAAACTTCTTGCCGCTCTTCGGTATCAGGTTCATCATAACTAAAGGATATGTTATCTGCTTTGATATAATCCATTCCCATATTTACTCCATACTAATTTCATTTACTTTCCCATATTGC
>DHNU01000067.1:0-2371 GCA_002407645.1 Ruminococcaceae bacterium UBA5408
AAAAAAGAATGGAGGAAATTTTATGTCAAGAAAAATTGTTTTAGCAGGTGCATGCCGTACGCCAATCGGAAAAATGGGTGGAGTACTTTCTAAGGTTCCGGCAACTGATTTAGGAACTATTGTTATTAAAGAAGCTTTAAAGCGTGCAAATGTTGCTCCAGATAAAGTTGATGAAGTTGTTATGGGCTGTGTATATCAAGCAGGTCTTGGCCAAAACGTTGCTCGTCAGTGCGCAGTTTATGCAGGTGTTCCGATTGAAGTTCCTGCTTATACATTAAATAATATGTGTGGTTCTGCATTAAAGAGTATTAACGTTGCTGCTGATATGATTGCATCCGGAGATTGTGATATAGTTGTAGCAGGCGGAATGGAAAGCATGTCCGGTGCTCCATATCTTGTTAAAAACGGCCGTTTCGGCTACCGTATGGGCGATGGTAAACTTGTTGACTCCATGATTTATGATGGCCTCGAGTGCACATTCAACCATTATCATATGGGTATGACTGCAGAAAATGTTGCAGCAAAATATGGCATTACACGTGAAATGCAGGATGAATTTGCAGCAAACAGCCAACAGAAATGTGAAAAAGCACGTAAAGAAGGCAAATTTGAAGCTGAAATCGTTCCTGTACCGGTAAAAAGCAGAAAAGGCACTGTTATGGTAACAGAGGACGAGGGTCCACGTGAAGGTGTTACAGCAGAAGGCATTTCAAAATTGAGACCTGCATTTAAGAAAGACGGTACTGTTACTGCAGCTAATGCTTCCGGTATTAATGACGGTGCGGCTGCTATTGTACTTATGACAGAAGAAAAAGCTAAAGAACTCGGCGTTACTCCAATAGCAACATGGGTTGCCGGTGCATCTGCCGGTGTTGATCCTGCATACATGGGCCTTGGACCGATTCACAGTACACGTAAAGCTCTTAAGAGAGCTAATATTACAGTTAAAGATTTGGATTTAGTTGAAGCTAACGAGGCTTTCGCAGCACAGAGTATTGAAGTTTGCAAGGAACTCGAATTCGACATGTCTAAAGTTAACGTAAACGGCGGCGCTATTGCATTGGGACATCCGGTTGGATGCTCAGGATGCAGAATTCTCGTTACATTATTATATGAAATGCAGCGCAGAAATGCTAAATTAGGACTTGCTACTCTCTGTGTAGGCGGCGGAATGGGCGTATCTACAATCGTAAAAATGGGTGAATAATATTATTGGCTAATAACTAATATGACAGAAAGGTTATCAAGGGTATTATTATGAAATACATTAAATACGAGCAAAAGGACTATATTGGTATAATTACAATCGACCGAGAAAAAGCACTTAATGCTTTAAACAGTGATGTACTCACTGAATTGGAATCGGTTGTCGACGGTATTTCTGCTGATGACACAAGATGTGTGATTATTACCGGGGCAGGGCAGAAATCTTTTGTTGCAGGTGCTGATATTGCTCAGATGTGCAATGAAACAAGAGCCCAGGCTCAGACTTTTAGCGAAAAAGGCAATAATGTGTTCAGAAAAATTGAAAAGTTACCAATGCCTGTTATAGCAGCTGTTAACGGATTTGCCCTTGGCGGCGGCTGCGAACTTTCTCTTAGCTGTGATATTAGAATAGCATCCGAAAATGCATTATTTGGTCAACCCGAAGCCGGCTTAGGAATTACAGCCGGCTTCGGCGGCACCCAAAGACTTGCAAGGACTATCGGTGTTGGCAAAGCTAAGGAATTACTGTACACATGCAGCAAAATAAAAGCTGATGAGGCCTTAAAAACAGGTCTTGTTAATGCTGTTTATCCAATAGATCAGCTTATGGACGAATGCATGAAGCTTGCAGGAAAAATTGCAAGAAATGCTCCGATTGCAGTTCGTGCTACTAAAAAGGCTATTAACCTTGGATTACAGACAGACATTGACTCAGCTATTCAAATAGAAGCTGAATTACATGCATCTTGCTTTGAATCACAGGATCAGAAGAATGCTATGACAGCTTTCTTGGAAAAACGTAAACATGATCCATTTATGAATAAATAAAATTAAAATAAATTTTGGTATATTTACCTAAAATAAATTAATTACATATAGGAGGATTTAAAATGAAGGTTGGTATTATTGGCGCAGGCACAATGGGCTCCGGTATAGCTCAAGCATTTGCTCAAACCGAGGGCTACTCAGTAAAACTTTGTGACATTAACGAAGAGTTTGCCGCAAACGGCAAAAAAAAGATTGCTAAAGGCTTAGAAAAGCGCGTAGCTAAAGGCAAAATGACACAAGAAGATGCAGATAAGATTCTTGCAAAAATCACAACAGGTACAAAAGATATTACATCTGACTGTGATTTAGTTGTTGAAGCTGCTCTTGAAAAAATGGA
>DHNU01000067.1:2582-12217 GCA_002407645.1 Ruminococcaceae bacterium UBA5408
CTTGACAGAGCTGTTGTCGGTATGCACTTCTTCAATCCTGCTCCTGTAATGAAGCTTGTTGAAGTTATCGCAGGTATCACAACTCCTGATGAGACTGTTGAAAAGATTAAGAAAATAGCAATTGAAATAGGCAAAACACCTGTACAGGTAAAAGAAGCTGCTGGCTTTGTTGTAAACAGAATCCTTGTTCCAATGATTAATGAAGCTATTGGAATCTATGCTGATGGCACTGCATCCGCCTCAGACATTGATACTGCAATGAAACTTGGAGCAAATCACCCGATGGGACCTCTTGCTTTAGGCGATTTAATCGGTTTAGACGTTGTCCTTGCTGTTATGGATGTTCTTCTCCAGGAAACCGGTGACAGCAAATATCGTCCACACCCATTACTCAGAAAGATGGTTCGCGGTGGCTTACTCGGTAAAAAGACCGGTAAGGGATTTTATGACTATACCAAATAATCAGGTTTTGCAAATATAATTATGGAGGAACGAGTATGGATTTCGTACTTAGTAAAGAACACGAGATGGCCCGCACTCTTTACAGAGATTTTGCGGAAAATGAAATAAAACCCTATGCTCAAGATATTGACGAACAGGAACGTTTTCCGGTTGAAGCAGTAGAAAAGATGAAAAAATACGGCTTTTTGGGCATTCCTTTCCCGAAAGAGTATGGTGGTCAAGGTTGTGACACACTTTCATATGTAATGTGCATTGAAGAAGTCGCAAAAGTTTGTGGAACAACAAGTGTTGTTTTGTCCGGTCATACATCTTTGGGTTCTGCTCCGATTTTAAAATTCGGTACACCGGAGCAAATTCAAAAATATTTTGTACCACTTGCAAAAGGTGAAAAGTTAGGTGCTTTCGCTTTAACTGAGCCAAACGCAGGTACAGATGCTTCAATGCAGCAGACAAAGGCTGTTCTTGAAGATGACCATTATGTACTTAATGGCAGCAAGATTTTTATTACTAACGCAGGTTATGCCGATACATACATTATCTTTGCTATGACAGATAAGAGCAAAGGAACAAGAGGAATTTCAGCATTTATTGTTGAAAAAGACTTCCCGGGCTTCAGTGTTGGTAAAAAAGAAAAGAAAATGGGTATTCGCGGTTCTTCTACATGCGAATTGATTTTTGAAAACTGCATTGTACCAAAAGAAAATCTTCTTGGTAAAGAAGGCCAGGGATTCAAAATTGCAATGAATACATTAGACGGTGGTCGTATTGGTATTGCTGCCCAGGCTTTGGGACTTGCTGAAGGTGCATACAACGAAACAGTTAAGTATGTAAAAGAAAGAAAACAATTTGGCAGACCTCTTGCTAAATTCCAGAATACACAGTTCCAACTTGCTGATATGGCAACAAAGATTAAAGCTGCTCAAATGCTTGTTTATCGTGCAGCTTGTGCAAAAGATACACAAAAAGTTTATACTGTAGAAGCTGCTATGGCTAAACTTTATGCAGCAGAAGTTGCAAGAGAAGTTACTGCAGAAGCAGTTCAGCTTCATGGCGGTTATGGTTATACAAGAGAATATCCAGTTGAGCGCATGATGCGTGATGCAAAAATCACAGAAATCTATGAAGGTACAAGTGAAGTTCAGCGCATGGTTATTTCTTCTCATGCACTTAGATAACTATAAAAGCCTAAAAGGAGTGACAATTTTTGAATATTGTAGTTTGCATAAAACAAGTTCCAAATACAAATGAAGTTAAATTGGATCCAGTAAAAGGTACTCTTATTAGAGAAGGCGTACCAAGTATAATTAATCCGGATGATAAAGCCGGTCTTGAAGCAGCTCTTCGTCTTAAAGATTCCATTGGCGCACATGTAACGGTTCTTTCCATGGGGCCGCCGCAGGCTGATGCTGTTTTACGTGAAGCTCTCGCAATGGGTGCTGACGAAGCAATTTTAGTTACTGACAGAGCGTTTGGCGGTGCTGATACTTTAGCTACTTCCACAACTATTGCTGCAGCACTTAAAACACTTAAATTTGACATGATTATTACAGGACGTCAGGCAATTGATGGTGATACAGCACAAGTTGGACCGCAAATTGCTGAACACTTAGGTATCCCGAATATCAGCTATGCTGAGGATATTAAGGTTGAAGGCGACTTTGTAACAGTTAAACGTCAATTTGAAGACAGATATCATATTATCAAGGTTAAAATGCCTTGCTTAATTACTGCCTTAAGCGAATTAAACCAGCCTCGTTATATGACTCCGGGCGGAATTTTTGATGCTTATAGAAATACTGAAGTTAAGGTAATTACACGTAATGATCTTGATATTGATGACTCAAGCATCGGCTTAAAAGGCTCACCTACCAGAGTTTGTAAGACATTTACAAAGAGTTTGAAAGCAGCCGGTCAATTAGTAAACCTTGATCCTCAAGAGTCGGCTGATTATATGCTTGAAAAGCTCAAAGAAAAATTCATTATATAGTTGAAAGTGGTGAGCAGAATGAATATACAAGAATATAAAGGCGTATATATTTTTATACAACAAGTAGACAATAAAATAGCAAATGTTTCTTTTGAACTTCTTGGTAAAGCTAAAGAGCTTGCTAAAGATATGGAAACTGAAGTTACTGCTGTTTTGTTTGGTTACAATGTGTCCGGACTTTGCGATGAATTAGCAAGTTACGGTGCAGATAAAATTATAATGGTTGACGATAAAGCTCTCAAGATATATTCTACAGAGCCTTATGCCTACAGCATGTACAATGTAATTAAGAAGTACAAACCTGCTGTTGTTCTTTACGGTGCAACTGCAATCGGTCGTGACCTTGCTCCTCGTGTATCTGCAAGAGTTAAGACTGGTTTAACTGCTGACTGCACAAAACTTGAAGTTGCTACCGATGGAACAAAGAACCTCATGATGACTCGTCCGGCATTTGGCGGAAACATCATGGCTACAATTCTTTGCCCGGAGCATCGTCCACAAATGGCTACTGTTCGTCCGGGCGTTATGCAGAAGGTTAAACCTATCGACGGTGCAAAAGTTCCTGTTGACAAGTATGACCTTGAAATTCCTGCAGAGTGCAAGAACGTAGAAATTATTGACATCATCAAAAAAGTATCCACAAAAATGGATATTCAGGATGCTAAAATCCTCGTATCCGGCGGCCGTGGTATGGGTTGCCCAGAGAACTTTAAGCTTCTTAAAGATTTAGCAGATGCTCTCGGTGGAACAGTAAGTTCTTCTAGAGCTTGCGTAGATGCCGGTTGGGTTGAAAAAGACATCCAGGTTGGCCAGACCGGTAAAACAGTTCGTCCAAATCTTTACATTGCCTGTGGTATTTCCGGTGCTATTCAGCATCTTGCAGGTATGGAAGAGTCCGATGTTATTATTGCAATTAACAAGGATGAAAACGCACCAATTTTCGAAGTTGCTGATTATGGCATCGTCGGAGATGCTACGAAGATTCTTCCAATCTTCACTGATGAAGTTAAAAAAGTTATGGCTGCTAAAAACGCCTAATTTTAATTAAAACTACTTAATTAATACAATTAAAGCACTCCTTTAGTTTAAATACAGCTAAAGGAGTGCTTTTTATGATTACTTTGCAAGAGGACATACCTTAGTAATGAAAGTCCGCTGCGAGATAGAATTTGAAATAAGCTTAGTAAGCAACCATTTCAACTTTATAAGATAAAAATGGCGCGGATTTATTCCGCGCCATTTATTAAATTAAATATAAAATAAATTAATTAATCGTTTTTCAAACCCATTACTTCATCTCTGAAAATTCTTTCATCCATTTGCTTAAAGTCAGGTGAAATAATTGGCTTTATAGGCATATGAGCTAAAACATCTTTTTCTAAATCAATTCCGGGTGCAATTTCACAAAGTACAATACCGTCTTTTGTAAGTTTAAATACAGCACGCTCTGTAATATACAATACAGGAAGATTATCGTTTATGGCTGTTTTTGCACTAAATGTAATATGTTCAACATTTTCACGGAATTTATTTACGCTGCCCTCATTAATGATATGAAGTTTTCCGTCTTTAATTTCAGTCTTAAGTCCCTTTGCAGTAAATGTGCCACAGAAGAAAACTTGCTTAGAATTTTGTGTAATATCAATAAATCCACCACAGCCTGGAAGCTTAGGACCAAATTTTGAAACATTAACGTTTCCGTCTTTATCCGATTCAGCGAAACCAAGGAATGCTTGGTCAAGTCCGCCACCTTGATAAAAGTCGAACATGGAAGGCATAGATATGATACTATCGGGATTTAAGCTGACGCCAAAATTAATTCCACTTTGAGGATTTCCTCCAAAAATACCGGACTCAACTGTCAAAGTGAATTTATTTGTAATACCCTCTTCCATAGCAACGGTTGAAACGAACTCAGGAATTCCTATCCCAAGGTTAACGGCACTTCCATCTTTCAGTTCCATAGCTGCACGGCGAGCAATAATCTTTTTGTTATTAAGTGGCATAGGAGAAAATTCAGCCATTCCCATTCTGTGTTCACCGGAAAAACCCGGATTATATTGTGTCCCAAAGTTTTGCATATGATATTTCATATCACTTACAACTACAACAGCATCTACTAAAATTCCGGGAATTTCTACTTTTTGTGGGTCAAGTGAACCGGCTTTTACTACACGTTCAACTTGTACAATTACTTTACCGCCTGAGTTTTTACAAGCCAGAGCTACAGCAAGAGATTCGGCACGAACACCGCAGCGTTCGATTGAAATATTACCGTTTTCGTCAGCGTATGTACCCCCAAGAACGGCAAAATCCACAGGATGTGTTTTATAGAATAAATATTCTTTACCGTCTATTTCCATCAGTTTTACGAGGTCTTCGCATTTTTTAGTCTTTTCGTTTAATTTTCCGCCCAAATTACGGGGATCAATAAATGTACCCAAGCCAACATGGGAAAGAGTACCCGGTCTGTGAGAAGCCATATCTCTAAACATATGGTTTGTAACACCTTGTGGGAAATCGTAAGCAATAATCTTATTATCTGTAACAAGCTGCCCGAGCTTTGGCGCCATGCCCCAATGGCCTCCAATAGCTTTGCTTATTAATCCTTCATGAGCCATATGATTTAAACCTTTTGTTTTTCCGTCACCTTGTGCTGCACAAAATAACAGTGTAAGGTTATTTGGCTTTCCAGTCTCTAAAAAACGGTTTTCAATTTCTGCTAAAATTTCTTCAGCGACTGCTGCTCCCATAAAACCGTTTGTTGCAAAATTAATATTATCAGGGACTAAATCTGCGGCTTGACGCGCAGTTAAAATTTTTATTGCCATTATTTTATCCTCCAAAAAATATAACTACCTTATAATTATAACATTTTGCAGCAAAAACACAAGATGAATTTGTGCAAAAATTACTTAAAAATTCCAAAAATTATAAAAATCAAGATTTGAAATAGAAATAAATTTCCATATATGATATATTGTAATATGAAGTGAGTAAATATAAAAATAGCTGGTGATTATTTGGGATGTTATGCTAATTCTAAATTGAAATTATTGTTATTATTAAAATTACTTAACAAGTATTCGGACGAAGATCATCCACTTTCTGCTGCCAAATTGTGCAGGCTTTTGAATGACGAAGGAATAAATACAGACAGAAAAACAATTTACAGAGACATTGAGGCACTTACTGAATTTGGAATAGATATTATTTATACAAGGTTACCTAAACAAGGCTTTTTTATAGCAAAAAGAAGTTTTGAACTTGCTGAAGTAAGACTTTTAATGGATGCTGTACTTACGGCGTCTTTTATTACGAATAAAAAAACAGAAGATTTAACTAAGAAGCTTTGTGAACTTTTAAGCTGCTATCAAGCTGAACAAGTGTTAAACCAAATTTACGTTAAAGAACGTGTTAAATTTGAAAATGAAGAAATATATTATAATATAGATACCATAAATCGTGCAATTTCGGAAAATAGAAAAATTAGATTTTTCTATCATCACCGAATAATAATCGACAGAACGGTACAGTACGACAGGGGGAGGGAATTTATCATAAGTCCTTATTCATTAATATGGGAAAATGATAAATATTATCTTGTTGGCAATTACGAAAAATACGACAGTATAAGCAACTATAGGTTGGACCGAATGAAAAGTGTGTGTGTTACACAGTTAGCCTCAAGGCCTTTCAATGAAGTCTGTGAATATAATGATTGTTTTGACAGTGCGGATTATACTAAAAAGACCTTTAATATGTATAACGGTAAATGTGAGCAGATAATTCTTAGATGCTCAAATAACCTTCTTGATACTATTGTAGACAAATTTGGCAGTGAAACTGAATTTTCATGCCATGATGACAACGCATTTACAGTTTGTGCCAACGTTTTTGTAAGCGAGGGACTGATAGAATGGCTTATGCAGTACGGTGACAGAATTATCGTGCTTTCTCCACAAAACTTAAAAGATGAAATGATGAATAGAATTGAATCGGTTAGTTCAGCTTATAAAATTACATAAAGAAAACATCTTCGATAAATATTTTTATACCGATTCCTATTAAGACTAATCCGCCTATTATTTGAACTTTTGAAGAACACATCTTACCAAAATTCTTTCCGATATAAACTCCGAAATAACACAGTACAAAAGTTATAAGACCGATAATACCAACGGATATCAGCATTAATCCAATAGTTTGTGCTCCCACTGTGGAAGGAAGAATTACTCCTGTTGCAAGTGCATCTATGCTTGTAGCTACGGAAAAAGCTATCAGAGATTTAAAACTAATATCGTTTATCGAAACTGCATTTTCATTTGTTTTTTTTGATTCAATAATCATATTAATACCTAAATATGAAAGAAGAATCAATGCAATCCAGTGATCTATGGCATTTATTAGGTTTTCCCCCGCTTTACCTATAATCCAGCCAATCATAGGCATTAACGCTTGAAATAAGCCAAAACTAAAAGCAAGCTTAAAAGTAAATTTTGCTGTAACATTTTTATTTATAGCCGCACCGTTTGTAATGCTGACAGCGAAAGCATCCATTGCTAATCCAACAGCAATACCTATTAAAGTTATATAATCCATTTTCTTCCTCCGATAATATGAAAAACATCGTACCTAATAATACATTTTTATTTAATTATTGTCAATTTTGAATGGCATGATAAAAACCTTTACTTTGGCAGTTACTAAGAAATTTAATAACTAATTAAGTATTTGCCTTTTATATGAAGAAATGATAAAATTATCTCATATTTTAAATAAAGGATAATGTGGAATGATTGCTGTAATTGATTATGGTGCAGGAAATTTACAAAGTGTTAAAAATGCATTTAACTTTATCGGCTGTGATGTAAAAGTAACGGCTGACAAGGAAGAACTAAAAAGTGCTTCTGCCGCTGTCCTCCCAGGTGTGGGCTCATTTGGCGACGCTATGAACTGCTTGAAAAAATCCGATTTTGTTAATCCTGTATTGGAATTTATAGAAAGTGGTAAGCCGTTTTTAGGAATTTGCTTAGGCTTGCAGTTGCTTTTTGAAGAAAGTGAAGAATCGCCGGGAGTAAACGGACTTGGGATTTTAAAAGGCAGGATAAAAAAAATACCTGCAGGTAATGGTCTTAAAATTCCCCATATAGGATGGAATTCGCTCAATATAAAAGAATATGATGGGTTATTTCAAAACATTGGACAAAATCCATATGTGTATTTTGTCCACTCTTATTATTTAAAAGCCGACAATCCAAATGTTGTATCTTCTACAACTAATTACGGAGTAAAAATAGATGCATCTATTCAACATGGAAATCTTTTTGCTACACAATTTCATCCTGAAAAAAGCGGAAAAACGGGGCTTCAAATTTTAAAGAATTTTGTTTCATTTGTAAAATAACAGGGGGAATACTATGTACGCAAAAAGAATTATTCCTTGCCTTGATGTTAATGACGGAAGGGTTGTAAAAGGGACAAATTTTATTAATTTACGTGATGCAGGTGATCCTGTTGAAGCGGCAATAGAATATGACAGACAGGGCGCTGATGAGCTTGTACTTCTTGACATTACAGCTTCATCGCAGGAAAGAGGGATTATCCTTAATATTGTGAGAGAAGTAGCAAAAAAAATATTTATTCCCTTTACAGTTGGCGGGGGAATAAGAACAGTTAGTGACTTTACAGCAATTTTAAGAGCTGGTGCAGATAAAGTTTCAGTAAATTCTGCAGCGCTTAAAAATCCTTTATTAATTTCGGAAGCTGCACAAAAATTTGGAAGTCAATGTGTTGTTTGTGCAATAGATGCAAAAAGACTTAAGTCAGGCGGTTGGACGGTTTATTTAAATGGTGGACGTGTGGATACCGGAAAAGACGCTATAAAATGGGCAAAGGAAGCAGAAAAATTAGGTGCGGGTGAAATTTTACTAACAAGTATGGAATGCGACGGCGTCAAAAATGGATACGATATAGAACTTACAAAAGCTGTTTCAGAAAATGTAGGAATACCGGTTATTGCGTCTGGAGGAGCGGGAAAAATGGAACATTTTTATGATGCATTCACATCAGCAAAAGCTGATGCAGTTCTTGCGGCATCTCTGTTTCATTTTGGAGAAATCACAATTCCGGAGCTTAAAAACTATTTAAGAAGAAAAGGTATATCTGTAAGACAGTAGTTTATTTTGGGCTGAATTATTTTCAGCCCCATTTTTATGGATAGAAACTTGATATTTGGCATAAGAATTACTAATAAAATGGAGGTGCTGAATATGAAGTTCAAAAAGTTGTCGGCAAGCGTACTTGCTGCAGCGTTGATAGTGTCTTTATTGCCTGTTCAAGCATTTGCCTTGTCCGACGAGGAGGTTAAAGCTCCGTCAGCCGTATTAATGGAAGCAGAAACAGGTAAAGTGCTTTACGAGAAAAACCCACATGAAAAACGCCCATGTGCATCAATAACCAAAGTTATGACTCTTACTCTTATTATGGAGTCTGTTGACAGCGGTAAAATTAAACTTACCGATTTGGTTTCTGCAAGTGAACATGCGGCATCAATGGGCGGCTCAGACATATGGCTTAAACCCGGTGAAAATATGACCGTGGATGATATGCTTAAAGCTACAGTAATAGCCAGCGCAAATGATGCGGCTGTGGCACTGGCTGAATATGTTTCTGGCAGCGAAGAAGAATTTATACAACAGATGAATGAAAAAGCAAAAACACTTGGAATGAAAGACACTGTTTTTAAAAACTGTAACGGTCTTGATGAAGACGGTCATATAACATCAGCATATGATGTTGCACTTATGTCGCGTGAGCTTATGAAACATAAAAAAATATTTGATTATACTACGACTTGGATAGAAAATATCCGCGGGGGTAAAACTCAGCTTGTTAATACCAATAAACTTATTAAAAGCTACAAGGGAATTACAGGGCTTAAAACCGGAACTACCGGTAAAGCCGGAAGCTGTATTTCTGCAACGGCAGAAAGAGATAATGTTAAGTTGATTTCTGTTATTCTTGGTGCATCAAATACAAAAGATCGCTTTTCTTCAGCTTCAAAACTGCTTGATTACGGTTTTGCAAATTGGGCCATAGTAAAACCTGAATTGCCAAAAGATTCGCTTAAATCGGTTAAAGTTATAAACGGTATGACTGATTCCGTAGGCACAGAAGTTACGCT
>DHNU01000067.1:12555-12767 GCA_002407645.1 Ruminococcaceae bacterium UBA5408
AATATTTACTAAAAATGTTATAGAATTTTTATTGTTAAAAATTTATAAAATATAGTAGTCTGTCTTGCAAAAGCAGCCGATATATTGTAATATAAAATAAACAGAAAGTATCATATAGGAGGATGCGAAATGTCTATTAAACTCGATTTACGACATCTCTCAAATTTTATCGGACAAAATGAATATAAAGTGATTGCACCACAAATTAAACT
>DHNU01000067.1:13015-21840 GCA_002407645.1 Ruminococcaceae bacterium UBA5408
AAGGATTAAATCAGCAGCTGAAAAGATTAAATCTGATACAGATGTATTTATAGTTATCGGCATCGGAGGTTCATATCTTGGCTCTCGTGCCGCAATTGAATTTTTAAATTCACCTAACTATAATGTTTTAAAAAAGAAAACCCCTGATATCTATTTTACAGGAAACAGCATAAGCTCTACTGCTTTGAGTGAGCTTCTTGAAATATGCGAAGGCAAAGATGTTTCAATCAACATGATTTCAAAATCCGGTACAACAACTGAACCGGCAATAGCCTTCAGAGTATTCCGTAAACTTCTTGAAGATAAATACGGAAAAGAAGAAGCTCGTAAAAGAATTTACTGCACTACAGATAAAGAACGTGGTACTCTAAAGCAGCTTGCAACAAAAGAAGGCTACGAAGCATTTGTTGTTCCGGATGAAGTAGGCGGAAGATTTTCAGTATTAACCGCGGTAGGACTTTTACCGATTGCTGTAAGCGGTGCTGATATTGATGCACTTATGGCCGGTGCGGCAAAAGCTCAAAAGGAATTAAACAATCCTGATTTAGGAACAAACGACTGCTATAAATATGCAGCTATCCGCAATATCCTTAACCGTAAGGGCAAAGATACGGAAATTCTTGTAAGTTATGAACCTTCATTTGGTATGATGTGCGAATGGTGGAAACAACTCTTTGGTGAAAGCGAAGGAAAAGATAATAAAGGACTTTTCCCGGCTTCAGTAATTTTTTCAACAGATTTACATTCTTTAGGACAATTTATTCAAGACGGTAAAAGAAATTTACTTGAAACTGTTGTTTTGTTTGACAAAGCAAAGAAAGATTTATTTATTGACAACGATCCAGCAAACGTTGACGGATTAAATTTCCTGCAGGGTAAGAGCATGGCTTATATTAATGAAAAAGCATTTGAAGGAACAGTCCTTGCTCATGTAGACGGCGGTGTGCCTAATATTGTACTTCGTGCACCTGATTTTTCAGAAGACACTCTCGGCTATATGATTTATTTCTTCGAAAAAGCCTGTGCAATTTCCGGAATTATTTTAGGAGTCAATCCATTCAATCAGCCAGGTGTTGAAAGCTACAAAAAGAATATGTTTGCTTTGTTGGGTAAACCCGGATATGAGGCTGAAAAGGAACAGCTTGAGGCAAGACTGAAGAATACAAATATTTAGGAGTTCTATCCGCTTATGCGGAAATAATATAAACAAATAGGAGGAGTTTCTTCATGATTACTCTTATCGTAGGTAAAAAAGGTTCAGGAAAAACAAAAAAATTAATTGAGCATGCTAATGAAGCAGTTGAAAAATCTAATGGCAACGTTGTTGTAATTGAAAAAGGTTTAAAACTTACTTATGATATTTCTCACAAGGCAAGACTGGTTGACAGTGATGCTTATGGAATTCAAGGAATGGATACACTGTATGGCTTTATAAGCGGTATCTGTGCCGGCAACTATGATGTTACAGACATTTTTGTTGATTCCACTTTGAAGATTATTGGCAATGATCTTAATGCACTTGTTAAACTTACAGAAAAACTTAACACTGTTTCGTCTCTTGCTGATACAAAGATTACACTTTTGGTATCTGCTGACAAGGCTGAACTTCCGAAAGAAATCAGCTCAATATCTGTTCAAATTTAAAAAACAATTATTTCCTTACTTAATTTGTTGTTTATGCTGCCGCAGGCATATTGTCTCGGCAGCATATTTATGGCGTGATTACAAGCTTATTATATCCAAAATTTCTATTGACAAATCATGAATAAATCTATATAATAAGCTAATGTAGCGTTGAGGTGTAATTATGATTCTTGATTTAAAGAAAGTGTTTCAGGGTGACGGTGAAAGCTGTTCATTTAATTATAGGCTGGATATGTCAACCGACGATATTGACGGTTATCATCCTTTTGTATCGCCTGTAACAGTTAAGGGCACGGTTAAGGGTCAGGATGGATTTGCACTGTTAAATGCAAAAGCTTCGTTTGATTTTTCTATGCCATGTGATCGATGCATGGTTCAAACTCATAAAAAGTACAACTATGACTTTTCTCATACGCTTGTATTATCGTTGGAAAATGAAGACGATGACAAATATATTAAAGTTACTGATTATAAGTTGGATTTGGATGGGCTTATTCGGGCGGACATCTTACTTGAACTTCCGTCAAAGTTTTTATGCAGTGAGAACTGTAAGGGTTTGTGTCCTATTTGCGGTAAAAATTTAAATAACGGGACATGCAGTTGTGAAATGCATCAGATTGATCCTCGCTTGGAGGCTCTTAAAAAACTGATAGATTAGTCTGAGTTTTATAAGGAGGTGCTGACGATGGCGGTACCAAAGAGAAAATTATCAAGTGCAAGACAAAATAAAAGACGTTCAAATGTTTGGAAGATAAGCGCTCCTGCTTTGGTTAAATGCCCTAAATGCGGCGAGTACAAAACTCCACATAGAGTATGCGGTAGTTGTGGTTACTATAACGGCAGGGAAGTTGTCAAAAAGGAAGCTTAAGTCTTTATTTAATTTTCCTAAAAATGTAGAGAAGGAGCGATCCTTCTCTATTTTTTTATTAAGTATTAAAAATCACGTTTATAAAGGCTGTGGCGTTATTTATTCTTTGTGTTCAAATACAATCGTGATTAATTAAGCTTTTTACAACTATATCCTTATATTTATTAAAAATCAGTATAAATTTATAAATTTTATATAAAATTGTATAAAGGAGTTAGTATGTCAGTTAAAATTATGTCTGTTGATAAAGACAGCCCGGGTGAACAGGCTGGAATTTTATCAGATGAAACGCTTATTTCCATTAATGGAAATGAAATAAATGATATTCTTGATTACCGATTTTATGAAACTTGTGAAAATTTAACAGTTATATTAAAAAATGAAAATAATAAGAAACGCAGTATTAAAATAAGAAAAGGCGAATATGAAACAATCGGTCTCGAATTCAAAACATATTTAATGGATAATCAGCATGCATGTAGAAATAAATGTATTTTTTGTTTTATTGACCAAAATCCAAAAGGAATGAGGAGCAGTCTGTATTTTAAGGATGATGATTCTCGGCTGTCTTTTTTATTTGGAAACTATATTACTTTAACCAACATGACGGATCATGATGTTGAACGTATTATAAAAATGCATATCAGCCCCATAAATATTTCTGTTCATACAACTAACCCTGAACTTCGAGTTAAAATGATGGGAAATCGATTTGCGGGAGAATCTTTGTCAATATTATATCGACTTGCTAAAGCAGGAATTAAAATTAATACTCAGTTAGTTATTTGTAAAGGTATTAATGACGGTGATGAATTACGCAGAAGCTTAACTGATTTAGGCAAATTATATCCTGCGGTTCAAAGCATAGCCGCTGTTCCGGTTGGACTTACAAAATTTAGGCAGGGGCTTTATCCCCTCGAATCATTTGATAAAAGTTCGGCTGAAGATGCTCTGAAGATTTTAGAGAAGTTCGGTGATGAGTTTTTATCTCAATATGGTCAAAGAATATGCTATGCGGCAGATGAGTTTTATCTTAAAGCAAAGCGGCCCATGCCTCCTGCTGAATTTTATGGCGATTTCGACCAGATTGAAAACGGTGTCGGTTTAATGGCAAATTTGAAGCAGGAATTTGAGTTTGCACTTGAAGATTTTGAGCCTTTGAAAGGAAAAAGACATGTTACACTTATAACAGGCACCGGCCCTTATAAATTCATTAACAATCTACTTGACGAATTAAGAATAAAATGTAATAATTTAGTTTGTAATGTTATTCCAATAATTAATAATTTTTTTGGAGAAACAATAAATGTTACCGGTTTAATAACCGGTAGGGATATCATAGAACAGCTTAAAGACAAAAATTTGGGTGATGAATTAATTGTGCCTGCAGTGATGTTACGCCGTGAAGGGGATATATTCCTTGACGATGTTTCACTCGATGATTTAAGCAAGGCTTTAAATATTAAAATTTCGGTATCACCAAATGACGGATATGAGCTATTGAATACAATTTTAGGATGTGATGGAGTTGTCGAAACCGGTCGTTGCAATTGTTGGTAGACCTAATGTTGGTAAATCAACTCTTTTTAATAAATTAATCGGTCAGCGCTTGTCTATTGTAGACGATACACCGGGCGTTACCAGGGACAGAATATACGGTGAATGTGAATGGGACGGAAGAAAATTTACAATAGTTGATACAGGCGGCATAGAACCTGAATCAAAAGACATAATACTTTCACAAATGAGGCTGCAGGCTGAACTTGCAATAGAGGCGGCTGATGTTATAGTTTTGGTTTCTGATATCAGAACCGGAGTTGTTGCAACTGATTCGGAAATTGCAGATATGCTTATAAAAAGCGGAAGGCCGGTAATACTTTGTGTAAATAAATGCGACCAAATAGGAAATCCGCCTGCTGAATTTTATGAGTTTTATAATCTTGGTCTTGGCGACCCTGTGCCTGTTTCTTCAGTACATGGACATGGTACAGGCGATTTACTTGACTTAATTGTCAATAATCTTCCTGCCGAAGGAAATGAAGAAGAAGAAAACGACGTAATTAAAGTAGCTATTATAGGAAAACCTAACGTCGGAAAATCTTCTCTTATAAATAAAATATCCGGTGAGCAAAGGTGTATTGTTTCTGATATAGCAGGAACAACCAGAGATGCAATAGACACTAAAATAGAAAATGGATACGGACATTTCACTTTTATAGATACAGCGGGGCTGCGTCGTAAAAGCAAGGTTGACGATAATATTGAAAGGTACAGTATTATAAGAGCTCAACTTGCGATAGATAGGGCAGACGTCTGCGTGATTATGATTGATGGTACAGTCGGGTTTACCGACCAGGATTCCAAAGTTGCCGGCTTAGCACATGAAGCGGGTAAGGGCTGTGTCATTGTTGTTAACAAATGGGATATTGTAGAAAAAGATGACCACACTATGATTGAATATAGGAAAATCCTTGAAAAGAATTTTGCATTTATGTCATATGCACCAATTGTTTTTATTTCTGCTAAAACAGGGCAAAAGCTTGACCGCCTTTTTGAACTTATAAAGCATGTGGCAAATTCCAATTCTATGCGCATTGCCACGGGAATGCTTAATGATGTATTGGCTCAGGCAGTGGCAAGAGTTCAGCCACCGACTGATAAGGGAAGGAGGCTTAAGATTTATTACATTACCCAGGCAACCGTCAAGCCGCCTACATTTGTATGCTTTGTTAATTCAGCACAGTTGTTCCATTTTTCGTACCAGAGGTATCTTGAAAACAGAATTCGAGAAACTTTTGGGCTCGAGGGTACTCCGATAAGATTTATCGTGCGTGAGCGCGGAGATAAATAAGGGGGATTTTTGATGTTCAATTATGTTAGAGAATTTGCACTTCCATTTATTTTTGTTGCATTTGTATCTTACCTTTTAGGAAGTCTGAGTTTTTCAATTATTTTCACGAAATTGTTTGATAACAATATTGATATTCGTACTTTAGGAAGCGGAAATGCCGGCGCCACAAATGTACTCCGCTCCGTAGGCGTTAAAGCAGCAGTGTTTACCACAATTTTCGATTTTTTGAAAGGCGCTGTTTCGGTTATCATAGGAAGAGAAGTTTTTAGGTATTGCTGCAGCATTACTTTAGCCCCAGATATAATGTCACAATATGGTGCATATATAGCCGGTGTTGCTTGTGTAATTGGACATATTTTTCCGGTGTTTTTTAATTTTAAGGGCGGAAAAGGTGTGCTGACAAGCGCGGCAATGATAGCACTTATTGACTGGCGTATTTTCATAATTGTTATTTCAGTATTTATAATTGTGTTTATTATATCAAAAATTGTTTCTTTATCTTCAATCTGCGGTGCGGGTTCGTTTCCGATTGCAACTTTCTTGGTGACATTTTTCTTGGATTATCGCAGCGGAAGTGGCACTGTTCCTCTTTCATATGTACTTATAACTACGGGTATCGCATTGATTTTAGGATTAACCATAATTATAAAGCATAAAACAAACATAGAGAGAATAAAAAACGGTACAGAAAAGAAAATTACAATAAATCATAAATAATTACAGAACAGGCAGCTTCTTGTAGATTTATAAAATCCATAAGCAGCTGCCTATTTTTTATATAACTTTAATAAATTCTTATTTACAAGTTAAATTAGGTTTCTAACATATAACAGCAAACAGCTGAGATTAATTTATGAAATCAATTAATTGTGTTAAAATGAATATAACAATATAAGTAATTACAAAATTATGTTATAAAGAAAAAAGGAGCCCAAAGGCTCCTCTAAACTTAATGTTTTGTTATACATTAGACGGCACGGGTAACCTTGCCGGAACGCAAGCAGCGGGTGCAGGCGTATATACGCTTTGGAGAACCGTTTACAACCGCTTTTACACGTTTGATGTTAGGTTTCCAAGTCCTGTTTGAACGTCTGTGTGAGTGAGAAATTTTTATACCGAAAGACATATCCTTGCCGCAAATTTCACATTTTGCCATGAGTCTGCACCTCCTTTAAAAGGACAGTTAAAATATCACAACATTGGTATTTTATCAGATTATAAAAACAAATGCAAGCATTTTTGCTCATATTAATAAATTAAAGTAAAAAAAATTGACTTTTTATATGAAATTATCGCTTTACTTGTTTTTTGGTTTGATTAGTATTATAATAATACATCAATAAAGGAGAATTTGTTTATGTTATTTGATTTGATTAGAGATGTTTTTAGGGGCGTACCTATTGATATGGCATCTGCTTTATCGCAAATATTAGCTACGCTGTTTGTAATATTCTGTATTTTACCTCTTCATGAATTTGCACACGGTTGGGTTGCATACAAACTGGGTGACAGTACCGCAAAATATAATGGAAGACTTACATTAAATCCAATAGTCAGTATTGACCCAATCGGCTCATTTTTTCTTTTGATGTTTGGTTTTGGCTGGGCAAAACCTGTGCCTGTTGATAAAAGATATTTTAAAAATCCAAAACGTGATATGGCGATTACAGCTTTAGCAGGGCCGTTTGCAAATTTCCTTGCAGCTCTTGTAGGAGGCATCATATATATTGCTATTTTAATTTGGCTTAATATTACTGTTCCAAAATTTGTCCATGATTTCTTTTTATCTTATATATTTATTAATATAGCTCTTGCTGTTTTTAATTTGATTCCTTTGCCTCCACTCGACGGTTCTAAAATTTTAGGGGCATTTTTATCAAACAAAGCACTTTACAGTTATTACAGGTATCAAAATATAATTATATTGATTGCCTTTTTTGTTTTATTCAGCGGGTTTCTTAATACTCCTCTCGCATTTTTAGAAAATGCATGTTTTAATTCGGTAATTTGGATTGCAGAATTGCCATTTAAATTGTTCGGCTTGTTATAAAGTGGTGTATTATGGAAAAACTATCCTATAAACTTCCTGCTTTTGAAGGACCGCTTGACCTATTACTGTATTTGATTTCTAAAAATAAATTAAATATATTCGACATACAGATTTCTGAACTTGTCGACCAGTATACTGAACATATCGATGTAATGAAAGAACAAAACATGGATATAACAAGTGAGTTCTTAGAAATGGCTGCAAGGCTTATTTATATTAAAACAGTATATCTTCTTCCTAAGCACGAGGAAGCGGACGAACTGAAGAAGGAATTAAGCGGCCAGTTGATAGAATATCAACAGTGTAAACAAATAGCCAAATTAATGGCTTCCGCTTTTAATTATGACATATTGGTTCGTCAACCTGCTGAAATTGATTTTGACCAAACATACAGAAGAAACCACTCTCCTATGGAAATTTATGCAGCTTACCAAAATGCAGTCGGAAGAGGAAAACGGTTTGCACCTCCGACTGAAAAAGCATTCTCCGCTATAGTTAAACATAAAGTTGTATCGGTAACTTCAAAAATTGTTTTTGTACTGCGATGTCTTTGGAAGAAAGATAAAATAAATTATAATTCATTGTTTTATGAAGAAAAACAGACAAAGTCAGATTTAGTTGCAACTTTTTTGGCCGTACTTGAACTTGTAAAAGTAAAGAGGGTACGGGTTGAAGGCGAAAAACAAAACACAACAGTAAAATTGATTAACGGCGGTGTGAAAAGTTGGAGATTAAAAAAATTCAAGGAGCAATAGAGGCTATATTATTTTCAAGCGGAGATCCTGTCGGCATTGATAAAATTTCCGATACTCTAAATTTGGACAAACCTACTGTTTCTAAAATATTAAAGAACTTAATGGATAAATTTAATGTAGAAAGCAGCGGAATTCAAATTTTAAAATTGGACGACAGTTATCAAATGTGTTCAAGTTCTCAATACGGGGAATATGTGAAAAAAATTCTTGATATCCGCAGAAATACTCCTCTTTCACAGGCAAGTATGGAAGTACTTGCAATTATAGCTTACAATCAGCCTGTAACCAAAGCATTTATTGAACAAATACGTGGGGTTGACTGTTCCGGCGTTTTGGGAAGTCTTACAGTTAAAGGGCTTATTGAAGAACGGGGCAGATTGGAATTACCCGGCAGACCTTTGGTTTACGGAACAACACATAATTTTTTGCGTTCCCTTAACATCTCATCTATAAGTGAACTGCCAAATCCTACAAAACAGCAGTGTTCTGGGTTAGAAGATGAAGAAAACAAATTGGAAGATTTGTCCGCAGGATAATGATGTAAGCAGGAGGAAATATGACCGGTTGGATATTTATATTTATTTTACTTTTGATAGCTTTTTTACTGCTTTGCCCTGTTACTGTCAGTGCAGAGTTTAAAAATGAACTGTCTATAAG
>DHNU01000067.1:21999-25410 GCA_002407645.1 Ruminococcaceae bacterium UBA5408
TCAGTTACGGGCAGACCTGTTCAATTGTTTATACGGCGCTGGGCTGGATTTTAAGCAATATAAAGTACAATAAGTATTATATAAATATTGTTCCGGACTTTGATTCAAAAGAATCCAGAATAAATTTTGAATTAAAGGCAAAAATTAAACTGATATTTATAANNAAAGAAAAAAGAAAAAATTGAGAAAACTGAGAAAAAATCGAAAATCAAGGGTATAATAGAACAAAAGGGTTTATCCGGCTTTTTAAATATTATAAAGGAATTCAGTTTAATTGCAACGCACACAGCAAAGAATTTATTATCCCATATTTTAATAAAAAGAATTTATATTAAAATTGTTGTTGCGGATGAAGACGCTGCACAGGCAGCTATTAGTTATGGGCAGACCTGCTCGATTGTTTATACGGCGTTTGGCTGGATTTTAAGCAATGCAAAGTACAATAGGTATTATATAAATATCGTTCCGGATTTTGATTCAAAGGAAAGCAGAATATATTTTGAATTAAAGGTAAAAATTAAACTGATATTTATAATCTTGATATTTCTTTCAGCACTTTTTAAATCTCTAAAAGTGCTCAAGACGTCGGAAATAAACCTATCAAAAAACTGAAATTAAGGCGGTGCTAAGAATGAGTGACCATCCAATTGAAGGTATGATGAATACAACATTGGAAAAAATTAAGCAAATGGTAGATATTAATACCATTGTGGGTGATCCGATAACTTCTCCCGACGGAACAATTATTATTCCGGTTTCTAAAATCAGTTACGGATTTGCTTCCGGAGGCTCAGATTTTCCAAGTAAAGTTCAGTCGGACAAGGAGTTTTTCGGAGGCGGAACGGGAGCCGGAGTTTCTATTAACCCGATTGCTTTTATTACAATTTGTAACGGCAATGTCAAACTGCTTCAAATTGACCCATACAATAATACCACTGATCGTATTATTGGAATGTTCCCTGATGTAGTTGATAAAATAGGGAGTTTGTTTAACAAAAAAGGAAACTCAAAAAAATCTAAAGACGATAATGGGAATAATGATGTAAAATTAGATGATCCGCAAATATAATTATTAATGGAGCAGCCGCCTGCATATAGATGATTTATAGGCAGGTGGTTGTTTTGTTAAAGAAAATAATATCTTATTTACTCATTATACTTTTATTGGTTTATTCCACGCTTATCGCATCGGCTGAAACAATACCGGAAGTTTCAGCACAGTGCGCAATACTAATTAATGCTGACAATTTTAAAACTCTATACGCAAAAAATGAAAATGAGCGAAGACCTATGGCAAGCACAACCAAAATAATGACTGCACTAATTACACTTGAAAAAGCCGCAGTAAATAATAAAATTGTTAATATAACAGACGAAATGGTTCGAGTTGAGGGCTCTTCTATGGGACTAAAGCCGGGTGATAAGGTTACTTTGAAATCTTTGGCAGAGGGAATGCTTTCTGTTTCAGGAAACGATGCTGCTAATTCAGCTGCTATTTCCATTGCCGGCTCAATTCCAAAGTTTGCAGAATTAATGAATAAAAGGGCTGTGGAATTAAACTTAACAAATACACATTTTGTTACTCCTTCGGGCTTGGACGATAAGGAACATTATACTACTGCGCGCGATTTGGCGTTACTTGCCGCGGCTGCAATGAAAAATCCCGATTTTGAGAATATTACAAGCAAAAAATCAATTACCGTTGACTATATAAATCCCAACACAACAAGGCGCTTCACTAACCATAATAAACTTTTAAGTCTTTATGATGGGTGCATAGGAGTCAAAACCGGATTTACAAAAAAATCAGGAAGATGTTTGGTGTCAGCAGCAGAAAGAAATGGAATACGTTTAATAGCGGTTACGCTGAATGCTCCAAACGATTGGGATGACCATAAGAAATTACTCGATTATGGATTTGGGAAAGTCACAAATGTAAAAATTGATGATTCAGCTTATTCGATACAAATACCTGTTGTCGGAGGTGTAACCGACAGCGTTTCCTTAAAAGGTTCAGCGGGAAATGATGTTACCGTTGATTCGGATGAGGCTAATAACATTAAAAGAACGGTGGAATTACCTAAATTCGTTTATGCGCCTCTTGAAAATGGTCAGGTTGTAGGGAAAATACGCTATACTTTAAATTCAAATACAATTGCAACTACAGACATAGTAGTTGTATCACAAGTAAATAAACCGGAAATCAAGGAAAACTTAATTCAGAAAATATTTAATGGGATTAAAAATATATTTACATAAATAAAAATAAAGGATGTATCATATTATGGCGAAAGATGTTAGGCTGCAAAAAGTACTTGCGGACTGCGGGGTTGCTTCAAGGAGAAAAGCTGAAGAAATGATTTCGGCAGGGGAAATAAAGGTTAACGGAGTAACTGCACATATAGGTGATAAAGTTGACCCTAAAAAAGATAAAATTTATGTTAATGGAAGTTATCTAAATACAAACATAAATGAAGTATATATTATGCTTCATAAACCCCGCGGATTTATTACTACTATGAGTGACGAAATGGATCGCAAATGTGTGGCCGGACTTGTGGAAGATGTTTCAGAGCGTGTCTATCCCGTTGGCCGATTGGATAGGGACTCGGAGGGACTTCTTCTTATGACAAACGATGGAGAATTTGCGAATGCGATTACTCATCCGTCTAAGCATATTCCTAAAACATATCGCGTTACAGTACGTCCTTCTATAACGGAAGACCAGTTAACTCAAATTGCCGTTGGAATTGATATTGAGGGAAGAAAAACAGCTCCCGCAAAAGTAAGGGTAATTTCAGAACAGCCAGGCAGAGTTGTGCTTGAAATCGTCCTTTATGAAGGACGAAACCGACAAATCAGAAAAATGTGTGAAGCCCTTGGACTTGAAGTCGCTCGATTAAAACGTACTGCTGTTGGGGTACTTAAACTCGGAATGCTTCAGCCGGGCAAGTGGCGTACACTCACAAAAGAAGAAGTAAAAATGCTTAAATCCGGTGTAGAAGCGGACAGGCATTCCAATAATAACGAAGGTAACCATAATGGTGACAATACTTCCTCTAAAAAACAAAACAAGAGTAGAGCAAGTTCTTTCTACGGTAAAAGGCGCAGAAGATAATTTTAACGTCCTTATTATGTGAGAAAACGATAAGGAATGGGGCTATGTTGCACTTGATATGAAATCTTTAGTAATACGAATGCTTAAAATGGAAATTTACGGCTGACCTAATTTATCGTCGGCCTCAAGTACTTGGCTCACATGTGCCGACAGTTTCGTGAAAGCTGCGGCATCTTACGGCTCGACAATAGTTGCTTATAAAATAGAATCAAGAATAAAAGGTTTGGAAAAATATCTTCTTACATTAGGATTTAATTTTCCCGACGGGACCCGACGGGAAATTACTTAGTCCG
>DHNU01000058.1 GCA_002407645.1 Ruminococcaceae bacterium UBA5408
AGGCAGCGCATCCGTATGGAGAAGCTCGACGGAACGGTTGACATTCTGAAACGCCGGTTTGGAAATTACTGTATTCAACGCGCTTCGCTGCTGAAAGGCCCATCTCTCACGGGATTTAACCCCAAGGACGAAAATACCATTCATCCGGTTGGCTATTTTAATGGAGGAACTGAAAATGGCCTGGAAAAAATATGTTGACGTGATTGTACGCTGCTTCCCGGACGGGCGGATCCGGCCGCTTGCCGTTTACTGGGCTCCGGGTGAACTATACGAGATTGACCGGGTGTTAGATGTGCGGCCCGCTGCGTCGCTCAAGGCGGGCGGGGCTGGAATCCGGTATACCTGCCGGATACGGAACCATCAGACCTACTTGTTCCAGGAAGAAAACAAATGGTTTGTGGAAGCAAAACAGCCGTGCTGATCGGCAGAAAACTGCGGAAGGGAAAATAATTCTCTTCCGCAGTTCGTTTATTCTGCCAATTATGCAGACACAAAATTACAAAACATTGCCGAATTAGACACTTTACCTTGATCATTTGTTATTCTGGGATTATAATTTATTTAATGCTTTCGATAGAAGATAATTTTATGGCATATTATGGAATTTGTGGACTTAATAATAAGACGAAGTTCGGGTAATACGTGTAATAGCAATAATGAGCAAGTTCGTCAAATGGGAAGTAAATGCAAAATATTGGCCTTAACCAAGGCCAGGAGGTATAGTTATGAATACTGATTATATTCCTGATTTAAAAAAAGCGTTTTTCGGTGATTCTGATGCCTACACAGAAAAGGATAGGGATCCTCAAAAATTTGAAAAATCTTTTTATGATCCTCACAATTATCTGAAAGAATTATTGTATGGATATAAATTTGTTGTAAATGGACGAAAAGGTGATGGAAAAAGTGCTTATAGTGCTAAAATATGTCTTATGAGCAACCAACCATCGTCTCAAGTTAAAGCCGTTCCACGTTCATTAAGTAATTTTAATAATGTAACTTTTAACAAGTTAAAAACTTATGAAAATTTAGGAGGAAATCCATACATATCATTATGGAAATGTATTTTAATGATTGAGACGGTTAATATGCTTGAATCATTTCAACCAAATATACAAGCAACTAGTTATTGTGCCATACTTTCAGCGTTAGATGATGCAGGTTTACTTGAAAATGACAACATCTCTAATACAATCGATACCCTAGTAGAAACAAATACTTCTATTAATATTAAGAATTTATTTAATCATGGGAAAAGAAAACAAACATCATCAGTATTAAGTGGAGCCGAACAAATTTACAAATCTATTTATAAAGCGATAAGGACTGTATATATGGGGAATACTCATTACTACTTAATTATAGATGGGTTAGATGACATTTTAATCAATAGTGACCGTGTTTTTCAGTCGACTGTATTAACTGGATTATTGCGCGCTGCAGATGAAATAAATACTAAATTTATTCATGCGACATTGCATTTGAAAATTCTTATTATGATGAGATCAGATATATTAAACTTATGCATAGATCCCAATTTGCAAAAAATCAAAGATGATTCATGTATAAATCTGTCTTGGAAAATAGATGATGACATATATGAATCCGATTTAGTAAAGTTAGTAGAAAAGCGTTTGAATATTACAAATGACCACCAAATTTGTTTTGAAAAATATTGGAACAGTATTTTTCCAAAAGCGATTGGAACAAAACCATCTTTTGAATACATGTTAGAAAATATTATATATAGACCTCGAGATATTTTAAGGTTTTTTAAAGAGGCGCAAATAAAATTCAAAAATAGAAAGTATACTATTGACGAATTTAAAACGCTTTTAACAGATTACTCAGAAAACTATTTTTTAGACGCCATGAAAAATGAACTGGCAGGTTTTTTCCCTGATGAAGTAGTTAATAAATTACCAGAAATTATGTCAAAATTAGGTTCTCAATATTTTTATATACAGGATGTTGAGAAAATGATAAATGTTGATAGTACATTGGCAAATGTCAATGTATATGACTTACTAGATAAATTGTTCAATGCAGGGTATATTGGTCAACATAGACACCGGGACACTCAAAATTATACAGTGTTTAAATATAGAAATCCCCGTGAGACATTTCATGAAAATGATGAGTGCATAATTCATCGAGGACTACAAAGAGCGTTTTCACTTATATAATCTTGTTTGCTAACTTCGCATAATGTTAAACTGCAAACCTAAAAATATGTCCGCATATAAATTCGGCAAGCTCTGGGGATTTAAACTATCTGAGATTGATGAGCGGATTTGTTCTAGTGTACTGAAGACAAAAATGAGTCCGTTTTTGGTAAAATAAGATTTTATAACAAAACAGGTCGGTATTAGCTGCCATGAATCGGAGGATAAATAGACATGGATAATCAAGTGTACAACCAGATTGTGAACTTCATATGGGGGATTGCGGATGACTGTCTGCGTGACGTTTACGTGCGCGGGAAATATCGTGATGTTATTCTTCCCATGACAGTTATTCGTCGTCTGGACGTTATGCTGGAAAAGACGAAATCCGCAGTTTTAACTATGAAAAAAAAGTTGGACGATGCTAAGATTGATAACCAGTGGCCAGCACTCTGCAATACTGCCGGACAAGCTTTTTGTAATGCCTCCCCGTTCCTCCTTAAAGATCTTACCAGCCGTGCGAAGAAACAGTCACTCAAAACTGACTTTATTGTATATCTTGACGGCTTTTCACCTAACGTTCAGCTAATACTTGATAAGTTCAAATTTCGCAATCAGATTGATACGATGGTGGATGCGGATATTCTTGGTGCGGTTATCGAGAAGTTTACGTCTTCCGATATAAATCTCAGTCCCAACCCGATTTATAAAGATGATGCTAAGACAATTCTTGTCCACCCCGGACTTGATAACCATGGCATGGGTACTATTTTTGAAGAGTTAATTCGCCGTTTCAACGAGGAAAACAATGAAGAAGCCGGTGAACACTGGACTCCTCGTGATGTCGTCGAGCTTATGGCGGACCTTGTGTTTATACCGATTCAAGACAAAATCAAGGATGCCACATATTCCTGTTACGATGGAGCATGTGGCACAGGAGGAATGCTCACGGTTGCTCAGGACAGACTTTTGAAGCTTGCGAAGAAGAGCGAGAAGCAAGTATCTATTCATCTCTTCGGACAGGAAATAAATCCGGAGACCTATGCCATCTGCACAGCAGATATGCTACTCAAAGGTGACGGACAAGAAGCTTCTCATATCATGTACGGTTCTACTCTTTCTGATGACCAGCATGCTTCACGGCAGTTTGACTTTATGCTCTCAAATCCACCATATGGCAAGAGCTGGAAAACAGATGCAGATAAGATGGGCGGTAAAAAAGAAATTCTCGACACTCGCTTCAATACTTATCTTAAAGATGGAGAAGAACTGCAAATGCTCCCGAGAACCAGTGACGGACAATTACTGTTTTTACTGAATAATATTTCCAAGATGAAAACGGACACAGAACTTGGCAGTCGAATTGCAGAAGTACATAATGGGTCATCACTTTTTACCGGTGATGCAGGAAGCGGTGAAAGTAATGCCCGTAGATATATGATAGAAAAGGATTTGGTAGAGGCAATTATCGCTCTTCCGGATAATATGTTTTACAACACTCCCATTGGTACTTATATATGGGTCCTTTCTAACAAGAAAGAGGAACGCAGAAAAGGCAAAATTCAACTCATCGATGCCACCGAAATGAAATCGCCGCTCCGCAAGAACATGGGTAAAAAGAACTGTGAATTCACGCCGGAACTGCGGTCTGAAATTTTGCGCATTTTTATGGATATGGAAGAAAGTGAAGTTAGCAAGATTTTTAACAATGAAGAATTTGGATACTGGTCTATTACTGTGGAACGTCCTCTTCGGCTGAAAGTATATCCGGAAAGAAAAATCCCAGAAGGCACTTTTAAAAAAGCAGAAGAGCTTCAGATCTATAAAGCAGCAATGGAGCGTTTGCCGAAAGATGTGCCGCTTGATGATTGGACAGCATTTGCTAAGGCAACAAAACTGAAAGCAACGATACTCAAGAAAGTACGCCCGTTTATCACCGAGAAAGATCAAACCGCAAAAGCTGTTGAAGGTGAAGCAGATCCAGATTTGAGAGATACAGAGATCGTGCCATTTACATACGAGGGCGGAATTAATGCATATATGAAAAATGAGGTGCTGACATACTCGCCGGATGCCTATGTAGATGAAAAGAAGACACAGGTTGGGTACGAGGTAAGTTTCACAAAATATTTCTACAAACCTGTGAAACTACGCCCTATGAAAGATATTATTGGCGATTTAAAAGCGCTGGAGACTGAAGCGTACGGTATGTTAAATGGAATTATTGGAGAGATACAGTAATGGGTAATACAAATTCAAGCACCTCTGTTGCGCTTTCGAATTTTTCTTCGAGATGGGATTCCAATAGATTAGTAATGCTTTTTTCGGAAAATAAAGAATTGAATGCGGATTGTGAAGTACATAACGCATTGCAATTTAAGTTTGGAAAAATTATCCCCAAACCTCAAACCAAAATAGATAGGTTTCTACTAAATACTTGGAAGAAATATACGGTCGTTCGCCCGGATGACATTATAATTAATGGGCTTAATTTAAACTATGACTTTGTAACGATACGCATCGGCCTTGTCAAGGAAGTTGGAATTATCACGTCTTCTTATATTTCTCTTCGACCTAGGGCAGGTGTTAATGCCAAATTTTACAACTATTATTTTAAGGCTTTAGATTCAAAAAAGATATTTCATGGCCTTGGGACTGGCATAAGGCTGACTTTGTCATACAAGGAATTAAAGAACATAGTACTTCCTATTCCCCCCCATAATGAGCAGAATCAGATTGTTCGATATCTGGATTGGAAAGTATCAGAGATAAATAGACTTATTGCAGTTAAAAAGAAACAGGTGTCTTCATATAAGGATTTACGGCTAGTGTCAAGAGAAGTTCGCAATTTTGGGATTCCGGAAAACGAATCAAGCTGCGTTTAGCAGAAGTGACTGAATTGATTTGGGATTCAAAT
>DHNU01000046.1:0-14696 GCA_002407645.1 Ruminococcaceae bacterium UBA5408
GTAAGCTCTACGGAAAATAAAATATGGTTGTAAAAATAGCTAACACCGGCCATTATTAACATCACTACAGAAATAACAAAGAACACCGGTGAAGATACCCATACTTTCCTTTTCAAAATTATTACCCCTTCAGCACTTAGACTTCCATAATAATAGGCAAAATCATAGGACTTCGCTTTGTACGGTCATAAAGCATACGTGAAAGTTCGTCTTTAATTTTGCTTTTTAGTGTACTCCAGTCATGAATATTGTTTTCTGCACAATTTTCAAGAACCGAGTTTACAAGTCTCTTTGCTTCATCCATGAGCGGCTCCGATTCACGAACATAAACAAAACCGCGTGAAACAACATCAGGTCCGGATACAATATGTCCGTTGCCCGCCGCAATAGTACATACAACAACTATAAGTCCGTCTTCAGCGAGATGTTTTCTGTCGCGAAGAACTATACTTCCCACGTCACCTACACCGAGGCCGTCCACCAATACTCTGCCGGCAGATACAGGCGGAAGCTTTTTCATATAGTCTTGATTTAATTCTAAAACATCGCCAATATCGCCGATAAACACATTGGACGCATTTTTTCCCATAGAATATGCAAGCCCTGCATGTTTACGAAGATGTTTCTGCTCACCATGTACAGGGATAAAGTATTTCGGTTTAGTAATTCCCTGCATCAACTTAAGCTCTTCTTGGCACGCATGACCCGAAACGTGAACTTCATACATGGATTCATAAACGACCTCACAGCCGCGTTTCATAAGTTCATCTATAACTGTACCAACTGTCTTTTCATTTCCGGGAATAGGTCTTGCAGAAATTATTATAAAGTCCCCGGGACCGACTTCAACTTTTCTGTGATCCGCAAAAGCCATTCTGGTTAAAGCACTCATTGGTTCTCCCTGACTTCCGGTTGTAACCAAAACGATTTTTTCTTTCGGATATCTATTTATTAAGTCAAGGTCAATTAAAACACCGTCAGGAACATCAAGGTAACCCATTTCCACACCTATGCCCATTACATTGAGCATACTTCTGCCGGAAAGAGCAACCTTTCGTCCATATTTGACAGCACAATTAATAATCTGCTGCACACGGCTGATGTTTGATGCAAAAGTGGCAATAATAATTCTGCTGTTTTCTGCACGTTTAAATAAACGGTCAAAAGAATCGTTTACTTTGCTTTCTGTCATTGTATAACCGGGACGTTCAGCATTCGTTGAATCTGCAAATAAAGCTAAAACCCCTTTACTGCCCAATTCAGCAAATTTCCCAAGGTCTATCATTTCGCCCTGAGCCGGTGTGCAGTCAATTTTGAAATCTCCTGTATGAACAATTATACCGGCCGGTGAATATATAGCCAATCCGACTGCATCAGGAATTGAGTGGTTAACATGTATAAATTCTATTTTCATACAGCCGAGTTTTACACTTTCACCCGGGTGAACTACATTAAGTTTTACTTTTCCGAAAAGACCGTGTTCCTTTAATTTTCCTTCAACAAGGCCGAGCGTAAGTGGTGTACCATAGACAGGAAGGTTAACTCTCTTCAATAGGTACGGAATTGCTCCGATATGATCTTCGTGTCCGTGAGTCAGCAGTATCCCGCGAATTTTATCTATGTTTTTTTCAACAAAAGTAAAATCAGGTATAACCAAATCCACACCGAGCATATCATCCGTAGGAAATGCCATACCACAGTCTACAATAATCATATCATCTCCACATTCAAATAATGTGAAGTTCTTGCCGATTTCGTTTAAACCACCGAGGAAATAAGCTTTAATGGAAGGTTTTTTCTTATTATTTGTCCGTTTGCTTTTTGGGCGCTGATTAAGCTTTTTTGATTTTACTGTACCGCTTGTACCGCTCTGTTTCTGTTTCGCTGGATCCGGTTGTTTTTGTGTCTTACGTTTAGTGTGAAAAGCCTGTTTGGATTTTTCTGACTGTATAGACTTGTTTACTTTACTTTCATCATTTTCCGAACTTACTGCAGGCTTTTTAATTCTGCTTTTCGAGGGTGTTTGTTTATTAACCTCTTTTTTAGGTACGACTACTTTTTGGTAAAGGGAAGAATGCACTTGATTTACCGATTCCGAGTGCATATTTTCCGAGTCTTTTTTCTCTGCAGAATTTTTTTGATCATTTTTTGTCACAACATAACCTCCATTGTTAATTAGGGTAAAACCAACAAAGTCCGCCGGCAAACGGTGCCAACGCGGACGTGGTATATCCATTACGATTTACTGTTATTAATATTTTTGTTCAATCTTTCACCGCAAATACTGCGGATATTTTATATTTAATGTCTAAATATAATGCTGATAATACTTTTTAAATTTTAAAAAATAAAAAATCCGGACACAAATATCTTTATAATTGTACATTGATTAGCAATTACTGTCAAGCCATTACAAAGACGGACTGTAAATTATATTATAGCCAAAATTGCTCATGCTAAACGATACATAACATTGTTTGTAATAACTTAGTATGATATAATCAAGAAAAATAAAAATATCAGTAAATACTAAGGATGATATAATTGAAAAAAGTAGAAATTTTTACAGACGGTGCCTGCAGTGGAAATCCCGGTCCCGGCGGTTGGGGCGCTGTACTGCGCTATCAAACAGTGGAACGGGAAATAAGCGGCGGAGAATTAGATACGACCAATAACCGAATGGAACTAACAGCTGTAATTAAGGCGCTAAAACTTTTAAAAGAGCCATGTGAGGTAATACTTTGCAGCGATTCAAAATATGTATGTGACGCAATAACCAAAGGCTGGGCTAAAAATTGGCAAAAAAACAATTGGCGTAAAGCGGACAAAAAACCTGCGCTTAACTCGGATTTGTGGGAAACACTTCTTGCTCTTTTAGAAAAACATGAGGTTTCCGTAAAATGGGTAAAAGGACACGCAGGACACCCTGAAAATGAACGCTGTGATACACTCGCTGTAAGCACAATAGAAAAATTAAAATAATTTATTCAAACTATTGCATTCTATACCAAATTGGTGTATATTAATTACCGTAGTAATCCTACAAAATTGATAATATATAAAGTAAAGGTGATTTAATGGCACGTTTTGTTTATGCTGATAATGCTGCTACAACTGCTATGTCAAAATCTGTTTTAGAAGCTATGCAGCCATATTTTACACAATATTACGGTAATCCATCCAGCTTATATTCAGTCGGAAGAGATGCAAAAAAAGCACTTGAGACTGCCCGTGAAACTGTTGCTGAGTGCCTTGGTGCAAAGCCGAACGAAATATTCTTCACATCAGGCGGAAGCGAAAGCGACAACTGGGCACTTAAAGGCATAGCACACGAACAGGCTAAAAAAGGCAAAAAACATATTATTACTACCAAATTTGAGCACCATGCTATTCTTCACACCTGCAAAGTCCTTGAAAAAGAAGGTTTTGAAGTAACGTACCTTGATGTTCACAGCAATGGTATTGTAAGACCGGAAGAACTTGAAGCCGCTATCCGTGAAGATACCGCGATAGTATCTATCATGTATGCAAACAATGAAATCGGTACAATACAGCCAATCCCTGAAATAGGTGCTATTTGTAAAAAACACGGCGTAATTTTTCATACTGATGCCGTTCAGGCAGTCGGTAATGTTCATATTAATGTCAAAGAACAAAATATTGATTTACTTTCACTTTCGGGTCATAAGTTCCATGGTCCAAAGGGAATTGGCGTTCTTTATATTCGTAACGGTCTTAGGATGTCTAATTTGATTGAAGGCGGTGCCCAAGAACGCGGCCGCCGCGCAGGAACTGAAAATATCGCTTCCATTATCGGACTAAGTGTAGCGTTAAAAAACGCTTGTTCAACAATAGATGAACGTGCAGAACGTTTGACAAATATGAGAGACAGGCTGATAAACGGTGCCTTAAAAATTGAGCGTTCACGCTTAAACGGAGATCCTGTAAAGCGTTTACCCGGAAATATAAATATGTGTTTTGAAGGTATTGAAGGGGAATCACTTCTTCTTACATTGGACTTAAACGGTGTCTGCGCTTCTTCCGGTTCAGCCTGCACATCCGGTTCACTCGACCCAAGCCATGTTCTTCTTGCAATCGGACTTCCTCATGAAGTCGCCCACGGTTCACTGAGAATTACTTTCAGCGACGAGAACACAGAAGAAGACGTTGACTATATTCTTGAAATTCTTCCTAAAATTGTTGCTCGTCTGCGTTCAATGTCCCCGCTTTGGGAAGAAATCATTTCAGGTCAAAAGAAATATTAAGTTTTAATTATATAACAGTTTAAGAGAGGTAATTAATATGGCATACAGTGAAAAAGTTATGGACCACTTTGCCAATCCACGCAATGTAGGTGAAATTCCTGATGCAAGCGGCGTAGGCGAAGTAGGAAATCCAAAATGCGGCGATATCATGAGAATGTATATTAAAGTTGAAAATGACATCATAACTGATGTTAAATTCAAAACCTTCGGCTGCGGTGCCGCAATTGCAACAAGTTCTATGGCAACCGAAATGGTAAAAGGCAAAAAAATTGAGGATGCTTTAAAGCTTACCAACAAAGCGGTTATGGAAGCGCTCGACGGACTTCCGCCGGTAAAAGTTCACTGCTCTGTTTTAGCTGAACAGGCAATTAAAGCCGCCGTTTCAGATTATTATAAGAAACAGGGCATCGACCCCACTCCTCTTGTCGGGGATATTCCGCAATGTGAATCTTGTGCATGTGACATTTAAAGTATTTAATAAAAAATTATAAAGACTGTCCGTTATGGGCAGTCTTTTTTATACATGAAAATATATAGTAACCGATGTTTTTATCAAATAAAATATGATGATTAATATATCCAACATATAAAAAGGTGTTTTACGTAAAGAGTAAAACACCTTTTAAACTATTTAATTTAGTCCTGAAGCTGCATTCGGATAATCGTAATTATACTTGTTATATCTTACAGGTTCATAGTCACCGTAATTATATACATTTACTTCACAAAGTCTGCGGTAAAACAGTCCTGAATAAAATCTGCCGCCCGCCTGATTCCAACGTATTAGTTCTGACCCCATTGCATGGGCATTAGTATAATTTAAATCATGTACAAGCGAATCCGAGTTCGACAGATTTACATATCCTGAATTAACCCAGCCTTCCAAACCGTTTGACAAACGTACTTTATACCAGCCTTTTTGTGGTTCGGAAAAACTGCATTCTGTAACATTCACCTGAGTTCCGTTAGAAACCTGCCCCACCTCTGCACAAGTAAGTCCCGGGGCACTTCTCATTACCGTATTCATTGTAACCGTTGCAGATATACTGCTGCCCGGGCTGATTGTTGGCGGCACAACCGCATTTTTCATAATTCTGCGGAAATCCATTTCAGCACTGCTGTTAAAGTATCCTGCGCCTACATTATACGCAAAGCTTATTAAGCAGTCAGCTTGATATTGGTTCATTAAGAACTTATTATTACGAATCATTCGATTTAATTCGGTCGTATAGTAAGAATTGTTTATCTTATTTACAAGCATTGACCACGCTTCGGTTTTAGTCATATTATTGTAGAATTGTGCATTTTGTCCAAAAGTACAGCCATAACCTATAGTTGGAACTTGATTTGCTGTTAACATATCGGCATAAACAGTTGAACGATAGCCTTCCCATTGTGCTATTAGGTCAATCATCTTGTCGCTTACCCGCCGTTCTTCATTTGAAGTGGATTTAAAATCACTATTGGAAGATACAAATGCATTGGATTTAAATCCTGCGTTTGACATTTTCAAATTCTTTGATGAGTACGCTGTAAATGAATAATCTCCCTGTTTATCAAAAGTAGTAGTAACAGTCCATTTCTTTGTTACTGTATTACCGACTGTTTCCTGAACGCATGAGTCAGCTGTCATAGTTCTTGTTGTTCCGTCCACCAAATTAATTACAAAATTAACCCCGTCACGCGAATTGTCGGTAACTGCTGTTAATGTTACAGTCGTTCCTATTCCGGCAATATTCGGCGATGCATAGGCTGTTTTAACCGGTTCAGCTTCTGTTACCGTAACATTACATGTGGCAGAAGCTGCTCCGGAACTTGCTGTAATTACAGCAGTTCCGGGAGACACCGCATAGACATAGCCATTGGATACCGTTGCAACCGATGTATTGCTGCTTGTCCAATTAAGATATGTACCACTTGGGGTTACATCAGCTTTTATGTACAATGTTTTTCCTGCGGGAACTGTCTGCAAATTAGTTGAAAGCGAAAGTCCGGTAGCATTTGTTCCGCTGTCCGTGCTTACATCATTTGAGTAGAGTATTTTAATATATTGCGTACTAACATAACCGGTTTGACCGTTTGACGTTTGAACTTTGGTCCATTCCGGATTTGAAGTATCAAGAACCTTAAGTCCTGTATTCTTAGGAAGATTTGTTATTATTCTTGCAGTTAAGCTTGGGCTTTCCCTAAATCTTAACAAATCCGCTGTAACGGTTGCTCCTACAATGGTATTGGTTTCTGTATCTTCATTAGGTGGCTTAGCTGCAGGCGGAGTATTATTTTCAACGGATTTCGTATCAGGATTAGAAACAGTGATATCCAAATATTCTTTACTGCAATAGCCCTGTTTTCCGCTTTCCGACTGAACTTTTGCCCATTGCGAATTTGAATTATCTAAAACTTTAAGCGAAGCACCCTTTGTTACAGTTACTATCACTTTATAGTTTAATCCCGGCCCTTCTCTCATGTTTAAATAGTCCTTGGTTTTTGCGGTTATAATCGGATTCTGCGTATCGGGTTTATTCCCTGTCTTTGGTTTTGTATCGGGGATTTTCGGTTTTATTTGATTTGAAGGCTTATTGGGTTTTGAAGGTGAAGATGTAATATCCAAATATTCACTGTTGCAATAGCCCTGTTTTCCGTCGGGAGAAACTACTTTCACCCATGCTGAATTATCTGACAAAAGTACTTTTAATGTAGTTCCTTTGCTGAATGTAGTTATAATTTTATTTTGCGTTCCTGCTCCCTGCCTCATATTAAGGTTTGAGGTAGTAATCGCAGAAATTTCTTTACTTTCCGCAGTCTGAGCGGATGCTGTATTCTTTTTTAAGTCATTAGTAATAATTAAGTAATCTTTGTGACAATAGCCTTCTTTGCCGCTTGTGGTTTTAACCTTCGCCCAAGACGAATCAGAATTATCAAGAATTGTCACTTCGGCGCCTTTGGTAAGAGTTAAAATAACCCTTTTATCAAGTCCGACTCCTTCTCTTAAATTTAAATAGTCAGTAGTCCTTGCTGTTGCTGCAGCAAAAACATTTGACCTTGGTAAAGGCACAATTATAACCGCAGCACAAAGTACGAGTGAAACTGCAGTTAATATAATTTTCTTCCAGAAGCTTTTCAATTTCTTCACTCCAGTACGTAATTTTGAATCCTACAAAGAATAAACAATATATTCATTTTTTTATATAAACTGGATTAATTATAACCTAAATAGCGGTACTATTCAAGTTTATATCAGGATTGTTTACAAATTAAACTATGATTAGTGTAAAAAATATTTACTATTCAACAAAAAGGATATATAACTTTTCATACGACGAATTATAATAAAAAATTCTATAGGCTAATATTGACAAGCTGTCCTAAGCATACATAGTATATAGTAATCATATTGAAAGGAGGAATTATAAATGTGTCGTAGGTGTAATTGTTGCAGATGCTGGCGTAACAACTGCTGCTGGGATTCCCGCCTTTGCTGCTGGCGTCCTTTAAGCTGGGATAACTGCAGATGCATATGGAGAGTTTGTTAGTTAAGTTAGAAGTTTAATTAGTTTCTCCCGCCGATAACTGAAGCGGGAGGAATAATTATGCAGCTTGTGGATGATTTTGCTCTTAATTATCTTATGTACTGCATCAATAACAGGTTAAAATCGTACAAAAGTACAACTAAAGATAAATAAATTTACGGCTGATGGATTTAATCTCCATCAGCCTTTATGTTTATCATAAATTTTCTTTAAATGCTTTGCGATATAAGTTCTCTCCAAAATTTGTCTGTAAAAGCTCACTCTCCACTATTGTAAATTACCTTTCACCTATTGCATGAGCATACAGGCAGCAAGCGGAAATTACAGCTCGACAGACTAAGCGTTTCGAAAAATATCTTAATACATAATAACCCAGTTTTGAAACATGATTATATTAGAAAGGTTATTCTTCTGTATTAGATTGAACTGAAAAATATGAAATCCGTTTTTGATATTTTAACATTGGTATAGAACATAACAAGCTTAATATGATTAATGTAATTACCTCTTTAGAAATAGAATTTGTGTCAATATAAAACCAAACAGCGAAGGCTAAAGATATAGCAGCAATTGTCAGCCAAGCATTTCTTAATGGCTTATAATAATTAGCTTTATCGCAATTCATAGTATGGAGATTGAATGGCTTACCATCATTCTTCTTTTCAACTATAAATAACTCTTTGTTATAGCTTCCGGGACTGGTGGAAATTTGACCCATACCTCTTCCATATGGTCTCCATTTGATTTTTCCTATTGAAAAGTTGAGATTTATATTTTTATAGAACACTTTATAGCCAAGAGCTTCTAAAAATGTGCGGTACTCCTTTTCACTCTTAAAGCTCTGTTGTGCAACAAACTCAATAGCATATTGATATTCACCGGGCTTGCATTTCTCAAAATCATAAGTCATCTTGCCAGTTCTTATTAGCCGATATCCTTTTTGAGCCATTTTATTTAACCAGTTTTCCTGGGCATCCAAAAAACATCCAAAGAAGCGGCAATATTTTTTCATTATACCTGACCCCCCATAATCTCCTCAGCTATGCTAATTAGATTTTTTAATCTCTTTATCTCTATATCTGCCATTTCCTTACCTGTCTTTGTAATTACATATTCTTTTTTCCTACCCTTTCCGTCATCAAGAGGTGTAATCCAACTGCGTTCCTGTAAAGTGTTAATTGCACCATAGAGAGAGCCGGCTCCTAAAACTAATCGACCTTGTGTTTTCTCCTCTATAAATTTCATAATTCCATATCCGTGATTTGGAGTATATAAAGATAATAGTATGAAGAAAGTTACTTCTGTTAAGGCTCCACCTTTTACGCTGTCTCTCAATCTGCTTTCCTCCAAAAACATAGTATTACGGTTAGTGTAATAATTATATCACTAACCGTAATACTATGTCAACAAAAAATATTATTTTTATATTATTAGAAAATGTAGTGATTTTTGTGTCGTATCCTTACATATTCGTAATAAAACCAAACAATTCAATCTTGTTCCATTCCGATAGAGGATCTCAGTATACTTCTATCAGCTTCTGTAGATTCTGTGATGACAATAATATTATCCAATCTTTTTCTAAAAAAGCTATCCTTGGGACAATTTTGTAATGGAATCCTTTTTTAAGTATGCAAAACAGGAAGAGTTTTTTCGTAGGTCTTTTATTAACATTTCTGAAGTTAAAATGGCTGCTTTTGAATACATTGAAGGTTTCTATAATTCCAAAAAACCTCATTTTGCTAACCTCATGCTTGCTCCAAACGAAAAGGAAATACAGTTCAGCAAATATATTTTAATCTAATCTTACTTTTTTCTGTCTACTATATTGACATTATTACAGTTCACTCCGTCTTGACCTGCACTCGTTTCGGGGAGACCCAATTTTTCGATATCTTCTTGTATTTGAAGAAGGCAAAGAACTCGATAATAAACAGGAAGGGACGGAAGAAGAACGCATCAATAATGGCAATGCCAAGCCCTTTAATAACATCTACGGCAGAAAAGTAATCGCTTTTCATATATAGTTTATCAATAAATGATGTGATCGTGAGCAGTATTCCCAGAAGCACGTATACAAGAGAAATGATAACAACATAAGGTACGTTGATTATTTTCAAAATCGTCGAGGCTATAATCGTAAGCCAGCCAAGCAGTATAAAGAATGGGCAGTACAGTTCGTATAACATCATAAAGGGTATAGTTAACATACCGATTATTCCGTATTTGGGATTGAGTAGCATCCTTCTGTATTTCCAGAAGTTCTGCATCAGTCCACAGTGCCATCTTTCTCGCTGCTTTTTCAGGTCCTTCAGCGATTCCGGCGCCTGAGTCCAGCAGACGCTGTCCGGTACATATTTCATGGAGTAGGGAAGTTTGTTTTTCCTGTAATATTCGTGCAGTTTCATGGTGAGTTCCATGTCCTCGCCAATGCTTTTCTGATCATATCCGCCAACGGCAACCACGGCAGATTTTTTGAACACACCGTATCCTCCCGATATAATTAGGTTGGAGTTCATCAGGTTCTGGAAAATTCTTGAGCCAACAAACGCTCTGCCATATTCCAGAATCTGCATATCAGATATAAAGTTTTTCCCCAGGGAAGCCGAAACCGGCATGGCATCTCCGAAACTTACATTGTTCGATATTTTGATATTGCCGCCGATACCGATCACATTGTTCTCTTCAAGTATGGCTCTGCTTGCATATTTCAATGCATCGCGCTGAAGGACTTCGTCTGCGTCCATACAGACAAAATACGGATACGACATCACGTTGATTGCAGCGTTGTTAGCATCAGCCTTGCATCTTCCGTTTTCCTTTGAAATCAAAAGAATCGGAATATTTCCGCTTTTGCCTTTATACACTTCTTTTATCGGACGGCATGGTACCTGATATCTAATCGGCATATCAGTGTCGCGCTTAAGGCCGAAAGTATCGATTAAAAGCTGTTTTGTATTGTCGGTGGAGCCGTCGTCGACAACAATGATCTCAAAAAGTCTGTAATCGAGCTTTAAAAGATTGTTTATCGTCTGTATGGCCGTTACATTCTCGTTGTATGCCGGTACGATTATCGAGATTGGGAAATAGAACTCGTGGTCAAGCTCGTTATGAAGCCTTTCCAGTTTTCTGTATCTGTACATTTTTATCGAACCGTACATATTGCTGACCAGCAAAGATGAAGCGTAGACTACAAGATAAAAAAGAAAAAAGACATTACAGAAAATAATAATGTTGGTAATAATGTTCATTATACCGCATCAACCTCCATCTTTGAGAGCTCATAGGTGAGTTTCTCCATAGCATATCTGTCGTTTCCGCAGATGACCTTGAATATATACGCGTCAGATATTCTCATGGCAGCAAGAGATTTGGCGGAATTTGCTCTTACATACCAAGTCTTCGAATTCAGCGCTCCGATAAGTGCTTGTACGACGTTGTCAAAGTCATAAGGTACAAGCGACGAAGCGGCGACTGCGGCGGGTTCCCAGTTCTCACTGTTATAGTTATTCTCAAGCACTTTTAGAATTGCTTCGCCATTTTGGAGACTGTAAAACTTTGCGAGAAGCCTGATGATACAGCACATAATGTCTATGGAAATATCGCTGCTATCAAGCATATTTCTGAAATCAATGTCGTAATTATGGTTCCCTGTGTATCGCAGGAAGTTTATCACAGCAACTTTAAAACAATTGTTGAGCTTGCTGAAAACATCCATGAGTTCCTCTGCCAATTTTGCTTGGTCTCCGGTAAATTTGAGCAGATCATCCCCCAGAAGCTTTTCGCTATGATAAATGTTGTTTTCGGACAGACTGATAAAAGCTTCAGCGATTTTTTTCTCATTTCCGAAACTGAGCAATGCCAAAAGTGCGTTTTCGCGTACATAAACAGAACCGTATGACAGATACCTCAGCATTATATCATCAAAATGCTGATGATCTATGGGTTTTCGCAAGTCAAAACCGGTAAGCATATATGCAAAAAAGGCACGCATCGTATTGCTGCGTAATTTTGAGCCTAGCTCTGCTATTTGAGCCCGGTTGTCATACAGAATCCTTTTTATATCCGAATTATCTTCACGAGCCTCATTGTAGGCATCACTGAAAGCCTCAAGCATAGTTGCATCTTTCAGCTTTTTTATGAGACCTTTTTTCAGTAGATATGTTCCACTGTTTTTGCATTCACTGAATACATTTAACCAAAATTTTTTCTTTCTTGTGAGATTATTTTCATAGTTCTTAATGGAATAACCGATGAAAATGTGCGAAATAATAATCGACATCGCAATTGCTATGTACACCAACAACATTGATAAGATGTTTAAATTTGACATATATTTACCAATATCAGCTCTTTTATCGAAAAGCTTTGGCATCTATCCCCCTTTTCAAATAACTTTGAAGTTAAACATCCACTCTTTTTCCGCGATAGGCTGAAAGATAACACAGATTTACAGTTAAAATATAGGTTAGAAGCTGTATTTTTTTCAGAATTGTTTCTACAGTGCGGGAGTGGATTGGCTGTGGGAAATTCATTTTCCCTGAGAGTTTTCCATAGCCGAGAGGGGGACATGCCCCTGCCGAATACTTTACTTGTATAATAGCACGCCAAAACGATTATTGTATTCCAAAGTCAAATAAATAGCAATAAAAATGCGGAAAGATGTCAATTCTTGTTTCCCTTTCTCTGCACTTGTGTTCGCCTGCGGCCATACTCTTGATAAAAAGAAAAGGACGCCAATAGGCGTCCTTTTATTTTTGGTGGAGATGACGAGAGTCGGTTATCCCATTTTTTGCCCGCGTTCCGCGTCTGATTCATTTTTTCTTTACTATATATCCTTCTTTTTATTATTTCCCTTTCTCTGCACTTGTGTTCGCCTGCGGACATACTCTTAATAAAGAAAAAAGACGCCTATTGGCGTCCTTTTCTTTATGGTGGAGATGACGAGAGTCGAACTCGTGTCCGAAAATCACTTACCAAAGCTTTCTACGAGTGTAGCCGTTGTTTTAACATTCCCTCTGCGTAACGCCCAAAGGCAGGCTTTACGTTTCAGTAGCCTTTAAGTCATGACCAAGGTAAAGACATTCCTCAGTTCACGTTCACCGCTAATCGACGCCTTTATCCGAGCCGCGGTGCTCTCGGTAAAGACGGCAGCTTAATTAAGCTGCGTAAGCAACTTTATTGTTGTTGTTTAATTTTAAAAATTTACGGATTTTATAGCGGTTCCGCACCGCTACTCGCTTACTAAGGCTCACAATCCCCGTCGAAACCTTTACATCCCCATATAATAAAAATCTAAAATATATTAATTATATTATATCAGATATCATGGCTAAAATACAAGAGAACCGATTACCTATTTTTTTCTTTCATTGCACGCTCCACGTCACGTTTAGCTGCTCTTTTTGCCATATCTGCACGTTTATCATATAGCTTTTTACCTTTGCAGAGTCCGACCTGAACTTTAACCAAAGAGCCTTTTAGATATACTGAAAGCGGTATCAATGAATATCCATCCTGCTTAACCAGACCAAAAAGACGCATAATCTGTTTTTTATGCATTAAAAGGCGTCGCACTCTCATTGGGTCTTGATTAAAAATATTTCCGTGCTTATACGGACTTATATGCATACCGTTAATCAAAAGTTCCCCTTCATCTATGGAACACCATGCATCTTTTAAGTTAACCTGTGAATTGCGGATAGATTTTACTTCTGTTCCGCAAAGCTCTATTCCGGCTTCCATACTTTCCTCTACAAAATAGTCATGAAAGGCTTTTTTATTTTTTGATATTGTTTTAAAACTTTCTTTTACCACAAAAAAGCCTCCTGTCAATTTTATTTTGGTATTTGAGCATAACACAATAAAAACGGAATGTCAAGTATTATGTCAACTATATTTCGCTTCGCCCTTCCATTGCTCTGGAAAGAGTAACTTCGTCAGCGTATTCCAAATCTCCGCCAACGGGTATTCCATAAGCAAGCCTTGTAACTTTTACACCAAGTGGTTTTAACAAGCGTGAAATATACATAGCGGTTGCTTCGCCCTCTACTGTGGGATTAGTTGCCATGATTACTTCTTTGACGGAGTCATTATTAACACGCACCAAAAGTTCTTTAATACAAAGCTGATCCGGTCCAATACCATTAAGAGGTGATATAGCGCCGTGTAGGACATGATATACTGCCTTATATTCATTTGTACGCTCCAATGCAATAACGTCGCGGGGGTCTTCTACAACACAAATAGTTGACTTGTCCCTTGCTTCGTTACTGCATATAGGACATAACTCCTTATCGGTTAAATTACAGCATATTTTACAATAGTGTATCTTGTCGTGTGCTTCAATAATTGCATTTGCAAAATTTTGCGACTCCTCTTTTGAAAGTCCAAGCACATGATACGCCAAACGTTGTGCTGTTTTATGCCCGATACCGGGTAACCGTTCAAATTGTTCAATTAAGCTTGATAAAGGTGCAACGTTATAAGACGACATAATTATAACATCCCCGGAATATTCAATCCGCCGGAAATTTTCTCCATTCTCTCGCTTTTGTCTGCCGCAGCTGAACGGAGTGCTTCGTTAACCGCAGCCATTACCAAATCTGAAAGCATTTCAACATCTTCAGGGTCAACTACTTCAGGTTTAATATCTATAGATTTAACTTCCATTTTTCCTGTTACGATAGCTTTAACAGCGTCCCCGCCTGATGTTGCGGAATACTCCTTAGCTTCAAGTTCAGCGGTTGTTTTATCCATATCTTCTTGAATTTTCTGTGCCTGTTTTGCAAGCTGCTGTAAATTTGAAGCTCCGCCTCCGCCGTAACCTTGTGGTAATCTTGCTTTCATATAAAACTCCTCCTGATTAATCACTGTTTTTAATTACTTCAATACCCGCATC
>DHNU01000046.1:15088-15218 GCA_002407645.1 Ruminococcaceae bacterium UBA5408
GCAGATGCAATTGTATGCGAATAATTCTTTACTATTTGCAAAATTTCAGGCCATTCTTTAAGCTGAACGGCATTTTCCTGTAAGTTTTTCTTACTGTCCGAAGTATTATGTTTCGGCTCTTCCTGTTTTT
>DHNU01000076.1:0-3761 GCA_002407645.1 Ruminococcaceae bacterium UBA5408
TTTAGCAATAGTCTGGAGGATAGATTATGGAAATATTAAAAGTATCATCAAAATCAGCGCCTAATTCTGTAGCGGGCGCAGTTGCAGGAGTAATTCGTGAAATGGGATCTGTTGAGCTGCAGGCTGTCGGAGCGGGCGCAGCAAATCAGGCAATTAAAGCCATAGCAATTGCAAGGGGTTATCTTGCACCCTCGGGAATAGACATTATATGCATTCCTGCATTTGCAAGTGTCACTATTGACGGTGAAGAACGTACGGCTATTAAACTTATTGTTGAGCCGAGATAATACCTACCATCAAAAATATCCTCACAATATTGTGAGGATATTTTTGTATAATTTTACATAAACTTTAATATTTCTCCATATTTCACTAATTAAATTAACATTGAAACTATGCTGTCTCTATGTTATAATATTTAGATGAAAAATATGTAAATTAAATATTGTGAATTATTAGGGAGTGCTGAAAGTTGATAAACGGAACCAACCTGAGAAAAGCTATGATTTCAGGCGCTAATAATATTTTGAAGCACAAATCATCAGTTGATAAATTAAATATCTTCCCTGTTCCGGACGGCGATACAGGAACAAATATGTCAATGACAATGAGTTCTGCCACACGTGAACTTTTAAAAAATGATAATATAAATAACACAAATGTAGGTGAAATCGCCCACATTGCCGCTTCTGCCCTTCTGCATGGAGCAAGGGGCAATTCCGGAGTTATCTTATCACTTTTATTCAGAGGTTTTTCAAAAGGACTTGAAGGTAAAGAACAAGTTAACGGTGACGATTTGGCAAATGCTTTGGGACTTGGAGTCGAAGCCGCTTATAAAGCCGTTATGAAGCCGACAGAGGGCACTATATTGACCGTATCCCGTGTAGCATATGAAAAGGGATTGGCGGCGGCGGAAATTGACGATGACGTTGTCTACGTATGGAGCGCAATTTGTAAAGGCGCAGCTGAGTCTTTGGAAAAAACTCCGGAACTCCTTCCTGTATTAAAAAAAGCAGGCGTTGTAGATGCCGGCGGCAAGGGGCTTTGTTATATCTTCGACGGGATGCTCAGCGTACTTAAAGACGGGGTTATTATTGAATACAATGAAGAAGAAAGCGCAAAAGAAGAAAATGAAGACGAAGAGACTGATTATTTCAGAAATGCTGCGGCAGAGTTTGACGATGTAATTAACTTTACCTATTGTACAGAATTTATAGTAGGAAGAGACCCCGAATGCAGCCACGATCCTCAGGAACTTCGTTCTTACCTCGAAACAATCGGTGACTGCGTTGTTGTAGTTGATGACGAAGAAATAATAAAAGTACACGTTCATACCGAAAACCCTGGCAAGGCTTTGCAGGCGGCTCTTATTTTCGGTCAGCTTCTTACAGTTAAAGTCGACAACATGAAAGAACAGCACCGCAAAAACGCAGAAGCAAATAAAGAAAAACAGGAAGCGTCATTAACACCGGCAGAACCTGTTAACGAGGTCGGTTTTGTAGCGGTAGCCGCAGGAGAAGGTCTTAAAACTCTCTTTAACGACTTAGGCTGTGAACATGTTATAAGCGGCGGCCAAACGATGAACCCGAGTACTAACGATATTTTGGAAGCTGTTTTGGCAACACCGGCAAAAACAGTTATGATTCTTCCGAATAATAAGAATATTATTATGGCGGCAGAACAGACAATTCCTTTGGTAAGCGACAGAAAGGTAATTGTATTACCGACAAGAACAATTCCCCAGGGTTTATCCGCTATGCTTGCATATGACCCTGACACTTCTGCAGAAGTCAATACAGTAACTATGATGGAATCGGCATCTAACGTTTCTACCGGTTCAGTTACATTTGCGGCACGCGATTCCGAATTCGGCGGACACAGAATTAAGAAAGACGATATTCTTGCGCTTAATAACGGAAAGCTCGAAATGATTGATAAAGATATCGTTCATGCATGTGAAAAACTTACGCGTTCAATGGTAAACCGCAATACATCTTTTGTAACTATAATTTACGGTGAAGATGTAACTGCAGAACAGGCAAACTCCGCTTTCAATTGGATTAAAAACAAAGTTCCGAGCAGCACAGAGGTTACTCTTGTAAATGGCGGACAACCGATTTATTATTTTATTATATCTATAGAATGATGCGTTCATTATTTAATATCAATATTCAAGAATTAAAAGGCGTCGGCGAAAAACGTGCTCAGTTGTTTACAAAACTGGGTGCGCCATCTGTCGGCGCTTTACTGCGTTTATATCCGAGAGCATACGAAGATTGGAGCTGCCCGCATCTTATTAAAAATGCACCGCTCAATGAACCCTGCGCAATACGGGCAACGGTACTTTCAAAGCCGAAGGAAATCAGAATACGTTCTTCAATGACTCTTTATAAAGTAAACGTCACTGACGGCGTAAATGATATGGAAATCACGTTTTTCAATAATCCGTATATCTTGAAACTGCTTAAAGAAAACGAAGAGTACACATTTTACGGTAAGGTTACAGCAAACTTTTTAAAAAGACAGATGAGTTCCCCCAAATTTATTCCAAGTAAGAACTCGCCAAAAGTCTTCCCAATTTATCCGCTCACCGAAGGACTTACAAACAGAATAATTGTTAATACTGTAAAAAATGCACTCAAACTTTTACCAGATGCTATACGTGACCCTATTCCGGAAAACCTCAGAATGGAATACGGGCTGTGCCATTTAAGGTTTGCGCTGTTAAATATCCATTTTCCCAACAGTATGGAGGATATGCTTATGGCAAAAAGACGTTTGGCATTTGAAGAACTATTAGTCCTTCAATTAGGACTTTTGCAGTTGAAACTTAAAAATCGCTCTGAAAGCCAATATAAGCTGAGTAATACCGATGTTGATAAATTTTACTCATTACTGCCTTATAAGCCTACAAGCGCCCAAAATAGGGCTGTAACCGAAGCTTTAAAAGATATGACAAGCGGTAAAACAATGAGCAGACTTATACAAGGGGATGTCGGCTCCGGCAAAACCGCGGTCGCCGCCGCACTTTGTTATTGCACCGTTCAAAACGGAATACAGGCAGCACTTATGGCTCCAACTGAAATTTTAGCTCAGCAGCATTACAAGTCTTTCAGTCACCTTCTCAAAAATATAAATGTCACACTTTTAACCGGCTCGATGAGCGCACCGAAAAAGCGTGAAGTATTAAGCGGACTCAGTTCAGGTGAAATTCAGCTTGTCATCGGAACTCATGCACTTATTTCGAAGGGTGTGTCTTTTAAAAATTTAGGACTTGTAATTACAGATGAACAGCACCGCTTTGGCGTATCACAGCGTGCAGAACTCGCTATTAAGGGTAATAACCCCCATATGCTTGTAATGAGCGCTACACCGATTCCCCGAACACTTGCTTTAATGATTTACGGCGATTTGGATATTTCCATACTCGACGAACTGCCTCCCGGGCGGCAAAAAGTTGACACCTATGCAATAACAAGCAATAAAAGAAAAAGAGCATTTAATTTTATTAAAAAACAGATAGACGAAGGTCGGCAATGCTATATTATTTGTCCTATGATTGATGAAAGCGGAAATGATATGGCAAGCGTTAAAGATTATTCCGATAAAGTGAAAAATTCCCTTCTTCCGGGATATAATACCGCTATACTTCACGGTAAAATGAAGTCCAAAGAAAAAGAAGAAGTTATGCGTGATTTTCTTGACAATAAAATATCCGTTTTGATTTCAACTACAGTTGTTGAAGTCGGTGTTGATGTACC
>DHNU01000076.1:3975-5423 GCA_002407645.1 Ruminococcaceae bacterium UBA5408
GTAGGACGCGGAAAATATAAATCAACCTGTATTTTGATATCTGATGCGCAAAACAGTGAAGCTGTAACCCGCTTAAAAGCAATGTGCCTTACAAATGACGGTTTTAAAATATCTGAACAGGATTTAAAACTGCGCGGCCCGGGCGATTTCTTCGGTCAAAGACAGCATGGTCTTCCTGAACTTAAAATCGCAGATATGATAAATGATATAGATATTATTAAACAGTCACAATCTGCCGCACAGAAAATTATAAGCGCGGATACTGCTTTAACAAAGCAGGAACACCGTGGACTGCGTGCGGAAGTCAAACAGCTTTTCAAAGGGACGGATTTAATTTAGATTATTTTTTCTGTATCTGAATATTTAATAAAAAGCCTTATAATTTCATTATAAAAGCCTGTAACAGTTCATCGCTGATACAGGCTTTTATTTTTAACCGTTTAATTTTTTCTTATATAGAATAGCACATAAAGTAATAATGCCAATTAACACAGCAGAAATTGCACCCGTAATCAATTGCCAATTTACACTTGAAGCAACAAATATTTTGGTCTGCCCATCTGCTCCACCTATAACCGCTGTACTCTTCAAACTTATCATCCTATAACATTATTTTACACAATTATAAAATATTAAATCATTAAATACATAGACTTTGAATGGAGCTTATTAAAAGCCTCAGAAATTTCTGAGACTTATTAATTATTTTCTAAACCTTTTACGCTGAGGTGCTTCAATAGGTATAACCTCTTCGAACAATGCATAATTCGTTGCTGTAATTTTTCTATCAATATGTATTGAACCAAAGAACCATTTTTTGAATTTAACGAGTTTTACAAGCTTTTCAAAATATGCCTCAAGCTGGTTTGTTGTATCTTTTGGATTGACTGTGTTGTACATAGTGCGCGGAGCAGGTTCATGAGTAATAATATAATCTACTTCCATATTATTATCGGATAAATTTTTAAGACCGTTTTCCATTTCTTCTCCAGTTGGCATTTCCTGATTCCACCATTTGCCTGCTTCTATTCTAAGCTGCTTTTCGGAACTTTCCCCGCCGCCAAATACGAATATTTTCTTATCGTCAATAGTATAAATTTCACCACGCAGTAAGTGATAAAGATTACCGCATATGTGTTGTGCCTTACCGCCGTTAAAATCAACTTCAGGGTATTTACTCAACAGGTCAAAATTTTCATGCGTACCGTCCAAAAACAAGATAGAATACTTTTTCTTACCCAATTTTTTAAGTAACTTTTCTTCCTTTTTTCCCCCGTCCCAAATAAATCCAAAATCTCCGCAGACTATAAGTATATCGTCTTTTTTTAATTTCTTAACATTAAAACGGTTTATATCACCGTGAATGTCTCCTGTTATGTATATCAAATTTAGTCCTCCGTTGGTTTAAATAGATTATTTTTAATGATGGTGTATAAGTCATCCCCTAT
>DHNU01000076.1:5707-15730 GCA_002407645.1 Ruminococcaceae bacterium UBA5408
TATAAAAATTAATTTCAATCTAAATTATATAATATCACATTGGGGGAAAAAGTTCTATGAAAAAAAAGATTACAAAATCAATGATTTTTATGTTAACTATATGCTTAATATTTTCTTATATAACTCCTTTAAAAGCTAATGCTACTACTTTTAAAACAAATGTACAAACAAGCTGTGACGCAATTGAACTTATTAACCTGGATACAGATACAGTTGTTTACAAAAAAAATGAAAATAAGCGCCGTGCGCCGGCTTCCACTACAAAAATAATGACATTCATTATAGTGAGTGAACAAATAAAAGACCTTGACAATACTAAAATAACAGTAAACAAAGAAGTTGTCGACAGACTTCTCGGTACGGGCAGTTCACTTTCAGGTATTAAAGAAGGAGATATTTTAACAGCGTTTCAGCTTTTAAATTGTATGATGATACCAAGTGGAAATGATGCTGCTATGGTACTTGCCGACTATGTAGGAAAAGGCGATATAAGTAAGTTTGTAGATTTAATGAACAAAAAGGCAAAAGAACTTGGGTGTACAAATACCCACTTTGAAAATCCACACGGTTTACATGATCCAAATCATTATACAACCGCACATGACCTTTACAAAATTACCAAATACGCTATGGGACTTCCTCATTTTACTGAAATAACTTCCCAAACACGTTATACTTATAAACCGTCAGGCGGACCAAATGCAGAAAACAACCGGACACTTTGCACAACCAATTTACTTATTGACAAAAATGCGCTCGGCGGAAAATACTACTATATATATGCCCGCGGAATAAAAACAGGACATCACGATGAAGCAGGTTATTGTCTTGTTTCTACCGCCACAGCTGACGGATACAGTTATATGTGTGTTGCACTGGGCGGCCCTGAAGATAGCAAAAGAGCAGAAATGGTCGATTCTAAAAACCTTTATAAATGGGCTCTTACAAACTTGGAACTTAAAAATGTATTGCGTAAAGATGACCCTGTAGGGGAAGCTAACCTGCAGTATGCCTGGAATAAAGATAAGCTTCTTCTCGTTGCGGAAAAAGATTATGCCGCAATACTTCCTAAAAATGTATCAGCTCAAAGTGTAATTATTGAAAAGAACATTCCGGAAAAAATTGAAGCACCGATAAAAAAAGGGCAAAAGGTTGGTACGGCAACACTAAGTTATGCTAACCAAAAAATTGCAACCGTAAATTTAGTTGCCTCCGAAAGTGTGGAACACAGTGAACTTGTTCATTCGACCGAAACAATAAAATCTATATTTTCATCCGGTTGGTTTATAGCTATTGCAATTATTATAATTATACTTTTAATTATTTATATTATTCTCGCGCTTATTTATAACCGCAAAAAAAGAAACCTTAAAAGAGTAAAAAAATATAGAAAGATGTAATTTAATCGCCCAACAATAAATAAAAACAGTTATTAATTACACCCCATATATTAGACATTATATCATTTTGTCTATATATGGGGTGTAATTCATTCACATTCGGAAAGTTTAGTTTTATCATTTTAGTGTCATAATTTTGAGCAGTCGGCTGACGCATTTTTATGTTGAATACTGTTTAACAGGTCTTGCAAGGTTGTATTTTTAAGTATATTGTCAACTTTAGCGTCTATAACATCCCAGACATTTCTGTTTAAAAAATCACCGAGTTCAGTCTGTTCCCCTGCTGTATCGTAAACTGACATATCTCCCTCAAGTGCAGATAGAATTTCCTCCAAAGCAATATTTTCGGGAGATTTTGCTAAAACATATCCGCCTTGAGCACCCGCAATGCCTATTACCAATTCTGCGCGTTTCAAATTAGAAAAAATATTTTCAAGATAATTAAGAGATAAATCTTGACGCTGTGCTATATCTGAAAGGGAAACGCACCCTTTTTCACAGTGTATCCCCAAATCTATCAAAGCACGCAGCCCGTATCTTCCTTTTGTTGATATCTTCATTAACTAACCCCCCGCTCTGCAAGGTATTTATCTTTTAAATCTTTCAGTGTCAATTTATCGGCAACTTCTAAAATTGCATGTGTAATTTTAACCCAAACATTTCTGCTTAAACAGTTAGAGCGAACTTGACTTTTACAGGAAGCAATATTTTTAACGCATTTGACTGGAACCATGCTCCCGTCTATAGCACGAATTATCATACCAACTGTAATCTTTTCATCATCAAGCCCAAGAGCAAACCCGCCTTTTGAACCGCGTACCGTTGTAACCAATCCCGATTTTTTCAGGCTGTAAAATATCTGTTCCATATATGTCGGAGAAATTTTAAGTTTAGCGGCAATCTCTCTTGTATTTACAAGTCGGTTTTCACCGTAAACAGCGATATAAAGCATTCCTTCAAGCGCATTGCGGCTCTTTGTAGAAAGTTTCATATATATCCCCTTTCCTATAATTTTATTTAATAAATAAATTACTGTTTATACTATGATACTATGTTTTTTAACTTCTGACAATAAATTCGCGGATTTATATTGACAATACCGCTATTTCGAGTTAATATATTACTAATTTAGTAGGAGTTAAATATTGGAGGTAATCCTATGAAAATTTTTAAATTTCTAAATAGTCGCAGCAATATTTACTGTATGTGTACACTCACCGGTTGTTAATACATTAAATAAATACTATAATTATAAATAAGACTATATTAAAGGGGATATTTAAAATGTCAATCGCAAAAAATCTGACAGAATTAATTGGAAATACACCACTATTGGAACTTTCAAATCCAAATATAAACAAAGATATTAATGCTACTGTTTTGGGAAAACTCGAATATTTCAACCCTCTTTCATCAGTTAAGGACAGAGTAGGCTATGCTCTTATTAAAGACGGCGAAGAAAAGGGTCTTATTAATAAGGACACAACAATTATTGAGCCAACAAGCGGAAATACAGGTGTTGGGCTTGCTTTTGTTGCGGCGGCAAGGGGTTACCGTATAATCCTTACAATGCCTGAAACCATGAGTTTGGAACGCCGCAGGCTCGCTTCTGCTTTGGGTGCTGAACTGGTACTTACAGACGGGGCAAAAGGTATGAAGGGTGCAATTGAAAAAGCTGACGAACTTGCAAAACAAATACCAAACTCCTATATTCCCGGACAGTTTACCAATCCGGCAAACACTGCCGCTCACAAAGCCACAACAGGGCCGGAAATTTGGCGTGATACAGAGGGTAAAGTTGACATTTTTGTTGCAGGAATCGGCACAGGAGGAACAATTACAGGAACCGGAGAGGCATTAAAGGAACACAATCCTAATATTAAAATTGTAGGTGTTGAGCCGGCTTCTTCCCCTGTTATCACAAAAGGGAAATCGGGTTCGCATAAAATACAGGGTATCGGAGCAGGATTTATTCCCGATATTTTGAATACAGATATTTTGGACGAAGTAATTGCAGTCGAAAATGATGATGCTCTTTCGACAACAAAACGTCTTGCACGTGAAAAAGGGCTTTTAGTAGGTATTTCATCGGGTGCGGCTGTTCATGCCGCTGTGGAACTTGCAAAGCGCCCCGAAAACAAAGGTAAGCTTATTGTTGCGCTTTTGCCAGATACAGGTGAACGTTATCTTTCAACAGGTGTATTTGACTGATAAAAGCCACAAAATAAAATCCGTCACAGCCGCACAAAACGGTTAGTGACGGATTTTTATTTATATACTATATCATTAAATTACAAATCTTGTTTGAAAAGTCAACAGGGTTCTCTATTGAAACTCCCTCAATCAATAAAGCTTGTGTATAAAGCAAAGATGTGTATTCTTTCAAAGTATCTTTATTGTTTTTATATAAATCGCAAAGCTTTTCAAATATCGGATGGTTTGCGTTTATTTCGAGAACTCGCTGTGCGGAAACTTTTTGGTCGGACGGCATAGAGTTTAAAACCTTTTCCATTTCAATGGAAATCGCGCCTTCTGTAGACAAGCACACAGGATGTGTTTTAAGTTTCTGTGAAAGTATAACCTGACTGACCTTACCGTCAAGAGCATCTTTCATAAAGTCGAGCATGTCCTTGTTTTCCTCAACTTTTTTTGCTGCTTCTTTCTTTTCTTCTTCGGTTTCCAGTCCTAAATCATCCGCAGAAACAGAGCGGAATTCTTTGTCGTCGTACTTCATCATCATGCGGATTGCAAACTCATCAACACCTTCAGTCAGATAAAGTATTTCGTATCCTTTATCCTTCAGTGCTTCTGTCTGCGGCAGCATATCTGCTCTTTCAACCGTTTCGCCCGCAGCATAGTAAATATATTTCTGGTCTTCTTTCATGCGGGTAACATATTCTTTAAGCGTGACAAGTTTCTTTTCGCTTGAAGAATAGAAAAGGAGTAAATCCTGCAAAAATTCTTTATGAGCGCCGTAGTCCTGATAAATACCGTATTTTAATTGTAATCCGAAATTCTTGAAGAACTCCTCATATTTTTCACGTTCGTTTTTAAGCATATTTTCAAGCTCGGATTTAATCTTCTTTTCCAAACGGCTTTCAATAATCTTAAGCTGGCGGTCATGCTGCAGCATTTCACGGGATATATTAAGCGATAAATCCTGAGAGTCAACCAAACCGCGGACAAAACTAAAATAATCAGGCAATAAATCAGCACATTTATCCATAATCATAACGCCGTTTGAATAAAGCTGAAGTCCCTTTTCATAGTCCTTTGTATAGAAATTGAACGGAGCTTTTGAAGGAATAAACAGCAATGCATTATATGTTGCTGTTCCTTCAGTATTTGAATGAATAACCTTTAACGGGTTCTGATAATCCATAAATTTATCTTTATAGAACTGGTTATACTCTTCTTCGGTTATTTCATTTTTATTTTTACGCCAAAGTGGAACCATGCTGTTAAGAGTTTCGTTTTCTGTATAAGTTTCGTATTCGTCCTTGCTTCCCTCTTTTAAGCGGCTCTTTTCAACGTCCATCTTAATTGGGTAACGGATATAGTCGGAATATTTCTTTACTATATTTTTAATAGTGTATGTGTCGAAATATTCATCATAATTTTCGTCATCTTTGTTTGGCTTAATCTTAAGTATAATTGTTGTACCGTGCTGATCCTTATCACAAGGTTCAATTGTATAGCCTTCTGTAGCGGCGCTTTGCCATTTATAAGCTTTATCACTTCCGTAGGGTTTGCTTATTACAGTAACTTGTTCACTTACCATAAAAGCGGAATAAAAGCCGACACCGAATTGACCTATTATTTCGATATCCTCTTTGCTCTCGTTTTCCTTTTTAAAATTTAAAGAACCGCTTTTTGCAATTGTGCCGAGGTTATTGTCAAGTTCCTCTTCTGTCATTCCACAACCGTTATCGGAAATTGTAAGTGTACGATTTTCTTTATTGGGTACTATATTTATGCAAAAATCATCGCGGTTTAGTCCGGTATCACCGTCGCTCAATGTGCGGTAATACAGCTTGTCGATAGCGTCGCTTGCGTTTGATATAAGTTCACGCAAAAAAATTTCACGGTGAGTATAAATAGAATTAATCATTAAATCCAAAACCCGTTTGGATTCTGCTTTAAACTGTTTCAATGCCATAATCAATCCCTCTATTAAAAAAGATTTTAGCACTCTTATTAATCAAGTGCTAAAATCATTTTAATACATTCACAGGAAAATTTCAAGTAAATAATTGTTAAATTATTTTTAAGTTAATATAATTACAAAATCTAACGCATTATAATCCGTTTTCATCCGCCGGAATATAGTCGTGGTCAACGGTAATTACAGTGTAATATGTTGAGTCCAATTTTTTTATTTCATTTGTGATTTTTTCAACAAGTTCGCTGTCACTAATGGAAAACTCGAATGAAACGCAGATATCAAAAACCAAATTTGAGTGTGTTACTCCCCACACAACACGAAAGTCATGCATGCTGATTTTAGGTGATATCTGTTTAATAATATCTCTAACCTGTTCTCTGAGTTTATTCGTCCGCTCATCATTCGTAACTATCGGGTCAAGATGAATTACAAGATGTATATCCTTTTTATTAAGAAAATCTTTTTCAATATTATCAATAATATCATGACTTATCATAATGTCTTGTTCTGATGAAACTTCACAATGCACAGAAGCAAAACAGCGCCCCGGTCCGTAATTGTGAACATGCAAGTCATGAATTCCTAAAATTCCTTCGTAATTCATTATACCGGAGTAAATTTCATCTACAAACTCTTTTGTGGGTGCCACTCCCAAGAGTGGGTTGCTTGTTTCCAGTATTAGTCGAACACCTGTAACCATAATTAATACTGCAACGATTACACCAATATATCCATCAAGGTTAAAACCGGTAAAATAGGTAATTATTATTCCCAAAAGTACAGCTCCGGTTGAATACACATCGTTAAGGCTGTCAACTGCAGTAGCTGTTATGGTGCTTGAGTTTATTTTACTTCCGATTGTCTTATAAAAAAAGCCCTGCCATATTTTTATTAGTATAGAAACTATTAAAACGACAACTGTTATTACGCTGAATTCAGGCACATCAGGGCTAATTATTTTATCAAAAGAATTTTGTACAAGCTGTAAACCAAGCATAACAATGATAAACGAAACAATAAGTCCCGATATATACTCGATTCTTTCATGCCCGTAAGGGTGTTCTTCATCTGCTGGTTTACCTGCGAGTTTAAAGCCTATCAGAGTTACAAGCGATGAACCGGAGTCAGACAGGTTATTTATTGCGTCCGTTGTAATTGAAATACTGTGAAATAAAAAGCCGGTAATTATTTTTATTGTAAACAGAATAATGTTGGTAACTATACCGACTATACCGGAAAACTTACCGTATCTTTCTCTTACTTTGTTGTCACTTACATTTTGATAATCTTTAATAAAAGTTCGTATCAAAAAATTATACATATATCACACCTCGAAAAGACTGCCTCCTTTGCAGTCGATTGCAACAAATAAAGGAAAATTTTCTATTTCAAGTTCTTTTATTGATTCACAACCCAGCTCCGGAAAGGCTATTACTTTTAATGAACGAACACATTTAGCTGCAAGAGCACCTGCGCCTCCAATTGCACAAAGATAAACTGCGTTATTGCGTTTAATTGCTTCCACAACTTTCGAGGAACGCCCGCCTTTTCCTATCATGCATTTAAGTCCCATGTCAAGTAGGCGCGGTGTAAAAACATCCATTCTTGAAGAAGTGGTCGGCCCGCAGGCTCCTATAGGAAGATTTTTTGGCGACGGAGTAGGCCCTGCATAATAAATCGTTGCATTTTTTAGCTCAAACGGAAGTTTTTCTTCTTTATCAATTAAATCAAAAATACGCTTATGAGCGGCATCACGGGCTGTATATATTGTTCCGCTTAAAAGGATTTTATCCCCTGCTTGAAGTGTTTTAGCCGCTTCACTAATATCTTTAGTATTTATACTAATTCTCCCCATAATTACCCCCTAATTATTACAATAGGGAACTGCTTTGCAGTCCCCGTATCAATTTTTATATAATAATAACTAAAACATATTTTTCTTTCTCAGTATAATATAAGTTACTCCCATGCTGAAAATACACAACCCGACAGGGAACCAAAAGTTTGCAAATGGAACTCCCGTAACATTCATACCATAAATACCCGATATGACAGTTGGAATGGAAATCAGCAAAGTTATAGATGCCAAAACCTTCATAACAATATTTAAGTTATTTGAAATTACAGATGCAAAAGCATCCATAGTTCCCGAAAGGATGTTCAGATATATATTTGACATTTCAATTGCCTGCTTAACTTCAATCAGTACATCCTCAATTAAATCCTGGTCGTCTTCGTACAGTTTAACTACACGTCCACGCATAATCTTTTCAATTGTTATTTCATTTGCCTTAAGTGAAGAAGAAAAATAAACCAAAGATTTTTCAATATCCAATAGTTGAATAAGCTCTGAATTTTTCATTGATTTGCGAAGTTCTTTTTCAACCAAATTGCTTATTTTATCTATTTGTTTCAAGTACTGCAAATATTTTGTTGCCACACGAAGCATAAAGTGAAGGATAAAACGTGTTTTTAAATTAGTTTGAACACCCTTTACAACATCTTCAGAAAATTCGTTTAAAATCGGATTATCCTTTGTTGCAACTGTAATAACATTTTTCTCTGTAATAATTAATCCCACCGGTGTGGTAGTATAAGTAATATTATCCCCTGCCTTGTCAATAGCGGGAATATCAATAATAATAAGCGTGTTTTCGTCTTCATTATCAATATGTGAAGATTCCTCTTCATCCATCGCAGCTCTAAAAAAATCCGGCTCAATTTTAAAGTCGGTAATTAGGCTGTTAATTTCCTCATCAGTTGGAGCAACACAGTTAATCCAGCAACCCGGCTCACAGGAAGAAATTTGAGAGATGTGACCGTCAATAGTCTTGAAATAGGATAGCATCGCACTCATCTCCTTTATTAAATTTATTAGATTTATTAAAGTACCGACTCAAAGGGTCAGGTTTCACAATGCCACCCCCAATGTATGTAAATATTTTTAAAAGCTAATATCACAAAGGCTATTATAACATAATACAGCGAGATTACAAGAGCATGAAGTGTATTTTAAGCAATAATTGTATAATTCAAGGCTAAAATGTCTTATACGGCTAAATTTGAACAAATTAGGATAATTAAAGTCACACATTATGTGCATTATCATCTTTAATCATAATGTTTTAACTATATTATTCGCTGTAAATTATATTCTAAACATGTTAATTTTTTAGACTCTATATTAAATATTGTGGTAGGTATAATTTAATTAAGTTTCAAAGTTCTACCAACCATTGTTAAAGAACCATTAATATAAACGTTAAGCATTTTACCAATATAATAAGCGGATACTAACTGTATCCGCTTAAAGTATATAACTGCTATGTAAAAATCATTTACGATTGAATATTGACATTATATCCGTAAAATCTTCTTCATCAATATTGTCAGACTTGTTGTCATCTTTTACAGGTTCTTCGAAGTTTTGGCTCTCTTCTTCTTTATTATCATTAAAAGCAGAACCGTCGCTTGTTGGAAATCCCGTAGCTATAACTGTTACACTCATTTCGTCGTCCATACCCTCATCGAATGCAGCACCCCAAATAATGTTCGCATCAGGATGAGCCTGTGCTGAAATCATTGTGGACGCTGTTTCAATTTCGTCAAGGCCTATATCAGGTGAAGAAGTAATATTGATAATTACACCCTTTGCACCGTTGATAGCTGTTTCGAGGAGTGGGCTTGAAATTGCCATATTGGCCGCAGCTTCGGCTTTATCTTTACCGGAAGCCCTTCCAACGCCCATGTGTGCATAACCTGCATCTTTCATTACAGCCGTAACATCAGCAAAGTCCAAATTGACAAGACCCGGAAGTTTAATCAAATCTGATATACTTTGAACGCCTTGACGTAAAACATCGTCGGCAACTGAAAATGCATTTATAAGGGTGATTCGCTGTTCACTGACAAGTTTCAATCTTTCATTAGGAATAACCACTAATGAATCGACATGCTCACGCAAAGCAGAAATTCCGTTTTCAGCCTGTTCCATACGGCGGCGTCCCTCAAAATCGAACGGCTTAGTAACAATTCCAACCGTGAGGACTCCCATATCACGGGCTATTTCCGCAACTATAGGAGCAGCACCTGTTCCGGTACCGCCGCCCATTCCTGCTGTAATAAATACCATATCACTGCCACGAATCGCCGCTGCAATAGCTTCGCGGCTTTCGTCCGCCGCTTTTTGGCCCATCTCTGGTTTAGAACCGGCGCCCTTTCCGTGGGTAACTTTTTCTCCTATTTGAATTTTCTGTGTTGCTTTTGAGCGGTTAAGTGCCTGTCTGTCAGTATTAACACTGATAAATTCGACCCCCTGCACACCCATTGAAACCATACGGTCAACGGCATTTCCGCCGCCTCCGCCTACACCTATTACTTTAATCTGCACTATGTTGTCAAAGTCATTATCAATTTCGAAAGACATGTGCTACATCCTCCTTATATACGTCCATAATT
>DHNU01000076.1:16010-17377 GCA_002407645.1 Ruminococcaceae bacterium UBA5408
AAGAGTTTAGCCGGATAAATCGTGAAATCTAATAAACCGGGGCAAAATAAGCTTGATTGTCTTGTGCGGCGACAGAAAGGTTTAATGTACCTTTTTCATTTTCTTTGATTTTACCCTCATCTAAAATACTCTTTGCAAAACGTATTTTATAATCCAAATCCGATGGAATCCCCAAATTCATTATTATTCTTCCATCGTATGTTATTTCAATTTTATATGGATTTGTTAAGTTTATGGTTGTTATTTTATTTAGCTTATTATTATGAATAGCGGCTGTGAGTTTTGTAAAATTTTCTTGTTTTGTTTTATCCTTATAAATTATATTTTTTCCAACCTCTGCTTTGGAAATCTCCATTCCTTTAATTGTTGCACAATTATTTGGAATTTTATTTGCAATTTCAAGGATTTTACTGTTTTCACTTATAATAGCATATTTCCCCTTATACTCAACAGCACCGCAAATCGGTTCTGATTTCACTTCAATGGTCATTTTTGCCGGAAGTTTACGAGAAATTTTTACTTCTCCAATATACGGAAGTTTTTGTAAGATATTATTTTTTGCTTCTTTTGTATTTGCAAGAAATAGGTTTTCTCCTTTTTTAATATCTGCAATTTTAATTATGTCTTCTGCTTTATACCTTGACTGTCCTAAAACTTCAATGGTATCTATTTTAAACAAAACAGTCAATGAAACAACAATTGCCCCTACAACTGCTAATATAAATATAAATATATTAAACAATATTATTGCATGGCGCCTTCTCTTTTTTCTAATGCTCGCACGTTTTTGAGGCGTTGCATATCTTTTTTTTCGTTTTTTAATTTCCTCATTTTGTTTGTCCCATGTAGAAGCCGGGCGATATTCTCCTGTTCTTTTATCATAAACTCTTGGTATTGTTTTTGAATTTATATTATTAGGATTCCTGTTCATTAACATTCCTCCGAACGTCGGATTAAGTTCGCTTAATTTTTGCACCGAGCAAAGAGAGGTTTTTTTCTATGCTTTCATATCCTCTGTCCAAATGCTTTATTCCAAAAATTTCAGTTGTACCCTGAGCCGCCAACCCCGCCACAACAAGCGCCGCGCCTCCACGTAAATCCGTGGCTTCTACGGGTGCTCCGGACAGCCGCTGCACTCCTTCGACAACTGCAACTCTTCCTTCAACCTTTATATTTGCACCCAAGCGAAGCAATTCCCCAACATGTTTGTATCGGCTTTCAAATATATTTTCTATAAAAATACTTGTGCCGCTTGCAAGAGTGGTCATTGCCATTACAGGAGCCTGTGCGTCTGTAGGAAATCCGGGATACGGCATTGTTCTGATGCTTTTAACTCTGTTTAAACGCTTAGGTGAAATAATTTTAAT
>DHNU01000018.1:0-370 GCA_002407645.1 Ruminococcaceae bacterium UBA5408
TATCCTTCAAGTTTTTGTGCTGCTTTACAGTCGTTTGGATGTGTATCTAAAAAAATATGAAGCTCCCACATTGCAAATTGATGGGAGCGGATTCTTCTAAGCAAACGTTCCTGTTCATTCATTTAAGAACACCCCTTCCGCCCCAAAACGGCTTGTCAAGATCCGGAAACATAGTGCCGGCTTCAAAACCTTTTTCCGGCTCATACATATTGCCGAATTGCTGAAACGGAACATAAGCCATTGCAACAGGTGTTTTTTCAGGGAAAGGCGGGACTACCAGCACACAGGCTTCGTTGTTCGTCATTTTCTTATCTTCCATTGTGTTTCTCCTTTCATACCAAATTGGGCTTATCCTGTAACATATTATGCA
>DHNU01000018.1:612-6145 GCA_002407645.1 Ruminococcaceae bacterium UBA5408
TATAATAAGCGGGTTAAAATTTTGGGTGTTTTGGATCTTATATAATGTAATTATAAATTATCATATTTTTAATGCCTAACATATTTGGATAAATTATTTATATTATGCAGAATATAATAGTATTGTTCTTAATTTTAGCAAAATGGAACATATGGAGATAAAATATGGCAGAATCAATAAAAAAGAATCTTTTTGTTATAATTACCTTAGGACTTTCTATAGGTATACTTTTATACTTTTTATACACAACAGATGGAATAACAGCTATGGGCGAAATCATATTAACGCTTAAATTACAATGGCTTTTAATTGCAGTAGGAGCGGCAGTCCTTTGCTGGATTTCCGAGGGATTTGCATTAAACCTACTTTGTATTCACTTATATCCGGAGTGGAGATATCGGAAATCATTTTTTGTAGGTATGATTGGGCTTTTGTATAACGCGATAACTCCGTTTTCAACCGGGGGTCAGCCTATGCAAATTTACACTATGCGTAAAATGGGTATGGATACCGGTAAGGCAGGTTCGATTATTGCGGTTAAAACAATAACTTACCAAGTTGTTATGGTCTTATATTCACTTGTTTTAGTGGCCGCAAAACTTCGCTTTTTTCAAACTTCTGTAAGCAATTTTTCTTTTGTAACTATTATAGGTCTTGTTACAAACGGTACTTTTATTGCACTTGTTATACTGTTTATGATAAGTGAAACTACAACGGATAAAATAGTTTATTCCGTTATTCACTTTTTAAATAAAATTAAACTTTGCAGACATCCTGAGGAACGTTATGAGAAAATTCACAGCCAACTGGAAATATTTCATGACGCTTCAAAACTAATGGGAAATTCGTTTAAACTGTATGTTAATGTTATTGCTGTTACAATAGTACAAATTACTTTAAATAGTCTAATTCCTTATTTTATTTACCGTAGCTTTAATATGAATACAGCGTCTATTACAACGATGGTTGCGGCTCAGGTATTCGTAACCATGGTAAGTGCATTTGTGCCTTTACCGGGCGCTTCAGGCGGTGCAGAAGGCAGCTTTTACATCTTCTTCGGTATGTTTTTCAAATCGGCAATTATACCGGCAATACTCATATGGAGAATAATAACGTATTATGCAAATATTTTAGTCGGTGGCATTTATGCATATAAAGGCAGAAAATACTATAACTAATATTGTTAAACAAAAAGGGCATGAACTCAGTAAGAGTTCATGCCCTTTTTAATTGTTTTTAAAGTCCCAAATGTTCGCAATATCAGTCATTCATAAACAGTTTGATGTCGTCGTCAACTGTTCCGACACCTGCGATTCCGAATTTTTCAATCAGAACCTTGGCCACATTGGGGGAGAGGAAACCGGGAAGCGTGGGACCGAGGTGGATATTCTTCACGCCAAGATACAGCAGTGCCAAAAGCACAATGACTGCCTTTTGTTCGTACCAAGCGATATTGAAGACAATCGGCAGCTTGTTGATATCGTCAAGGCCGAACACTTCCTTAAGCTTAAGTGCGATGAGAGCAAGCGAATAGGAATCGTTGCACTGACCGGCGTCAAGGACTCTCGGGATTCCGCCGATATCGCCTAAGTTCAGCTTATTATAGCGATACTTAGCACATCCGGCAGTGAGAATCACCGTATCCTTAGGGAGCTTCTTGGCAAATTCGGTGTAATATTCTCTGGACTTCATGCGCCCGTCGCAGCCGGCCATAACAAAGAACTTTTTGATTGCACCGGATTTGACGGCATCGACGATTTTGTCTGCCAAAGCAAATACCTGATTATGAGCAAATCCGCCGACAATGCTGCCGGTCTCAATTTCATCGGGTGCGGGAAGAGTTTTGGCAAGTGCGATAATTTCAGAAAAATCCTTTTTGCCGTTCTTGTCTGATTCAATGTGACGACAGCCGGGATAACCGGTGGAACCCGTTGTAAAGATTCTGCCTTTGACCTCCTCGCTTCTTGGCGGGACGATGCAGTTGGTTGTAAACAGAACGGGGCCATGGAAGGATGCAAATTCTTCAAGCTGCTTCCACCATGCATTGCCATAGTTTCCAACAAAATTCTCATATTTCTTAAAAACGGGGTAATAGTGGGCGGGCAGCATCTCGCTGTGGGTATATACATCTACGCCGGTGCCTTTTGTCTGTTCCAATAGTTGTTCCAAATCGGTAAGGTCATGGCCGGAAATCAGAATTGCGGGATTTTTTCTGACGCCGATATTGACTTTGGTAATTTCAGGATTACCGAACCGCGATGTGTTTGCCTCATCCAAAAGAGCCATTGCCTTTACACCGTATTCGCCTGTTTTCAGCGTCAACGCGACCAAATCGTCAGCGGTGAGGGAGTCATCCAGTGTTGCCGCCAGTGCCTCGTAGAGAAAGGCATTGATTGTCAAATCTTCTTTTCCAATGTTTTTTGCGTGCTCGGTGTAGGCCGCCATACCCTTAAGGCCGTATGTAATCATCTCGCGAAGAGACCGTACGTCCTCATCTGCAGTTGACAGCACCCCGACGGAATCGGCTTTTTCAAGCATCGACGCTCTGGAACTTACTCTGAATTTTGCCGCGTCGTGTAAATCTTCGCAAGCAGCGGAATTCCTAAGTTCATCTCTAATGGCAATCATTTTTTTAATCTGCTTTTCAATCAAGTCAGCATCGAAATTCGCGTTGGTGATTGTCATGAACAGGCTGCTTAATACCTCATAGTTTGTTTCGCCGAGGCTTTTGACATCAATTTCCCCTTTGACTACGATTTCGGAAATGCCCTTCAGCGTGTAGATTAGAAGGTCCTGCAGCTTTGCAACCTCCTCGGATTTTCCGCACACGCCGCGCATTGTGCAGCCCTTGCCGCCCGCGGTTTCCTGACATTGATAACAAAACATACTCATCGTATTTCCTCCTTTAATATTCAATCTTCAATAGGTTAGAATTAATCTTTACAATTATGATACTCTCTGTCAATCAAGGATTTTACCGTCGGTTGAAATCGTTACTACTTGCCATGGAATCATTTTGCCGCTGTTTTGAAGCGCCCTTTTTACGGCATTTTCAATTCCACCGCAGCATGGGACTTCCATTCTGACGACTGTAACACTTTTAATGTTGTTGTTTTTAATAATTTCTGTCAGCTTATCGCTGTAATCGCCTTCGTCAAGCTTTGGGCAGCCAATCAAGGTTATTTTGTTTTTGATAAACCTGTTGTGAAAATCGCCGTAAGCATAGGCTGTACAATCGGCGGCGATTAAAAGGTTGGCATCCGCAAAATACGGAGCGTTAACAGATGCAAGCTTGATTTGAACAGGCCACTGTGACAACTGGCTTCTGTTTTCGCCGGTATTAGGCTTAGCGGCATCACATTCACACTCGTTTTCCCGATGGATGATATTAGACTGTGTGCCCGGGCATCCGCAGGCAAGAGTTTCTCCCTGCTTAATTAGCTTGCTTTTCTTTACGGCGGCTTCGTCGTATTTTTTCGCTTCGCGTTCCTCAAAGCTGATAGCTCCTGTCGGACAGGTTGGGAGGCAGTCGCCGAGACCGTCACAATAATCGTCTCGGAGAAGCTTTGCCTTTCCGTTTACCATTCCGATTGCCCCTTCGTGGCAGGCCTTCGCGCACATCCCACAGCCGTTACATTTCTCTTCATCAATTCTGATAATTTTTCGAATCATATTCCGTTTACCTCTTTTCTGAGTGATTTCTTCAAGTTATTATTTACTTTATGCTTTGAGTTTACTATTCTTAAATTAATAAGTCTGTTGGAATTACAACGAAAGAGGTCTTTATGAAAAATTATTTGGATTTACTGAAAACAGTACGATTATTTAAGGGCATTGAAGAGGCTGATCTTTTGGAAACCACAATCGATAAAATTGCTTCGCTTGCCAAAGAGAGTACCGATCCCTGTCAAATCAACAGCACCTGCGCCGTTTTCGCCCAGACGGAAGTAATCTCTCTCCTTGCTCAAAAGAAAAGTCGGAGCGATATCCTTGCCGGTATGCACATAGCCATGGCAAACCGTATTGCCAAAATGGCGCGCAAATATAAATCGGACGGCGACGTACTTATGACAGGGGGCGGCGCAGAAAATGATGCGCTGCGGCTGGCACTGGAGGATGAGTTGATGTGCGACATTTATAAAGCGAATTATTCGCAGTTTAACGGCGCAATCGGAGCTGCTTTAATCGGTATGACAAAATAAAAAACGGGCAGAACGCCTTGACACGCTTCTGTACGAAATTAAAATGCCGCCGACATCCAAAATTTGGCGGCGGTAATACATAAATATTTGAGTTTACAGGAACTTGACCGTAAGCCCATAAAAGAGCAATAGACCACATATCACATTGAAATTGATGAACTTACCGTTACTTACGGAAAGCGCAGTCAGAATGTGAAAGTGGTCTATCGTTTCGTCGAGCAGGTCAGCCGAGAACTTGATTTGCAATAAAAATCGACCGATTTACGGATCTTAAGTATTTTTATCACGATATTTCCGAATTACATATGCTCTTAAGTAATTTTTGAAATGTAGTTAAGAATTATTTGCGTAATTTTTTAGGTGTTTTTGGTTGATAGTGAGGACCCCAGCATGGTGTCTGAGCAGCTGCATTAGCTGCGGTATTAAATACCTTTGCACATGCTCTTGTAACTGATTTCTTAAATGTCTTTTTCATAATACTTCAACCTCCTAAATTTTATTTTATAATTATAATAGACCATTTTAATGTAAAATGCAACAAAAGTTGCACGAAATGTCGATTTTCATGCACGAAATGACGAAAATGTTAAATAAATATCAAATTAGTATTGATTTTTGATAATTATTTATTATAATTATATATATTAATATTAATATTTTAAATTCTTAAAATTAAAAAATTCACGAATTATTGATTTTGTGAGAAAGTGTGATATAGGATATAATGCTGTGAAATTAAACATTTTTTTAGCTGAGGACAGTTTAACGGATTCATCAACAATAAGTAATCAATTAAATCACTGGGCAAAACAAAAAAATTTGCATATAAATATAGATTGTGTTAATGAGCTTTCATATAAAGAGGTTTCTATAGCTTGTCTTCATGATGTTTTATTTTTAGATATTGAAGTGCCTGTAATTAACGGTCTTGATTTTGCAAAACTTGTAAGAGATCATAATCAGCATATATCCATTATATTTTTCACAAGTCACAAAGAACTTGCAATATGCGGATATGATGTACAAGCAATGTCTTATATAATAAAGCCAAGCATCCAATCAGATATAGATAAATGCATGGATAGACTTTACCAAAAAAGGCTTCAAAATAAACCCCCAAAAATTATTATTCCAACAACCACAACAGAAATTGACTGTTATTATCCTAACCAAATAGTTTATATAGAAGCAGTAAAGCATTACACTAATCTATATACTTTGGATGACTGTATACCATATCGTCTTCCATTTAAAAAAATAAATAATTTACTTCCGAACCCTCCATTTTTTAATTGTTTCCGTTCATTTACAATTAATTTAAACTATGTATG
>DHNU01000018.1:6436-7032 GCA_002407645.1 Ruminococcaceae bacterium UBA5408
ATTTTTGATTGTGGAATAACCATGTTGCTATTTCACAGTGTCATGACTCCGAAATATAAAAAAAATTGGATTCCTTATTTATTTTGCTTTATATTTGCATCAACTCTTTTTTTAATAAACCATATCACAATAAGTTTTACAGTTATTTTTTTGTTTACACTAGTATTTATATCTTATAACTGTTTTGCTATGAAAGATCAAATAGGGGCAAAAATTTTTTGGCCATGCTATTGTGTAATCATGTTTAACATAGTCGATTCGCTTTCCACTTCAATAATTCATTATTTAATATCGCCGACATCTTGGAATATCAGTTCTTCTATTATTCCCATTGCAAGCGGAGAACGCTTTATCGATATGATAGTTTCAAGGGCTTTGATTGCAGCTATTGTAATATTTACTTGCAGAAAAAAGTTTTTACCCATATATTTGGATTGTTATATTTGGCTTATTTTATGTATAGAACTTTTTTGCTTGGGAGTATCGGTTTCAATTCTTTTAGAATATATCTATAAGTGGAATGTTCAAAACCATTTGGTTTTTTTAGTAATATTTTTCATATTATTAGTTTGCGTTCTGTCCTTTGTTTTACTGAA
>DHNU01000020.1:0-5478 GCA_002407645.1 Ruminococcaceae bacterium UBA5408
GAGATAAACGGAATGAAAAATAATTTTTTAAAAACCGTTTTGTTAATAATTTTGCTTTTATTGGCCGTTGTTTTGGGGCAGATTATAGGTAACGCATGTTCTTCGAATAAATATCTGTCTTGGCTTTCGGCATCGCCGAATTTTGGCTTTTCTCCCGTTGAACTTAATTTATCCGTTATTAAACTAACTTTTGGAGTTTGGGTAAAAATAAATATAGCACAGGCAATTTTGATTTTAACCGCAATAATATCTTACACAAAAATTAAAGTTAAGGAGTAAAGATAAATTATGCTGCTTCTTGCATCTTCATCACCACGACGCAGTGAACTTTTACAAAAGGCCGGCTATGATTTTAAAGTAGTTCCCGCAAATGTAAAAGAGATTGTTCCCCCCGGAACCACTCCCCTTAAAATAGTTGAAATTCTCGCAACTGCAAAAGCCGAAGCTGTCGCAAAGAATAATCCCGACGACACCGTGCTTGCGGCTGATACACTGGTTGTATTTAAAAGCCGTGTTCTCGGAAAACCGAAAAATGAAGAAGAAGCAAAATCCATGCTTAAACTTCTTTCCGCAAATGTTCATCAGGTTTATACGGGATACTGCATTATTAAAGGCAATAAACTTTTTCGCGGACATGAATGTACATCGGTAGAATTTTACAGCCTTAAGCCGGAAGAAATAGATGCTTATGTTAAAACGGGTGAACCGCTCGACAAAGCCGGTGCTTACGGAATACAGGGCCGCGGTGCATTGTTTATTAAAAGAATAAACGGTGATTTTTACAACGTTATGGGTTTGCCTATTGGTAAAATTCATCGAATTTTAAAAGATTTACAAAATTCTAATGATGAAAACTCCTAAATATTTAGCATAATCAAAATAATTGTTGAGAATTGGCTCTTTAAAGGTTATAATAAATATAATTATTATGATTTTTAATCCGTCTGTTTTGAAAGGGGAAAAACTCATGTTTTCTAAGGATATAGGTATAGATTTGGGAACTGCCAATACACTCGTTTTTATGAAAGGAAAAGGCATTGTAATGCGCGAACCTTCGGTTGTCGCCGTTGATGTCCGTTCCGACACCGTTTTGGCAGTAGGCAAACAAGCTAAAGAGATGATTGGACGTACACCGGGCTCCATTGTCGCGGTTTGTCCTTTAAAAGACGGCGTTATTGCCGATTTTGATATAACAGCAACAATGCTTAAACATTTTATTAAAAGAGCAGTTAAATCCACAGCTTTTTCAAAGCCTCGTATTGTTGTCTGCATTCCTTGGGGTGTTACCGAGGTTGAACGCCGCGCGGTTAAGGATGCCGCCCGCCAGGCAGGCGCAAAAGATGTTGAGCTTATTGAAGAACCCATGGCGGCCGCTATCGGTGCGGGGCTTCCCGTAGACGAACCAATCGGAAGTATGGTAGTTGATTTGGGCGGCGGTACAGCTGAAGTTGCCGTTATTTCGCTCGGCGGTATTGTCACTTCCGTATCCGTACGTGTTGCGGGCAATAAATTTGACGAATCCATTACATCATACGTAAAAAAGAAATATAATCTTCTTATCGGTGAGCGCACCTCAGAAGAAATCAAAATAAAAATCGGCTCCGCTTTTCCGACAGAAGACAACGAAGACGCTTCCGTAGAAATTAAAGGACGCAATCTTGTTGACGGGCTGCCGAAAAATATCGTAATAACCGCAACAGAAATTCGTGAAGCTTTAAAAGACCCGCTGTCGCTTATTATTGACGCAATTAAATCGACGCTTGAAAAAACTCCGCCGGAGCTTTCCGCCGATATCATCGACAACGGAATCATGCTTACGGGCGGCGGCGCTTTACTGCGTGGTATTGATAAACTAATAGAGCAGGAAACCGGAATGCCGGTTCACATTGCCGAAAATCCGCTCGACTGTGTTGTTGACGGAACGGGTAAAAGACTCGAAATTGAAATGCCGTCCTCCTACTATAAAAACAACAAGAAATAAGTTTGGCGGAGGGATTGTCTCTCCGCTTTTTTCACTCTATGCCATAACTTATATTACATATAAAAATTAAAATAAGGGGGTGCTGTTTTGAAAAATTATTTTAACTCTGCCTCTTTTAAAGTGATGGTGACTATAGTTTTCGTTATGTTCTGCCTTATGCTTTATACTGCAAGCACAAACAGCTGTGTTGTATCAAATCTTTTCGGTCTTGCGGCAACACCTATGCAGAAAGTAAGCACCGTTGTTACAAATAATGCCAGTGCGACGGCAAAGTCCGCTGCCCGTTCGGTGGACGAGCTTGAAGCTGAAAACGAAGCTCTTAAAAAACAGGTAAGTGAACTTAACAAAAAACTTGTCAAATATTACAGCTATCAGCAGGAAAATGCACAGCTGCGTAAATTCCTTGAACTAAAAAACGAAAATCAGGATTTTAAACCTGTTTCTGCGGCGGTAATCGGGCGCGACCCGTCAAACCTTTTTAATGATTTTCAAATAGACAAAGGTACTCTTTACGGAATTTCCGTTAACGACCCTGTTATTACAGAAGACGGAGTTATCGGCTGGATTTCAAGTGTAAATTCCAGTTACAGCAGGGTTACTTCGATTTTATCGCCCGATACAAAAATCAGTGCCATTGATAAAGTTAACCGCGATTCGGGAGTAGTCAGCAGCGATATTAAACTTGCCGACCGCGGGCTTGTAAAACTTTCTTATTTGGCGGCGGACACTACCGTAAAAGCAGGCGACATCGTCGTTACAAACGGACTTGGCGGTATGTTCCCACGGGACCTTCCAATAGGCAAGGTTACAGAAGTAAAGCATTCTCCCTACGACGTTTCCCTTTATGCCGAAATTAAACCTTTTGCCGACGCCAAAACGGTACGCGACGTTATGGTTATAACTTCGTTTGAGGGACAGGGACAAGTCTTAAAAGACACGACTTCAACCGAGGATAAATAGAATGGACAAAATGAAATTCATTCGGTATTTCGCTTATACAATAGAATTATTCGTTGTTTTTATGATACAGGAAACCCCCGGTCTTATTCCTGAAATTTTAGGAGCAAAACCAATAATATTAATTCCCGCCGCTTTGTCAATAGCTCTTTTTGAAAATGAAACCGCGGGGATGATATTCGGACTTTACGGCGGTCTTCTGATTGATTTCGGTGCAGGCGGAATAATGGGCTTTCACGGGCTTATACTTTCGGTTATGTGTTACATTATCGGAAGAATGGCGTCCGACCTTATTCAAACAAATTTTTTGACCTCTATGATGGTTTCCCTTATCTGCTCGGGTATTACTGTATTTCTGCAGTTTGTATTTTTCTATATTTTATATAATTATTCACACGTTTTTTACGCCCTTTGGGCACATTATCTGCCGCGCTTTTTATACACTGCGGCAATAATGCCGGTAACATACTATTTTAACAGAGCCCTGTTCACGCAAATTAATGATAAAGAGTAAAGGAGCTGCAAATGGACAAGTTCAAAGAAAATTCTCGCTATTTTATAAGTGCAGGGGTTGTCATTGTTATAATGCTTGTCTATGTACTGCGCCTTGTTGACTGGCAGCTTATAAACGGAGCCGAATTTAGGAGTCTCGCTGACAAAACCCGTTCCCCCATTGTAACAATGGACGCCGCGCGGGGAGAAATACTCGACGTTAACGGAGTGGGACTTGCTGTTAATAAAACAGGATATGCAATTGTTTTTGAAAAGGCTTACATGGACACAAAAAACGAAAACAAAACAATTTATCAAATGATTAGCCTTTTAAACAGCTTAAATGAAAAATGGACCGATGAATTGCCTATAAAAATTAACAATAAGGGTTCATATGAATTTATTAAAGATAAAGAAAAAGACATTAAAAAATTAAAATCCAAAGATTTTTTAAATATGAACGAGTACGCCACTGCCGATGACTGTATGGCGGAACTTATAAAAAAATATAAAATCAATGGGTATCCAAAGAAAGAAACACGCGATATCGTATCGGTTCGCTATAATATGGAGAAAAACTGGTTTGGAGTTTCAAATCCGTATATTTTTGCACCGGACGTTAAAAAAGATACCGTTGCTATAGTAAGTGAAAATTCTCCGATTCTTCCGGGTGTAACGGTCAAAGTTACCACTATGCGTGAAAATCCGGACGGAACGGTAATTCCCCATGTTATGGGAACTGTGGGTGCAATTTCAAAAGAAGAATACGATGTTTTAGAAGTAAAAGAGGAAAAAGGGTATGCATTAAACGACACACTCGGGAAAAGCGGAATTGAAAAAAAATATGAAGATACATTACGGGGAAAATCGGGTGAAAAGGTTGTTGAAATAAACAACAAAGGTTCCCTTGTTTCAGAGGCAATAAAAAGCCCGCCCAAAAACGGTAATACAGTATTTTTAACTATAGACAGCAGAATACAAAAAGTACTTAACAAATCCCTTGCAGACAATGTAAATGGCGCTCAGGCATACGGCAGAAGTGTTTCGGCTGTCAGAGGTCCGAAACACGGTGAAGACTGCGTTGCGGGCGGAGCTGTTGTTTTAAATGTTAAGGATTTTTCGGTGCTTGCGGCATCAACTTATCCTTCCTATGATTTAAACAAATATAAAAATGATAAAAATTACTATTCAACATTGATAAATGATAAAGCAAAGCCGCTTATTAACCGCGCATTTAACGGTATTTTCACCCCGGGTTCTTCGTTTAAACCCGCCGTTGCTATGGCGGCACTTCAAGAAAACAGTATTACGAATTCAACCGTAATAGACTGCACTCATGTTTATGAGCGGTTTGCTCCGTCTTTTACCCCAAAATGCATGGGGCATCACGGACCTATAAGTTTAAACACTGCGCTTGCAAAATCCTGCAACATTTTCTTTTTTGAAACAGGATTCCGCACAGGAATAGAAAATATGAACTTATACTGTAAGAGGCTCGGACTCGGTGTTAAAACCGGATTGGAGATAGACGAAAGCGCCGGAAAACTCGCAGGCCCTCAGCAGCGTACTTCTATGGGAGGAACATGGCAGGGCGGCGACACCATTCAGGCAGCAATCGGACAAAGCGACAACCAGTTTTCTCCGCTTCAGCTTGCAACTTACTGCGCAACTATTGCCAATAACGGTACAAGACTTCAAACTCATATAGTAAATAAAATCACCGATTATTCACAAAAAAACATTGTTTCAAAAACCGCACCGAAGGTAGCCGATAACGCCGGTGTATCACAGAAGAACATAGACTATGTAAAAAGCGGAATGCGTTCTGTTGCCACAAGCGGTACCGCAAGTTCAATGTTCCGCAACTACGGCATAGCAATAGCGGGTAAAACCGGTACTGCTGAAGGCCCGGGGTCGGATAACGTTACATTTATAGGTTTTGCTCCGTATGAAAATCCTGAAATAGCCGTTGCCGTTGTTTTGGAACACGGTGCAACAAGCCGTTTTTCAAATACCGTTGCAAAAGATATTTTCGACGCGTATTTTTA
>DHNU01000020.1:5747-9369 GCA_002407645.1 Ruminococcaceae bacterium UBA5408
AAATTTTTATTAATTCTTATATTTAGAAATAAAATACAAAAAACGCTTTGACTACTATTAATTATTGTGGTAGTATGTGAATGAGGTTTAAAAATGGGTGCTGTTACTGTAATTGCATCGGGAAAAGGCGGAGTTGGCAAATCAACCTTAACCGCCGCCCTTGGACTTGCCCTTTGCGAAAGAGGCAGGCGTGTTCTTTTAGTTGATGCTGATGCCGGATTGGGATGTCTTGACCATATACTCGACATTTCCGAAGAAATGGTTTTCGATATTTCCGACGTGGTATCGGGTATAACCGAACCCAAAAAAGCAGTATATACCTGCCCATACTGCAGGAACTTATTTTTACTTCCTGCACCTGCAGACGAAAATGATATCGTAAGTCCCGATATTATGAAACAGCTTATTCCAATGTATAAGGGGTTTTACGACCATATTTTGATTGACAGCCCCGCCGGAATAGGAGCGGGATTTTTAAGCTCAATTTCAAGTGCAGAGCGAGCGCTTGTTGTTTCGACTGCTGACCCGATATGCCTTAAAAATACGGACAGAACGCGAATACTGCTCGACAAAGCGGGAATTAATAATCAGCGTTTAGTAATAAATCGATTCAGCACACAGGATTTTCGCAAACAGAATTATTATAACAACCTTGATTCAGTTATAGATGACGCGGGAATTCGGCTTATCGCCGTAATACCCGACGATTGGGAACTTGCGGCTGCGGCAGCGAATTCCTCACCTTGTCTTAAAAAAACAGCCGGTGTAACGGCGATTTTCCGTCTTGCCGCCAGACTTGAGGGCGAACACGTACCATTGGCTTTAAAATAAAAATTTCAGTCTTTGAGATAATCAGTCTTTATATAATACCTTAATTTAGGGGGGAACGATATGCATATAGCTTTAATAGCACATGACGCAAAAAAGGAGCTTATGGTTCAGTTTTGCATCGCATACTGCGGTGTGCTGAGCAGGCATAAATTAAGTGCAACGGGAACAACGGGTAAAATGGTATCAGAAGCAACCGGTCTTGAAATACAAAGATTTTTAGGTGGTTCACAGGGCGGCGACCAGCAAATTGCCGCACGAATTGCGTGCAACGAAGTGGACTTGCTTTTATTTTTCCGAGATCCGCTCAATCCAAAGCCGCACGAACCGAATGATATGAACCTTCTGCGCCTTTGCGATATGCACAATATACCTGTTGCCACAAACATCGCCACAGCCGAAGTATTAATACACGGCTTGGAGCGCGGCGATCTTGATTGGCGCAATATTTTAAATCCAAAAGCATAATCTATAATCATATAGACGGCAATGAACGGAAAGAGTACCCAAAATTCCCGCCACAGAGAGGGTGCGCCCAAGACTGAAAGCGCGCCCGCAAAAGGGTTTTGGCGAAGACATCCGCGAGCCGTACGCTTCCCCGCGTTACGGGGCTTTTGAGGAGAGCTTAGGCTCTTAAAAAAGGGTGGCACCGCGAGGATTTCCCCTCGTCCCTTTATTTGGGACGGGGGGTTTTTATATTCTGATTTATAAAATACTTAACGTTTTTAAAAGAATCAATAACACATTAAATAAAGGAGAAACGCTATGGAACTGATTAAATCTCAAAAAGGAACACAGGATTTACTCCCAAAAGACACCGAAAAATGGCAGGCAGTCGAAAATGTTATGAGAGATGAAGCCAAACTCCATGGTTTCGGAGAAATTCGCACACCTGTTTTTGAGGATACAAAACTTTTTCAGCGTTCAGTGGGTGAAACAACCGACGTTGTACAAAAAGAAATGTACACGTTTGACGACAAAGGCGGGCGTTCCATAACTTTAAGACCGGAGGGTACCGCCGGAGCAGTCCGCGCCGTTCTTCAGCACGGTTTGTTTAATGACGCTCTGCCGATTAAGCTTTATTATGCAATCACTTGTTACAGATATGAAAATACCCAAGCTGGGCGCCAGCGTGAATTTCACCAGTTCGGACTTGAAATGCTCGGCGCTTCTTCACCGATTGCCGATGCAGAAATCATCGGCATCGCTAAAAGTATTTTTGACCGTCTCGGTATTAAAAATCTTTCATTGGAAATTAACTCCATCGGCTGTCCCGAATGCCGCGCAAAATATCACGATGCACTAAAGGAATACTTTGCAAAGTACAAGGATAAACTGTGTGAAACCTGTTTGGGCAGGCTTTCTCGCAACCCAATGCGCATATTGGACTGCAAAAGTCCAATATGCTCTGAAATTTCTGAAAATGCACCCCGTATGCTCGACTACCTCTGTGAGGACTGCAAAAATCATTTTGAGAGCGTAAAAACCTATCTTGACGCCGCCGAAATAAAGTACACTGTCAACCCTTCAATCGTAAGAGGCCTTGATTACTACACAAACACCGTATTTGAATTTATTTCAAATGACCTTGGGGCGCAAAGCACCGTCTGCGGCGGAGGCAGATATAACGGACTTGTTGAGGAAATGGGCGGTAAACCGATGCCTGCGCTGGGTTTTGCTTTGGGTATGGAAAGACTTATGATGATTATGGAAGCACAGAAAATTGAATTTCCGAAACCGGAAACTTGCGATATTTTCATAGGCACACTGGGTGAAAAAGCAAAAGTTGAGGCATTCCGCCTTACAAATATGCTGCAGAAATATTCTATTTTTGCGGTCTGCGATGTTAATGACCGCGGACTTAAAGCGCAGATGAAGTACGCCGACAAAATAGGCGCGAAATATACTATCGTTTTGGGTGACAACGAGCTTGAAACAAAAAAAGCAATGATAAAAAACATGAAAACGGGCGAAAAATCCAAAATTTCACTGGGTGAAAAGTTTGTCGAGGATTTTGTAATTCTTCAAACTGAAAACCAAGATGATATTAAGTTTTAATCGGTTCTAATAAAAACCGAATATATATGTAATCTATAAACGGAGGCTATTTTATGGCAGAATTCATGACAGGATTAAAACGAACAAACTACTGCGGTGAGCTTCGCGCAAGCGATATCGGTAAAACGGTAACCGTCTGCGGCTGGGTACAGCGTCAGCGTGATTTGGGACAGCTGATTTTTATTGACCTGCGCGACCGCACGGGTATTTTACAGCTTGCATTCGGCAGCAGCACCGACCGTGAAATATTTAAAAAAGCATTTTCAGTTCGTGCGGAATACGTTTTGGCGGCAAAGGGTATTGTCCGCGAACGCTCTGCAAAAAACACTGAAATTCCGACGGGCGAAATAGAAATAGAAGTAACTGAACTTCGTGTGCTTGCAAAAAGTGAAACCCCGCCGTTTGAAATCACCGAAAATTCAAATGTAAAAGAGGACACACGCTTAAAATACCGTTATCTCGACCTGCGCCGTCCCGATGTTCAGGACAAAATAATCGGAAGACACAAAATAGTTAAGGTTGCACGCGATTATTTTGACGAAAACAAATTTGTTGAAATCGAAACCCCTAACCTTATAAAATCAACTCCGGAGGGCGCTCGTGACTACCTTGTTCCGTCAAGAATGTTCCCCGGCAGTTTCTTTGCTCTTCCGCAGTCGCCCCAGCTTTACAAACAGCTTTTAATGCTTTCCGGTTTCGACCGCTATATGCAGGTTGCACGCTGTTTCCGCGACGA
>DHNU01000020.1:9616-10061 GCA_002407645.1 Ruminococcaceae bacterium UBA5408
GTTATGGCAATCGGCGAAGGCTTTATGAAACTTGTTTATAAAAAGGTACTTAACATAGATATCGAAACACCGTTTAAGCGCATGACTTGGCACGAGGCAATGCGCCGCTTCGGTTCGGACAAGCCCGACCTTCGTTTCGGACTTGAGCTTATCGACATAACAAACGACATTAAAGACACCGAATTCCGCGTATTCAAAGGCGCTGTTGACGGCGGCGGAAGCGTAAGAGGAATTAACCTTAGAGGGCAGGCTGATAACTTAAGCCGCAAGGAAATCGACAAACTCACCGAATGGGTTAAATCATACGGCGCAAAGGGCATTGCATGGACAAGGCTCACCCAAAAAGCCGAAACATCTTCATACGAAAAATTTCTTTCCGAAAAAGAAGCTGCGGCAGTCAGAAAAACTATGGGAGCAGAAAAAGGCGACGTTCTTTTGATAGTCG
>DHNU01000063.1:0-382 GCA_002407645.1 Ruminococcaceae bacterium UBA5408
TGGTCGAGGTGACTGGATTCGAACCAGCGGCCTCTACGTCCCGAACGTAGCGCTCTACCAAGCTGAGCCACACCTCGAAAAAACTAAGCCCCAAATTGGGGCTATGGCTGCGGAAGAAGGATTCGAACCCTCACAAACAGAGTCAGAGTCTGTCGTGCTACCTTTACACAATTCCGCATTAACTATAAGCTGTAATTCAAACAGCAAGATTTATTATACCAAAAATTATGGATTTGTCAATCCCTTTTTAGAAATTACTCGGTTTTTTTAGTTAAATTAGTAAATATAAATCGGTTTTATAATATATGTATAAACTTCCGTATATTTTATTATCATTATTTTAAAACATCATGTTCTAATAAATCAGCATGGAGAATCGCAG
>DHNU01000063.1:624-3487 GCA_002407645.1 Ruminococcaceae bacterium UBA5408
GAAAACAGACAGCTGATTGATTCAATAACTTGTTTTACTTCCCAAAAACTTCTCGCCTTGCATAATTCATAAGAAAGGCGTGTTGTAGCCTCGCAAAATAATTTTGCTTCACAACGGCTCATCCATGCTTGGTAGCACAAAAGTGCATTCTTACTTTTTTGGGGATCACAGTTTTGACATTCTTCTTCTTTTAAAAAATCAGCATAAGACAGTTCTTTGCACTCCATATAATCATTTTGACCGCAATCGCAGGAACAATTCGGTTCGCATTGAGAATAATTTTTATTAAAATTATTGTACATGTACATTCCCATTTTCTCCTTTCATTGAATTAATTTCTAATATATGGGGATTTTCTATATGGGATTTATAAATCCCATATAGAAAATTAATTACATTAAATTAGCATTTGCAATCGTTTGTGTCACAGCAGCCCGGTACAAGGCCTTTATCTGCAATAATTATTTTAGCAAGCGCTTCAATTACAGCTGCCATACCTTTTTCTTTGCAAGTATATGCGCAGAAAATTGATTTTGTTAATTCTACCTGGTCGTCCACAGATTCTACGGCACATATTGCCGGAAGAATTGTATTACATAGAAAATCGGCCATGCACTGAGCAATTCCTGCTTCTGCTTCGGATATTGCAACAATTGACTGTTCTTGAGTTAATATTGGTTCTTCTGGTCTACATCTCATAGTTCTTTACCTCCAAAATAGTCTTTGTTCCGTTAAAGATTAACAAATTATTTATTAATCTTGTGTATATTATGTAGGATTTGGTAATGTTGTTCCTCTTATATACAAGTATCGCTTTCTAAAAGATTTAGTTTTTATGATATTTTTCCAAAATTGCATATTACATTGGCAGTAAAGTTTTTAACTATAATGATATAAGCTAAACTTAAATACAAAAACGGCTCTGTACATCATACAGAGCCGGAATATTCTGATTATTTATAGATATTTATTTATTACCGAATATATGTTATATCGTCATTTCTGCGCTCTTTTGGAGCAGGTGCATTTTCTTTCGGATACCCCAGTGCAACACACCCGAACGGAGTGTACTTATCGGGCAGTTTTAAACTTTTTATAATTTCACTGTCACGAAGTCCATTTAAAGCAGAACAAATATAGCAGCTCCCAAGCCCGTATGCATGTGAGGCAAGCATTATATTCATAATTGCACACGCACAGTCCTCGCGCCCGTATTTTGCAGTATCGGGTGCTGAAAGTACAATTATTGTAGGTGCGTTATAAAATGGTGTATGTCCCGGCAAAAATTTTGCGCCGTTTTTTTCAGCAGCTGAAACTATATCTGAAATTGTATTTTTATTTTGTATTACAGTAAAATGTCTTGCCTGTAATCCCATTGCAGAAGGTGCATATTTAGCAGCATATAAAATATCCGCCAGTTCTTCTTCTGAAATTTGTTCTGTTCTAAAAGAGCGTATAGAGCGCCTTTCTGTAAGTGCTTCAATAGTGTGGTTTAGTATCAATTTATTTTCCTCCTTAAATAGTAATTATAAAAATAAATTGTTTCAATTATATCTTAACATTTATATTTAATCAACATTTTTGTCATATATAAATTAAATATCTAACATTTTTCAAAAAGATTTATTGCATTTACATAATTGCATTGATAAACTTATAAAAATGAATTATAATATTATATAATACACTTAGTGAATATGAATATAATTGATTTACACATATTTTCATTGTTCAAATATTTTAAAGTGAGGTATTTTTATGCCGAAAGATAATCGATTTGCAGTACTGATTGACGCCGACAATGTATCAGAAAAATACATAAAATTCATTTTGGATGAGGTTTCAAATGACGGTGTTGCAACGTATAAACGAATTTACGGTGACTGGACAAAACCTTCTCTTAACACATGGAAGAATATTTTGCTTGATTATTCAATAACACCAATCCAGCAGTACGGATATACAACAGGAAAAAATGCAACCGACTCAGCAATGATTATAGATGCAATGGACATTTTATACTCTAAAAATGTTGAGGGTTTTTGCATTGTATCAAGTGATAGTGACTTTACCCGTTTAGCCGTTAGGCTCCGTGAATCCGGCATGAGTGTTATTGGTATGGGTGAAAAGAAAACTCCGTCTGCTTTTATTTCAGCGTGTAATAAATTTAGATATTTGGAAGTTTTAGCGCAGAATAACGTTTCTTCAGATGCGCATGAGGGAGAAGCCGTTGAACAAGTAACCGTAAAAATGACACCGCTTGATACTATAAAAAATGCAGTACAAACAATAGTGCAGGAAATTTCCGACGATGATGGACGGGCATTTGTCGGAGAAATAGGGAATATGCTTGTCAGACGATACCCTGACTTTGATGTGAGGAATTACGGGTTTAAAAAATTGACGCCATTGCTTCAATCTTTCAAAATATTCGATATTTATTCGGAAAGAAACAGCGACGGCTACAATAGGTTGGTGTTTGTAAAAGAAAAGACCAATACCGTAAATCAAAACATAAAAAAGAAAATTAAATAATTTGTGTCTCCTTAAAAATCAAAGAATATTTTGAGTGATTTTATACAGTTTGTTTTTCATATTGATAAAACTATTATTATAGCGACCTTATTTCATAGGCCATAAGGTGGACTACGGGATAAAAAATATGTATTGCAGCCTTAAAGGTTTACTATTTGTTTGAGATAACTCATATAAAAAAGTCTTAAAGGTAACGCTTGGTTCCTTAATTATCAGTTTCTTAACTAACTCATAATATATTACTAAATAGTTAATTTATTTGAAAATCTTAAATATCAGTAGACATAATAAAATTAAGATGATATAATGAGAACATAAATTACATAAC
>DHNU01000063.1:3657-6988 GCA_002407645.1 Ruminococcaceae bacterium UBA5408
TATGAGGGAGTAGTTTGCATACGTTTACGTATGTGTCAAGTCAACAGCAAGGCCGTTTCGGCTTGGCTTGCCTTAATGAACAAGACTCATGTATAACATTTGTTGTACATGAGTCTTTTTTATTTAGACATACTAATAATATACGCTGAAAGAAAGGACAATTATACGATGAAGTATTATTTGGAAAACAAAGAACGCGTTTTTAAAGAAGTCGGAAGCAGTGAAAACGGGCTTTCCGCCAAAGAAGCCGCGTCCCGTCTTCAACAAAACGGAAAAAACAAGCTTGCCGATGCAAAAAGGGACTCTTTATTAAAGAGGTTCATAAATCAACTGGTAGATCCTATGACAATTATTTTAATAGTTGCGGCAATTATTTCAGGTATAACCGCATCATACGCAAATGAGTCATTTGCAGATGTATTTATTATTATGATTGTAGTAATTATCAACGCTGTCTTGGGTGTTTATCAAGAAAGCAAAGCGGAAAAAGCCATCGAGGCATTACAAAAAATGTCTGCAGCAACTTCAAAAGTAATAAGGGACGGTAATATAGTTACGGTAAAAAGCGAAGATTTAGTAGTCGGAGATATAGTTATGCTCGAAGCAGGTGACGCTGTTCCGGCGGACTGCCGAATTATTTCAAGTTCGAGTATGAAAATCGAAGAAGCTGCGCTTACGGGTGAATCCGTACCGGTAAATAAAATCGTTAATGCACTTTCTTTAAATAACGAAAAAGAAATATCGCTTGGCGACCGAAGAAATATGGCATACATGGGAAGTATTGTTGTTTACGGTCACGGTGAAGCGGTAGTTACCGCAACAGGGATGGATACCGAAATGGGTAAAATTGCGGACTCACTTACCAAAGCAAAAGAAAGTGCCACCCCATTACAGATAAAACTTAACCAGCTTTCAAAAATCTTAAGCTACCTTGTAATAGGAGTATGTATATTTATTTTCGCATTTAGTTTACTTAGAGCAGGAAGTTTCAGCGGTACGGTTGTGTTAGACACCTTTATGGTAGCGGTAAGCCTTGCAGTTGCCGCAATTCCCGAAGGGCTTGCAACTGTTATAACAATAGTTCTGTCTATCGGTGTAACAAATATGTCAAAGAGAAATGCGGTCATACGCAAATTGACCGCCGTTGAAACCCTCGGATGCGTACAAATAATCTGTTCCGATAAAACAGGAACACTCACCCAAAATAAAATGACAGTTGTCGAACATTTTTCCGACAATGAAAACCTCTTAGCAAAAGCAATGGCACTTTGCAATGATTCGGAAATCGACAAAGACGGCGAAATTGTTGGTGAACCGACTGAATGTGCATTAGTTAATTACGCATTGAAACTTTCGCTCAACAAAAACGACCTAAAATCATCGAATACACGTATCGGTGAAGCTCCGTTTGAATCCATGCGTAAAATGATGTCCACCGTTCACAAAACTGATGGCAGTAAAATAATTCAGTACACAAAAGGCGCCCCGGACGAGGTTCTGAAAAGGTGCAGTAAGGCCCTTTGGAACGGAAAAGTTGTGGATATAACCGATGAAATCAGAAATAAAATCCTATATGAAAACAAACGAATGGCAGATAAAGCTTTAAGAGTGCTGTGCGCAGCGTATAAAGAATATGACAGTGTTCCAAAATCATTTGAGCCTCAAAGTCTTGAAGAAAATTTAATTTTTATCGGTCTTACCGGTATGATTGACCCAATCCGTCCCGAAGCTGCTAAGGCAATAAAAGAATGCCGTGAAGCCGGAATAAGACCTATAATGATTACCGGCGACCACAAAGACACCGCAGTTGCAATTGCAATGGAACTCGGCATTATAAACGACTCATCACAGGCAATTACCGGTCTTGAATTAAATGAAATCAGCGACGAAAAATTAAACAAAACCATTGATAATTATTCAGTATATGCAAGAGTACAGCCTGAGCATAAAGTTAGGATTGTCAACGCTTGGAAAAGCCGTGGAATGGTTACCGCAATGACAGGTGACGGAGTTAATGACGCGCCGTCGATAAAGAGTGCCGATATCGGTGTTGGTATGGGTATCACCGGCACTGACGTTACAAAAAACGTTTCCGATATGGTACTTGCAGACGATAACTTTGCAACCATTGTTTCGGCTGTAGAAGAAGGCAGAAGAATTTATGATAATATCAGAAAATCAATTCAGTTTCTGCTTGCTTCAAACATGAGTGAAGTACTTTCAATATTTACGGCTACTCTTTTGGGATTTACTATTCTAAAACCGGTTCACCTTTTATGGATTAACTTGATTACCGACTGTTTCCCTGCGCTTGCACTCGGTACGGAAATCGGAGAAAAGGATTTAATGAACCGAAAGCCCAGAAATTCTAAAGAAGGAATATTTGCAGGCGGATTAGGCTCAGATATTGCTTATCAGGGTGTTTTGGTAACACTGTTAACCCTCACAGCGTATTTTGTAGGCCATTTTATGGAATCAGGCGTTTGGGAAATTACCAACAGTGCAGACGGAATGACGATGGCGTTCCTTACTATGTCTATGGCGGAAATTTTTCACTCATTCAATGCGCGTTCACAAAGAGGTTCCATTTTTAAAATCAAGCATCAAAACGGATACTTAATCGGAGCTATGCTTTTATCTCTCGTACTGACAACCGCAGTAATAAGCATTCCCGTTCTTTCACAGGCATTCGGATTTGAGCATATTTCTGTTGTGGAGTATTTCACTGCTTTACTATTGGCATTCTCAGTAATACCGATTGTAGAAATAGTAAAGCTTATTCAAAGGAAATTAGGTAAATAATCGCTTACGCAAAAAGCCGTTCGGTCATTTTGAACCGAACGGCTTTTTAAACGGGTAAATAGATTTTGTACAAAGTTAAAAATTCTTATTTTTTAATTAATTCAACTTCTACCGGGATTTCTTTATCTACAGTTTCTCCCTTAGCTAATTTTACTGCGCTTTCAACTGCGGTTGCACCCATCAAATCAGGTTTCTGTGCAACTGTAGCGGCCATTTTGCCATTCTTTATTGCAGTTGTTGCATCTTCTGTTGCATCAAATCCAACAATTACAATATCTTTTTTAGCTGCTGCTGCAGCTTCAACTGCGCCCAATGCCATTTCATCATTATGAGCAAATACTCCCTTGATGTCTGGGTTTGCCTGGAGCATATTTTCCATAACGTTAAGTCCTTCGGCACGATTGAAATTTGCTGTCTGGCTTGCAACTATGTTGAGTTTTCCGTCTGCAGCTTTATGGAATCCTTCTCCCCTGTCAACTGTAGCGGAAGCTCCAAGTACTCCCTGTAATTCTGCAACTTTGGCTTTTTC
>DHNU01000063.1:7195-8819 GCA_002407645.1 Ruminococcaceae bacterium UBA5408
GAAGCGATTTTACAGTCAACTTCCTCGCCGTTTACTGCACGGTCAACTGAAATTACCTTAATTCCCTTTGCTTTTGCATCTTTTACAGCAGGAGCAACAGCATCTGAATCAACAGGATTTACAATTAAAACACTTATATTCTTGGAAATAAGGTCTTCGATATCACTGGTCTGTTTTGCGGTATCGTCGCCGGCGTCAACAACATTTAATTCTACCCCTAAGTTCTTTGCTTTAGCTTTTGCACCGTCTGCAAGAGTTACAAAAAACGGGTTATTCAGCGTTGAAACTGAAAGTCCAATGGGCTTGTTCTCGGCGGCACTTTTGTCAGCTTCTGAAGCCTCCTTATTTGTTCCCGTACTGCATGCCGCACATGATAATATCATGGCAAATGCAAGAAATGTGGTCAATAATCTTTTCATAACACAAACTTCCTTTCATTTTCTGTTTTCATTCTCTTACTATATATTTCATGCCGATAAAATCAGCAGAAATAACTTAAATTATCAGCGTTTACGGTCAGAAAGAACGGCAAGTAAAATAACCAAACCTTTTACTACATCTTGATAGTATGAAGATACATTCAATATATTTAAACCGTTGTTTAAAACCGCAATAATAAGTACACCGATTAGTGTTCCATAAATCTTACCGCGGCCGCCATTCATACTTGTACCGCCAAGTGCTACTGCGGCGATGGCATCGAGTTCATAGCCGGCACCTATTGTAGGCTGTGCCGAACCCAAACGTGAAAGAAGGATAAGCCCCGCAAAAGCAGCTGTGAAGCCCGACACTACATAAACCCAAATTTTGGTAAGACTAATATTTATTCCTGCAAGTTTCGCTGCTTTTTCATTGCTGCCAACTGCATAAACCTTGCGTCCAAACACTGTTTTATTAAGTACAAAATAAAACAGTAAAAACACAATAGCCAAAATCCATACAGGAACAGGAATGTTAAGGAAAGAGCCTTTTCCTATACCGTTTAGAAACGCATCATTTCCAAGTTGGGAGATTGGTTTACCGTTTGAAAAAATCATTGTAAGTCCGCGATATACGGTCATAGTAATAAGCGTTGCAATAAATGGCTGAAGTCTTCCCTTTGCAACAAGAAGTCCGCTTATTAGTCCGAACACCATTCCCATAGCCAAAGCACCGACCATAGCTAAAAGAGGCGTAACTCCCGAACGAATCATGCCGGCACAAAATACGGAAGTAAGCGCAAGCACAGAACCGACGGAAAGGTCTATTCCACCTGTTAAGATAACCCCTGTCATACCAAAGGCAATTAAACCGTTAACGGACGACTGCTTTAAAAGTGAAAGCAAATTATTAATATTTCTAAAATCAGGACTTACCACGCTTAACACAATTAACAGAAAAATAAGAGCTATCAGTGAACCGAAATCTTGAATAATTGTATCTAATTTAGATTTGTTTAGAGTTTTTGTATTCATTACAATGTTCCTCCCGTTGCCAAAATCATAACATTTTCCTGTGTAGCCTGTTTTTGCGGTACAATATTTTTTATCTCACCACTGTCGAGGAATCCGCCGACACGCCCTTCGTGCACTACCATAACTCTGTCACTCATTCCCAAAACTTCTGGAAGTTCCGAAGAAACCAT
>DHNU01000063.1:9050-11464 GCA_002407645.1 Ruminococcaceae bacterium UBA5408
GGCTCATCCAATATCAGAACCTTCGGGTTAATATAAATCCACTTTGCAAAAACAACTTTTTGCTGATTTCCTCCCGAAAGATTACTGCAAATATGCGAAGGACCAAAACAACGAATAGAAAGCTCTTTTATGGCTTTATCTACCAAATTGTTTTCTTTATCTTTATCAAGCACACCATTTTTTGAAATACTGCTCAAATTTGTAAGTGCAACATTCTTTTTAATGGTTTCTTCCAACATCAGACCTTCTGTTTTTCTGTCTTCAGTAATAAAACCTATCCCGAGTTTTTTTGCCTGCTCAGGCGAATGAATATGCACAGGCTTTCCCATTATCTCCAAAGAGCCCGAATCGTATGGAAGATTTCCGAATATTGACTGCATAATTTCAGTACGTCCGGCACCCATTAAACCCGCAACACCGAGAACTTCTCCCGCTTTGACTGAAAAAGACACATTATTAAACACACCGTTTTTTGTAAAGTTTTTTACAGACATTACAACTTCACCCTGTGTACAGTTTCTCTTGGGAAAGCGTTCACCTATATCACGGCCTATCATCATTTTTACAAGGTCGTTCATATCAGTATCACCGATATCTTTTGAGCCAATAAATTCACCGTCACGTAAAACCGTTATACGGTCGCACAATTCGAAAATTTCTTCCATACGGTGGGATATATATACAATCGACACACCTTTTTCTTTTAAAGAGCGCATAACCTTGAAAAGCACTTCTGTTTCTTTTGGAGTAAGTGCGGCGGTAGGTTCATCCATAATAATTACCTTTGCATCCACCATAAGCGCCTTTGCAATCTCAACCATCTGCTGCTGGCCAACAGAAAGCTCTGACATTGGGCAGTCAACAGGAATTTCAACGCCAAGTCTATCTAAAACTTTTTTAGCTTCACTTTTCATAGCGTTTTTATCAAGAATACCGAATTGCTTTTTAATTTCTTTACCGAGAAACATATTTTCCTCAACAGTAAGGTCAAACATTACATTTAATTCTTGATAAATAAATACAATTCCCTGGGCTTCGGCCTGCTTTGGATGTGTATACTCGACCTCCTCGCCGTTTACCAATATCTGACCGCTGTCACGAGTATATACTCCGGTCAGTATTTTCATTAACGTCGATTTTCCGGCTCCGTTTTCTCCCACCAAAGCATGAATTTCGCTGTCGGCAATTGTCAGTCCCGCATTATGCAGTACCTGTATTCCACCAAAGCTTTTATTAATATTCTTCATGACAATTTGCATGGAAGCGCCTCCTCACTTTTCATTTTGTATATAATGAATATTTTTGGTTTGCATGTTTACTTGCATACTATAATGGTATATTACTTCTTAATAATTTGACTTGTACTTTTACGTACAATCAATTCCGGTTTAAATACTGTGTTTTTTGTTTGAAGCTGTGGATTATTAATTTTTTCTATCATTTTTTTAACAGCACACTCACCTATTTCGTAAGCCGGTTGTTTCATGCTTGTAAGCGGTGTTTCTAAAATTTCCGAAAACGGAAGGTCATCAAATCCGACAATGGAGAGGTCTTGCGGAATATGTAAACCAATTTTTTTAGCTTGGCAATAAACTCCGTAAGCAATCATATCATTGAAAGCAAAAACAGCCGTAACCCCTTGCTTAAAAAATTCTTTAAAAAGGATTTGACCTGATGACGTATGGTAATCACCTTCTTTAATCAACGTTTGATCAAATGGGCAGTTAAATTCCTGCAGTGCCCTGATATACCCGAACAATCTTTGTTGTGAAGACTGAGCCCCCATAGGGCCGGTTATACATCCGATTTTTCTATGACCGAGTTCAAGTAAATGACATGTTGCAAGGTATCCTCCAAGCTCATTGTCAACCGTAACACTCGGAAATCCATTGTCACTATTATTTACATTTAGTACCCGGTCAACCAGAATAGCGGGTTTTTCAAACTGATTAAATATTTTAATACACTCAGAGGCTTTATTAGTTGTTGAATTTACTGCCATTGTAAACAAAATTCCGTCTACTCCACGATCCATTAATACATTTATATAGTCTATATCTTTTTCAGGATTATCATTTGTATTACATAAAATTATGCTGTACCCGCTTTTTTGACACTGCGCTTCAGCGCCCTTTGCAATTTCAGCAAAAAACATATTCGTAACATCCGGTACAATCAACCCTATTGTGCGGGTTTTTTTAGTTATCAGTCCTACTGCCATTTGATTGGGACGGTAATGAAGTTCTTCAGCCGCCTGCATAACCCGACGACAAGTTTCTTCCGAGATGCGGTGCTTTTTATGATTAAGCACGAGTGAAACTGTTGAAACGGAAAGTCCTGTCTTTTTTGCTATGTCTTTTATTGTAACGCGCATTCTCATGCCCCCTTATTAAATTTTTCTGTACGTTGATTGT
>DHNU01000063.1:11693-19665 GCA_002407645.1 Ruminococcaceae bacterium UBA5408
AATTTGGTAAATCGTTATACCAATAAATTATCCCAAATTGGTTGATTTGTCAATATGTTTTTAAAAATAGTTATTGTATTATGATATTTTTAGGTATTATTACAAAAAATCAAATTTTATTTAGTTGTTTTTACTATTTACAAATCTATTATAATTATTATAATGACTAATATAGATAAATAAAACGTTTAACCACATTATTATACTGTTTATACAAAATTGTACTAAAATTCATGAGAGGATTTGATATTATGACAAAAAACGGAATACTCAATCCCGCAATTTGTTCTTCAATTGCCGGTATAGGACACACAGATTATTTTGTAATAGCAGACCCCGGACTTCCGCTTCCCAATAATGTGAAAGTAATCGACCTTTCACTTGTACGCGGAATCCCATCTTTTATTGATACACTTAAAGCTGTATCTGACGAACTCGTTATACAATCTTATATATTAGCGGATGAAATGGAACCTAAAAGCAAAGAATTATTCAATAAGACCTGCTCTTTGCTGTCAGATATTCCACATAAAACAGTGCCGCATGAGGAGCTGAAAGAACTTACAAAAAAAGCAAAAGTTATCATCCGTACAGGTGAAACAACTCCTTTCGCAAATATAATTTTAGTATGCGGAGTAAATTTCTAAAAACTCATATTTAATAAAATAAAATCACCTTGCATGTTAAACATAGATTTGTAAAAACTATTATTAAAGTGAAAAAGGAAGGTTGTTTAACATGTATATTTTTCAGAAAACTGAACCCGGCATTTGGTCGGTAGGAGATTTTAACACAGATGGTAAATGGGAAACCGAAAGCGAATTTCCCACAGCCGCAGAGGCCTCACAGAGAGCCCATTTCTTAAATGGAGGTCATAATACAGAAAATACCGTACCGGATTAGAAAAGTCCCGACGCTGCTCGCGTCGGGACTTTTTATTTTTTGTTAGTATTATTTAAGATTGAGAATATAAGTAATACCACAAAGATAACTTACATATATTAATTTAAACAGATCTTAATTACTTTCATATGTATATAAATATTTATTACAAAGGTGTGGATTTTTTTGATAATACATACTATAAAGCCGGGAGATACCATATACTCCTTAGCCAAGAAGTATGATACAACAGTACAAAAAATCATTGCCGACAACAGCCTTGAAAATACCGAAAGGCTTATGCCGGGACAGTCAATTGTCATAAACGTTGAAAGTGTCAAATACAAAGCTGAACACGGCGATTCTCTTTATTCAATAGCAAAGAAATACGGTACTACTGTGTTTCATATTTTAGCATCTAACCCCGAAATAACAGATCCATCAAAAATTTCAATCGGTCAGGAAATACTGATAACCTTTCCACGCAAGAAACTCGGAACCATTGAAGTAAACGGCTATGCATTTCCTAATATAGATATTAACACTCTTGAAAACACTCTTCCTCACCTTACATATTTAAGTATTTTCAGCTATCAAGTAAGGGCTGACGGCAGTCTTGTTTCCATTAATGACAGCGAACTTACTACACTTGCCCGCCAATATAAAACTGCTTCACTTATGGTTGTCACAAATATCAAAGAGGGTGGAAGTTTCGACAGTGAACTTGCACACACAATTTTATCCGATGAAAATATACAAAATAAACTGCTTGACAATATCGTAAAAGTTTTAAATGATAAAAGATATCACGGTTTAAATATCGACTTTGAATACTTATATCCACGCGATAAAGAAAACTATAACAAGTTTTTGAAAAAAGCAGTTGATAAATTACGGCCTTTAGGTTATTCCGTATCTACAGCGGTTGCTCCCAAGACAAGTGCTGACCAAAAAGGTCTTCTTTATGAAGCTCATGATTATCAGGCACACGGTAAAATTTTAGACCATGTTATTATTATGACATATGAATGGGGATACACCTTCGGCCCTCCTCTCCCGGTAGCGCCTTATAATCTTGTTGAAGAAGTAATTCAGTATGCGGTAAAAGAAATACCGAGCAATAAAATACTTATGGGTATCCCGAATTACGGTTATGACTGGACACTTCCTTTTGTTAAAGGTACAGCGGCACGTTCCATTTCAAATACTGAAGCTATAAAACTTGCATCGGAAGTAGGGGCTCAAATTAAGTTTGATGAACGGGCAAAATCACCGTATTTTAATTATTTTGATAAAAACAGAAAACAGCATATCGTGTGGTTCGAAGACGCAAGAAGTATTGAAGCAAAATTAACACTTGTTGAAAAATACAACTTGGGTGGTGTAAGCTACTGGACGATAAATACGTTCTTCCCACAAAACTGGGTTGTACTGGAATCAATGTATAATGTTAAGAAAATATATTAATTTATGATATTGCTCACACCTTTCACCTTCATATTTAAACAAACATAATTTTACCCCAGCCGCAGTAAAAAAACTGCTGTTGGGGTAAATTAATATTTAATACCTACCACTAAAACTCTCCCATTTAGCCTACTTATTTAAATAATCAGCTGTACTTAAATCGTAGGGGTATAACTTGCGATGGTGGCTTAGCCCCCATCCCCGCCTTTTTCCCCTTCCGCATAATATTTGCTTGCGATTTTTTAGTTTGCTTGCTGTGCGGGATGGGGTAGGGAGTGAGGACCTCACAATTTAATATAGAACCATATAATTCACCCCCAACCGCAGTAAAAAACTGTTGTTGGGGGTATTTCACTAATATCTAATTATATTGATTAAGCTTTAGTTTTCATTATATGCTGTTTTAACCGAGGACTTGCTTGCATATGCAGGGATAAGCGATGGCAGACGAAGCTGATTTTCGAGGAACTCGGAGCCTATTCCGTTTGACGAAAATATAAGTATAAACAAAAGTCCGGTCTGAATCCAAGAAATCGTAACATCTGTTACACCGTGAACAGCAGTTGCCGCAGTTGCGGCCAAAAACAAGATATCCATATTAACACCGATGTTATTTTTAAACCTTAAATAAAGAAGTTTCATCTGTGTCATTATATAAATTCCCATAACGCCAAAACCGATAAATCCGTAATTCAGCAGTGTATCAAGAATCAAGTTATGGCAGTGATACGTTTTATAACCGCCGAGTTGTTCGCAAATCATTTGATAAGACAAAGCGCCTGTTCCAAAAAATGGATTTTTAAGAATACCTTTTACGGATGTTGACCAAATAGAAAGCCTTTGATCGAGTGTGCTGTCAATTGCCTCGAGCCCTCTTGGGAAAATAGACGGAAAAACAAGTCCAACAGCAATAAATATCACTGTAGCCGCAACAAGGCCGACAGCAAGCTTATATCTGTTTTTCATAATAAACATTACCATAACAGCAAACGCAGTCGCCGAAAAAGCAGATAAACTTGCGCAAAGATAAAGTCCCACTAAGTTTATTCCGATAACCGCTAAATAATAATTCTTTAATTTTGGATTTGTAAATATGCGATACATGGCAATAATAACTATAAATTCAATCATCATTCCATAACAATTTGCATTGTGAAACGTTGAAATTGGGCGATATTTCGGAGCAGTCGAATATGCCGATATTTTTTGATATATGGCAATTAATGCACACCAAACACTTAAAAACGCGGATAAATCCATAGACTTGTTAAAAAGCTCATGTGTCATTACACTTCGTACATAAAATGCACTTGTTGCAACAGCGAGTATCACAATCGCATAAAGCATACCCCAATAATTATTATAGGTAGCAGACACAAAAAACGGAATAATTAAAAAGCCAAGAATAAATTTAGCATATGGTGAAGAAAATGCCTTTGTTCTCTTTTTGCAGTTCATCATAGTCATTACTGCAATGCCGCATACTACGGCAACACTTGCATAGAACGGAAGAAAAATTGAAAAGGTTAATAGCAAAACAACCATGCTGTCAAAATTATTGACATGCAGTTTTTTCTTTAAGCTATCAAGTTTTAACATACAGATAAGGGCAACCCCCTTTATTTTTATAAATAAATAATTTTGCGAAATGTCTCATATTTTTATTATTATACCATAATGTCTATAGTTAACAAGATACATTATTAATTGAATATCACACCTTTAGCATTTTCAATTTGGTTATATCGACGAAAATTATTAAGAAATTTTAAAGTTTTTAACAAAAAATGTCTTATTATCACAATTTCATTATGATGTATAGTATAATATTTTTTAGAAAAAATTAATATGATGAGGAATTTTATTAAAATGGATTATAACAATAATTTGACAGGACTTTCCGAGGATGAAATTCAAATAAGAAAACAAAAAGGTCTTGTAAATGGTACGGAAGATATTAAAACCAAGTCAACAAAAGATATTGTCTTAGGTAATTTAATAACTCCTTTTAATATTCTTAACCTTATTCTTGCAGGACTAATAATAATGGTAGGTTCTTATAAAAACCTACTTTTTATGGGTGTAATAGTCTCTAATATATTAATTGGAACTATCCAGGAAATAAAAGCGAAAAAGACAATAGATAAACTTAAACTGATTGCTTCTCCAAAAGCATGTGTAATAAGAGACTCGGCAAAAAAGAGTATTTCGGTCAGTGAAATTGTTTTAGACGATATAATGATACTGTCAACCGGAAATCAAGTGTGTGCTGATTGTATAATTGTGGACGGTGAATGTGAAGCAAATGAATCTCTTGTTACAGGCGAATCGAACCTTATTTATAAAAAATCAGGCGATAGACTGTTAAGCGGCAGTTTCATAGGAAGCGGTACCTGTGTGGCAAAAGTTGAACATATCGGTTCTGATAACTACGCATCTAAAATCACCCAAGGAGCAAAATATTTAAAAAAGCCGAATTCGGAAATAATTACTTGGATTAACAAAATAATAAAATATATTGGCTTTGCAATAATACCTATTGGAATTTTACTTTTTTACAAACAGGTTTTCATTTCCGGACAACCGTTCAATCTTGCTGTTGTAAGTACTGTTGCCGCTTTAATAGGAATGATACCCGAGGGACTTGTACTTCTTACAAGCGTTGTATTTGCGGTAAGTGTAATCCGTTTAGCAAGACACAGAGCTCTTGTTCAGGAATTGTATTCTATAGAAACACTTGCAAGAGTTGATACACTCTGTTTAGATAAAACGGGTACAATTACAGAAGGAACTATGCAGCTTGACGGAATAGTACCGCTGTGTGATATTTCACAGAAAGATACCGAAAAAGCTCTATCTGCTCTTATCAATAGTATTAATGACGATAATCCTACCGCAAATGCAATAAAAGACGCTTTTAAAGCGCCTCCTTCTTGGGAATGTAACGATTCAGTGGCTTTTTCATCGGCAAGGAAATGGAGCGGAGCAAGCTTTTCCGATTATGGAACATTCATTTTAGGCGCAGGCGAATTTATTTTAAAAGATAATTTTGAACCAATACGATTTATTGCAGAACACTACTCAAATATGGGACAACGCGTACTTCTTTTAGCACATTCAAACAATAGTTTTGAAGACAAAAAACTTCCTAACGATATTTACCCACTTGCATTTATTATATTAAGTGATAAAATACGTAAAAATGCTAAAAAAACTCTTGAATTTTTTGCTGACCGTAAAGTTGATATCAAAATAATTTCAGGTGATAATGCGGTAACTGTTGCAAACGTAGCTAAAAAGGCCGGACTTAAAACTGCAGGAAATTTTGTTGATGCATCTAAGCTAAATAATTATGATGATATTGAAGCTGCAACAAAAAAATACAGCGTTTTTGGTAGAGTGACACCAAAACAAAAGCTCCAAATTGTAAAAGCACTAAAGCAGCAAAATCGTACTGTAGCAATGACGGGAGACGGCGTTAACGACGTTTTGGCATTAAAGGAAAGTGACTGCAGTATTGCTATGGCTTCTGGCAGTGATGCTGCTAAAACAGTTTCTCAATTGGTACTGCTTAATTCGGACTTTGAAAGTATGCCCAAAATAGTAAATGAAGGGCGCCGCTCAATAAACAATTTACAGCGTTCCGCTTCTCTTTTCCTTGTAAAGGCAATTTTTTCGCTTATTATAGGTGTTCTTTTTATATTTTTAGATTGTGCATATCCATTCCAGCCCATTCAATTTACACTCATTAACGCTGTAACAATAGGTATTCCTTCGTTTATACTTGCACTTGAACCAAACAAAGAAAAAGTCAGCGGAAAGTTTATTATTAATGTAATAAAAAAAGCCCTCCCCGGGGCGCTGACAATGGTATTAAATGTTGTTACACTTGTATATATTGCTGATTTTCTCAATTTCCCACCGGAACAGATTTCAACCCTTGCTGTTATAATTACAGGATACACGGGACTTATGATACTTTTTAAAGTATGTATCCCATTTAATATAAAACATATTGTACTGTTTTCGCTTATGTCAATATCGTTTGTCACTGCACTTATATTTTTCAGTTCATTCTTTTCCGTTGTAAGTTTAACATTCCCAATGATACTGGTTCTTGTGCCATTAATTTTAGCTGCAACATGTATTATGACTGTATTTATTCATATAGTCGAAAAAGTTATTTCAAAGTATATATAAAAAAGAGGTGCCGCTTAGAATACGACACCTCTTTTTTTGATTTTACAGCGTTATATAACTTGAACTTGCATAACCTACATTTCCCTTATAATCTACCACATACCATCCCTGCCATTCTCCGAATACGGTAACAGGAGAATTGTTGGGTGCTTTAGCTATAATTTCCGAATCGATATCCGGTTTTGCTCTGATATTAAGGTTACCTCCCTGAGTCGTAACAGTGCCGCGTTTTGGCGGCTGAGGATTAATAAACAGTATTCCAAAATACTGGGTAAGAGACTTTGTAAGGTTTGCGGCTATAGATTTTAAATTACTTTTTAGCCAATTAACGTCCTCCTCATTGTCGCAGTAAACTGTTTCAACCAAAACTGCAGGAGCATTAGTCCTTCTTACTTCCGGCATAGTTAAAGTAGGCGTTGCTTTTACAAGGGCGGGAGTTGGATATATTGTTTTGTAATTTTCTACGATTATATCAGCTGCACGTTTCCCGAGTTTACTGTTAGAGTAATAATAGGTATTCATTCCTCTTAATTTCCCTGCCAAATTTTCAGGGGATACATTTGTATGCAGGGCAAGATGAAGATCATAATAATTTGAATTAGACTCCTTTATAGTCTGCCCGAGAGTATTTCCCATTTTACTTCTGGTGTAACGTATTCCGCTTGACTTCAAATACGGCTCCATTTCGTCCGCAAGTTTGTTCATGTAAAGCTGTTCGTCACCTCCGCCGAGGCATTTGTTAAAAGAATTCATGGACGGACTTAAATAAATAACCGGCATAAAATTAACCACTCCTTAATAGTTTTATTATTTAACATTTATCTTAGTAAAGTAATTAATTTAAAATATATGGATATTTATCAGAATATATAACAAAAGGACAGTGCAAAACAGCACTGTCCTATCTTGTTTATAATTAAAACATTTTATTTATTTACGATATCTTCAAGAAATTTACTTATTTCGTCATAAGCTTCACTTTTGTTAGTTTCACAAAGTACCACATGACTTGCCTTCGGATAAATTACCAAACGTACATCATGCCCTGATTTTTTAAGCCTGTCGGCTACATACTTTACACCTTTTCCAAATTCACCCACAGGGTCACGAGCGCCTGAAATCATCAATATTGGAATATCGGGAACGTTTTTATACCAAGATGAAGAACTTATCTGTGACTGCAAATATGCAATATCCCGATATGCCGACGATGTTAAATCAAAGCCGCAAAGCGGGTCTTGAGTATATTTATCCACTTCATTCGTATCGCTCGAAAGCCAATCATCGGGTGTTCTGAACGGTGCAAACGCGCTGTTAAACTTTACGGTTGAAAGTTTTGCAAATATTTTATCATGGCTCTTTTCGCCTTTTTTCTTTACAATGGCATTGCTTATAGCCTTTTCCAAAGCTAAATTCATTTTTC
>DHNU01000063.1:19877-26352 GCA_002407645.1 Ruminococcaceae bacterium UBA5408
AGTATATGCTCTTGCTAAAAAAGAGCCCATGCTGTGTCCCATTAATATGTACGGAACTTGGGGATAATCCTTTCGCATCAGTATATGAAGTTTATGCATATCATCAACCATGTTTTGGCATCCGCCTTTGCCGAAATAGCCGTACGCTCCGCCCGATGATACCGATTTGCCATGACCTAAATGGTCATTTATAGCTACTGCATAACCGTTAGACGCTATATGCTTCGCAAAATCGACGTAAAGCAGGCTGTGTTCTGCCATACCATGAGCAATTTGCAGCACTGCTTTCACATTTTGTTTGTCTGCAGGCTCAATAATCCGTACAAAAATTCTTTCATCATCCACACAGGAGTCAAAGGACATTTCTCTATTAAGAATATCCAACTTAAACACCTCTTAACGCTGCAAATATATCTCTTTCGCACTATTATATCGCATTTCAGAGGTTAAATGTAGTACTAATTGTAAACAAATTTATACCGCAATATGATAAATAACAAAATAATGAAAAATTGTCCCTGCAAGCACAAACAAATGCCAAACACTGTGCATATATTTTACTTTTTTACCTACCGAATACAATACCGCTCCGACCGTATAGAAAATTCCGCCGATTATAAGATAATATATGCCTTTTGTATCAAGGTGCTCCATTAAAGGCCCAAAAAAGAAAACGACGAGCCATCCGAGTGCAATATAGCAAAACATTGAAAACTTTTTAAAACGTTTTAGGTCAACCGCATTTAGTATAATTCCGAGTATTGCAACGCTCCAAACAATATAGAACATAATATGTCCCGCTGTACCGCCTATGCACAGTAATGAAATTGGTGTATATGAGCCTGCAATAAGTAAGAAAATAGTACAATGGTCGAGAATTTGGAATATCTTTTTTCCTTTATTTACTTCAAGAGCATGGTATAAAGTTGAAACAGCGTAAAGCAGTATCATCGTTACACCGAAAATCGTAACTGACATTAAAGTAAGTAAATCTTGACGGCAGTTAACAATAAGCTGAATTAAACCGGCAATAGCCAAACCTGTGCCAACACCATGAGTTACAGCGTTCAGAACTTCCTCCGAAAAAGAATAGCAGGGCAGTTCAAGTTCAATCCGCTGCTGCTTTCTCCACTCCGATTTGTTTGTAGTATTAGTAATCATTATATCACCGTTTCCTAATAATCGTTTCATGTAGTTTTTAATACTATATCAGTCTACATCGTCAATTTCTATTTGTCAAGAGGATTCATGGAAACCCCTTCCAAATTAAACGGAGGAATATAACTTTGACTTGCGGATTCCCTTTCCTGTACAAATCCGTCCAAATCATATTTAAACAATACATCTTGAACTTTTTCATATTCACGTTTAGTAATCCGCCTGTTAATTTCAGGAAATTCCGACGCTCTTCCGCATGGGACATATTGTGCCATAAGGCTTAAAAGTACACCTTCCGGCAAGTTTTTTCCGAGCCAATCAAGTACCGCCTTGGAATTTTTCGTGTTCGACGGTAAAATTAAGTGCCTTACAATTGTTCCGCGCGTCATGATGCCATTCTCATTAAACTGTGCAGGGCCTGTCTGTCTTATCATTTCAGTTAAAGCTTCTTTAGCGTATTCGAAATAATGGGGTGCATTGGAATATTTTTCAGCAGTCTTGTTATCAGCATATTTAAAATCCGGAAGATAAATATCAATTAATCCATCAAGCATTTTAATAGTTTCAGCTTTTTCGTAACCTCCGGTATTATAAACAACGGGTATTTTAGAGTCCCTAAGTTTTAAAGCTTTAACAATTGCAGGTACAAAATGAGTAGGGCTTACTAAGTTGATATTATTTGCACCTTGAGCCGCAAGTCGGTCGAAGATATCCGCAAGTTCCTGTACGCTTACGGGTTTTCCCACTTCCCTTTCCGTGCTTATTTTATAGTTTTGGCAGAATACGCATTTTAAATTACATCCGGTAAAAAATACCGTTCCGGAACCGTTTTTTTCGCTTATACATGGTTCTTCCCAAAAGTGCAGTGCCGCACGTGCAACTACGGGATTTGCGCCCATTTTGCAAAAACCGTTTCCCTCGTTCTCAGACCTCACCGCTGAACAGTTTCTCGGACATAAATTGCAATTTTCAATTATCATTATTATCCTCCGTTAAGCATATCATAGCGGCAAGGCCTCCCCTTTTTGGTCCCAGCGCCCTGTGGGAATAGAGCCAGCCGGAATTACATTTTGTACAGAGATTTGCTTTTGTAATATTATCTTTAGGAACACCGGCATTTTTTATAATGCGGCTGTTTGCTTCCCATAAATCAATCATATATTTACCTGCACCTTTAACTTTAATAAATTCATCAGATTTAATTTCTTCTAATTTCATAAATTCATCATAAACAGGCGTATCAACTTCGAAACAGCATGGGCCTATTGAAGGGCCTATCGCGGCTATTATATCAGAAGGATTGCTGTTAAATTCTCTAACCATTGCTTTAACAGTCTTTTCTCCGATTTTAGCAGCTGTTCCCCTCCAACCGGCATGTGCAAGACCTATTGCCCGTTTTTTAGTATCTAAAAAAAACAGCGGTACACAGTCCGCATAATAAGTAACAAGTGTAACATTCTTTTCATTTGTAATAAGGCCGTCAACGCTCTGCATATCTTTGGGTTTGAAAATACCAATCCCTCTGTTTTCAGCGTACACTCTCCTAATAAAAGTATGATGATCTTGTGATGATGCAGTAAGCGTAGAAAAATCGAATCCCGCAGCCAAACAAAATTTGTGAAAATTCTCCGTTACATTTCGGTCGCAGTCTCCCCTTCCGAAATTTAAATTCAAAGATGCAAACTCATTTTTGCTTACACCGCCTATTCGTGTTGAGAATGCGTTTTTTACGAACTTGTATTTATCAAACATCGGAAATGTCAAGTAAACAACTCCTGATTTTTCATGAATATTCATATTTTTGCTATCCATAATTCCTCCAAAACACAATAATTACTTTACTGTGCAAACACAATTTAGATTTTAATTTGATTTTATCACAATGATACCAACTGTTCAAATATTTAAAGTCTATTTTTATTCTATCTTATTAAATATAGGTTCTATAATAAATGTTGGGATTCTCATCCCCTGTCCCCCCGCACAGCAAGCAAACTAAAAATTGCAATCAATCTTGTGCGGAAGGGGAAAAAGGCGGCAATGGGGTTCATATTATAACAAAAAAAGGAGAGCTTTCAGCTCTCCTCTTGAGGTTCTTCATCCTCTTTATCATCCTTATCGGTATAAACCGGAAGGATTGCTTTTTTTATGACGATGCCTTCGTATTTCAATTTAAACTGAATACGTCCGCAAAATTTGTGCTTACAGTGGTGGCATATAAACACAGCACGATAAGCTTTATTTTTTAGAACCCATTCACTTATTCTGTGAGCGCGGTGTCCGCAATGGTCACAATTAAAATTCATACTGCTTTGTTTAATAAGCGGATGTTCCAAATCGCATATTATCACGGTTTTAAAAAGCAGTTTATCATAAAATCCCTTTTTACCTGCATCTTTTAAAAACGTTGAAAACTTCTGCTTATCATATAATTTTTGAAAACACTTAAGCGAAAGTAAGCTGTCGCCGAGCGCACGATGATGATCGTATTTTTCTTCATCGATATTTAAAAGCTGAGCGGCTGTGCTTAATCCCATTTGTTTTGTACGGTCATAGTCAAGGATTTTTTCACAGTATGACTGTAAATCTACATACCATTTTAAAAACGGTATCCGCTCATTTCCGCTAAAATATTTACAATTTTCCGTTAAAACAAGTATGTCGGAAGTGCCCCAAGTCATTAAAACAGCATCACCGCACCATTTTTTAAACTTACTTACCGCCTGCATAAACTGCATGCCGTCCTTTAAATCTTCATTGGTAATACTGGTAAGCGTTTTGATTTTTCCACTTATTTTTTTCCCGACTTGAGGGCGAACCAACGCCTCAAAAGTATCTATGACATTTAAATCCTTATCGACCTTAACCGCACCGAATTCAATAATTTCATTCATAAAACTTTTAAGACGTTTGCAATAAGTTCCGTTCCACTCTAAATCAAGTATTACAAAATTCATAATTACCTATTTTTACTTGCTTGTTTCATACGCAGTTCTTTGCTGAGAATCTTTTTACGCATACGCATACTTTTCGGAGTGACTTCTACCAATTCATCAGTTCTGATAAACTCGAGACACTGCTCAAGACTTAAAACCGTATGAGGAACAAGTTTCAGCGCATCGTCCGAACCGGAAGCACGTGTGTTTGTAACATGTTTTTTCTTACACACGTTAACAACGATATCGTCTGATTTTGGACTTACACCTACAATCATACCTTCGTAAACTTCAACACCCGGCCCTATGAACATACGACCGCGATCCTGTGCATAGAACAAACCGTAACCGGTTGATTCACCCGCTTCATGTGCAATAAGCGAACCTTGGGCGCGTGTTTGAATTTCTCCCTTATATGGTTCGTAAGAATCAAACACATTATTCATAATTCCGTTACCGTTTGTATCTGTAAGGAATTCCTGACGGTATCCCATTAAACCACGCGCAGGAATTTTAAACTCAAGATGAGTAACACCTGTATCACGTGTACCCATATTTACAATTTCGGCTTTTCTTGAACCGAGTTTTTCCATTACTGCACCGACATAATTATCGGGAATTTCAATCATAAGAAGTTCAATCGGCTCACATTTTTTACCGTCTATAGTTTTATAAATAACCTGTGGAGATGATACCTGGAATTCGAAATTCTGGCGGCGCATCTCTTCTATTAAAATCGACAGATGAAGTTCTCCTCTTCCGGAAACCTTAAAGGTATCGGCAGAATCGGTTTCTTCAACACGAAGGGCAACGTTTGTTTCAACTTCTTTAAACAAACGGTCGCGGATATTTCTTGAAGTAACGTATTTACCTTCTCTTCCTGCAAAAGGACTGTTGTTTACCATAAACAGCATAGAAACGGTAGGCTCGTCTATCTTTACAAACGGAAGCGGTTCTACACAATCCGGCGAACAGGCTGTTTCACCGATATTAAGTCCGGTTATACCGGAAACCGCAACGATATCGCCCAATTTAGCATCCTGCACTTCAACACGTTTCAAGCCCTCAAACTGATAAAGCTTAGCTACTTTAACGTTTGACTGTTCACCGTCGCGGTGGCAGAGAACTACATTTTCACCGGTATGAATTTCGCCGCGTTCAACACGACCTATGCCGATTCTTCCTACATAATCATCATAATCAATATTAGAAAACAGAATTTGTGTAGGCCCGTTTAAGTCACCCGTTGGAGCAGGAATATTCTTAATTATCGATTCAAAAAGCGGAACCATATCCTTGCCAGCAACTTTCGGGTCAAGTGTCGAGTAGCCGTCACGGCCTGAAGCATAAACAACAGGGAATTCCAGCTGGTCATCATTCGCACCCAGTTCTATAAACAAATCAAGGACTTCGTCGACTACCTCTTCCGGTCTTGCACCCGGGCGGTCAATTTTATTTACAACAACAAGAGGTTTTTTGCCCAGTCCGAGTGCTTTTTTCAAAACGAATCGAGTCTGCGGCATACAGCCTTCAAATGCGTCAACAAGCAGAAGAACACCGTCAACCATCATTAAAATACGCTCGACTTCGCCGCCGAAATCAGCATGGCCGGGGGTATCTATAATATTAATTTTTACTCCGTTATACATTACAGCAGTATTCTTAGAAAGTATAGTAATGCCGCGCTCACGTTCAAGGTCATTGGAATCCATTACTCTTTCGGCAACATTTTCGTTAGACCGGAAAATGCCGCTCTGTCCTAAAAGCTGGTCAACCAAAGTTGTTTTACCGTGGTCAACATGAGCAATAATTGCAACATTTCGAATATCATTTCTTGAATCCATAGATAATACCTCTTTAATTATTAATTCACAAAACTTTAATATTATAACACATACCCATAAATTTGTGAATAAGCATGTGTAATTAAAACCGACACTATTGGATGTTTCTAAACCCCAATATTTGTTAAAACAAGTGAACCGATGCAGATTGAACAAAAAAGCACCGGCTTTATTACCGGTGCTTTTTATATTGGAGCGAACGACGAGGCTCGAACTCGCTACCTCCACCTTGGCAAGGTGGCGCTCTACCAGATGAGCTACATTCGCATTACTACTTCACTTGGTACGCATCATATTATACGACATATATTAACATTTTGTCAAGCAAAAGTTTAATTATTTCATAATTTTTGTATTATTATGTAGTATCTTAATAAAACATATTATAAAGCCTTATTTTATTCAGACGCAATAATAAATCACTTGACAAAATAGTTTTTTAGAAGTATCATTACTTCAAAATAATAATAAATCTTCAGGGCAAGGTGAAATTCCTTACCGGTGGTAAAGCCCACGAGCCGCAAGGCATGATTCGGT
>DHNU01000063.1:26481-26815 GCA_002407645.1 Ruminococcaceae bacterium UBA5408
ATAAAATATCTTCGGGGCAGGGTGAAAATCCCTATCGGTGGTAAACCCCCCGAGCCGCAAGGCATGATTCGGTTAAATTCCGAAGCCGACAGTAAAGTCTGGATAAAAGAAGATTAAGTTGTAATTTTAATGAAATTTACATCTTTGCTCTGGAATGCTTATTTGCGTTTCAGAGTTTTTTTCATTTTAAGTTGCATTTATTTGCTTTAAGTCCCTGAATTTATTTCGGGGACTTATTTTTTTATGGAGATGAAAAAATGAAAACTGACGAGCATTACATGAAAATTGCATTGGAACTTGCAAAAAAGGGGTACGGCAGTGTGAATCCCAATCC
>DHNU01000008.1:0-12683 GCA_002407645.1 Ruminococcaceae bacterium UBA5408
ATGGCTGCATGGATTGATATTGTTGCCGGTGCAGTTGCCCAAAGACATTGTAACCGCAATATTACAACAGCAGAAATAGATTCACTTCAGTTTAAAAGGCCGGTTTTTGCAAATGAAATAGTTGTATTACACGGAAAATTAACTTATGTTGGAAAAACATCAATGGAAGTACGTGTTGACAGTTTTTCAGAAGATATTACAGGAATAAGAAAACTTGTAAATACAGCTTATGTTGTATTGGTAGCATTAGATGAAAATCAAAAGCCAACTCCTGTTCCAAAGCTTATTTGCCAAAACTTTCAAGAAGAAGCTGAATTTGAAGGTGGAAAAAAGCGTCGTGAACTTAGAAAAAAGCGTCGATTAGAAGCTTTTTAAGTATTATAGAAATTAAAAGTAAAAAAAGTCAAATCCACCAGTACTTTGCTGGTGGATTTTATTCCATAAAAATGCTCCTTTACTTCATTGACAGAATTATAAATTCATACCCAATAAAGCAAAGGAGTTAGTCAGCAATAAAGAAATAATTTGTAGATTTAAAGAATCATTCCATAGTTATTTTCATAATCTTCGTCAGTGTGAAATAATTCTTATTTTCCTTGATAAATCCAGTGTACAAGTCATTTTTTAACTTACGAAGCGCTCTTCATATGAAGTCTTAATCTGTCTGAAATCATTGCGATAAATTCTGAATTTGTTGGTTTTCCGCGGGTATTGTGTATTGTATATCCAAAATACGAATTAAGAATATCTACATCACCGCGATCCCATGCAACTTCTATTGCGTGCCTTATAGCCCTTTCAACTCTTGATGCTGTTGTATCATACTGCTTTGCAACGCTCGGGTATAATTGTTTAGTTACCGCATTTATTATATCGGGATTTTTAATTGCCATTATAATAGAATCTCTTAAATAATGATATCCCTTAATATGAGCCGGAACACCAATTTGATGAAGAATTTCCGTTACTTGTATTTCAAGTGAAGGTTCATTAGATGTTGTATTTTGCGCTTTTTCCGATAATTGCGGTACAATCCCTGTCATTGAACACAACTGTATAATTCTATCGGCCAAATCTGCAGCATTAAAAGGAGTAATTGCAAAATATGACGCACCTGACATCATTACTTCACGTTCCAAAGCCGGACTCGTAAAATTTGAAACAATGACAAAAAGTGGTCCCTGTCCTGCAGTTTTTGTTTGAATGGCTTTCATTACGCCGATTCCGTCCAATCTGGGCATAAATAAGTCAGTCAAAACTACATCAGGATGAGAAGATTCAATTTTTTCAAGAAGCTTAATGCCGTCCTTTTGAGTATAAAGAACTTCCATTCCGGATTTTTCGAAAATTCGACCATAATCACGATTAAACTCGTTACTATCATTTGCAATGAGTAATTTTATATGCTTTTCCATTTTGAATCCCCCTAATAGATTTATTGTAACGTTATATTACCATATATTGGAAAAAATGGCAATAGGTTGTAAAAATATTTTTTATAATTAGGGGAAAAACAAATATGCAATACTAAATTATGATGCTTTTAGATTAATAGAAGATTTTAGATTATTTTGTGAAACTGTCATCATATTTTCGGCAAAAATACCATATCCTCTGGTCGGATCATTGACAAAAACATGAGTAACAGCGCCGATAATTTTATTATTTTGTATTATTGGGCTTCCACTCATTCCTTGGACAATTCCCCCTGTAGCATCAAGGAGTTTTTTGTCTGTAATGTGCAAAACCATATTTTTGCTTTTAACGTCTTTTCTGTAATCTATTTTTTCGATTTGAACATCAAAATACTGTGGTTTTCCGCTGTCTACAGTTGAGAGTATTTTGGCAGGTCCCGCTTTAATCTCCTGTTTCATAGCAACTTCTAAAGGTTCACCCTTTGGAGAAAAATTCAAAGAACCGTAGACTCCTTCATTAGAATTTACTTTTAATGCACCCATTGGGTTATCGGTAGCAAAATATCCTCTAAGCTCGCCGGGGCATCCTTCCTGCCCTTTGGTTACACCACTTATTTTAACAGGTACAATATCGCCGTTTAAAAGAGGCATAAGCTCATGAGTGTCAGAATCACACACTCCATGACCCAAACCACCAAAGCACCCTGTTGAAGGATTATAGAAGGTAAGAGTACCTATTCCTGCTGTGCCATCCCTAAGCCATATTCCCGCCTGGTACTGAGAGCCGTTTTCGGATTTTACGGGCTGCAAATTTATTGAAAGTTTTTGATTATCCCTTAATACTGAAAAATTTAATTTTTTACCTTGACTTTTTTTAACAATATTAATTATTTCGGCATTTGTATTAACTTCTTTACCATCTACAGCCATTATAATATCACCGACTTTTAATCCTGCTTCAGTCGCAGGGTTAACCGTTCCCGAAGATGTTTTTATATCGGCTACACCAACTACTACAACTCCATTAGTAAACAGTTTTATACCAAAAGGCGTCCCACATGGAATAACCAGAGTTTCTTTTACAACATCTACTTTTACGGTTTTAATGGGTATAACATTATATAGCATTAATTGTGCTTTATAGCTCTTATTAGGCACTGAACACAGTCCGGTCGAGATTTCCTTACCGTTCTCTGTTACAGCCGTTACAATGCCTGTGTTCCATTGCAAGTTGCTTCCTGCTGTAACTTTATAAGAATTTGGGGTAAAATAATTTGCGATGCCTACACTTACAGCAAATAAAATAGTAAGCATTATAGAAAGTGCTGATAATCCTTTTATAAATTTTTTCAATTTTTCACCTCCTTGCACCGCACTATTAATTTGCCACAAGAAGGCCGAAAATATTATGTCAATTATCTATTTTAATGGATTATATTGGAATATTTCTCCCCAGTTGCGCAGTCTTAGGACAAAACTGGCGTATATTTCAAAAATTTTATATAAAAAAATGCGGTGAATAAATCTCACCGCATTAGTTTAGTTTATTTTAATTCTTTATTTGATTTTATTTTTTTATAAACAACAATTCCGATATATAAAAGTAAAAATCCCAAAAGAACAGCAACTAAAGTCGCTGTCTGCCCGGGGCCGCCCATTTTAACCTCTGCCCATAAAGTATCAAGGAGCAAATTAGTATCCTGTGGTAAATTTACAAATATTTCGGATTTTTTTAAAATTTCATCATTCGGATAATAAATTTCATTTTCGATTGTCTCTTTGGGAAGAAGATTTTTTGCCGCTGTTTCAGGAGTTGAATATCCTATATACTCAACATTTGCGGCAGCAATTTCAGGGTCACACAAGAAGTTTATATATTCCTCTGCTTCCTTTTTATGCAAAGCTCCTTTTGGTATGCACACCGCATCAACAAAAAAGTTTGTACCCTCCTTTGTTGGAATTGCAAATCCTATGTCGGGATTCTCCTGTACAAGCGTTGCGGCATCTCCGGCGTAATACGGAGCAAGCCATGCATCTCCGCTTGCCATTTTATCAAAAATTTGATCCATTACATAAGCCTGAACGATGGGTTTTTGTTCTTTTAAAAGTTTAGCGGCATTTTCCCACTCTTCCACATTTGTGCTGTTATACGAATAGCCTAATATTTTTTGAGCTATTCCAAATGAGTCACGCGGATTGTCAAACATTAATATTTTACCGGAATACTTTTTATTCCAAAGAATTTCCCAGCTGTCAACAGGTTCTTTTACATATTTTTTATTATAAAAAATACCTACAACTCCCCATGTGTATGGAACGGAATATTCATTTTTCTTATCGTAGCCCGGATTTCTGAATTCTTTATCGATATATTTAAAATTTGGAATGTTTTTAAAATCAATTTTTTCAAGCATTCCTTCATCTATAAGCTTTGATACCATATAATCTGACGGAATTATGATATCGTAATTTGCGCCGCCGTTTGCAAGCTTAGAATAAAGGGATTCATTTGTATCGAAAGTTGTATAATTTACATTTATACCGGTGCGTTTTGTAAATTCTTTATTGACGTCTATAGTATCGTCAACACCGTTGGAAATATACTCCCCCCAATTATATACATTGATGGTAATACTCGTATCTTTGGCTTCCGCAGAAGCAGGTAAACTTATAACAGATATTACCAGAGCTATTGAGATAAATAGTGCAAACCATTTTTTCAAATTCAAACCCCCTCCCCTTTCAGCTGTTTAGAACTTCTTTTATCATTTGTTTTCCTAAAATTAATTATGAGCAGTAACAGCATTATTGTACCGAAAAGCAGAGTTGAAAGCGCATTAATTTCCGGACTTATTCTTTTCCTTGTCATGGAATAAATATATATCGGTAAAGTTTGAGTAGTACCGCTTGTAAAATAGCTTATAACAAAATCATCAATGGAAAGTGTAAATGCCATAATCATTCCTGTAACAATTCCGGACATAATTTCGGGAAGAACAACTTTTAAAAACGCACTGAGCGGATTACAGCCCAAATCCTGCGCTGCTTCATACAAGTGGGGGTCCATCTGCCTCAATTTAGGCATGACGGATAAAATTACGTATGGCAGACAGAACGTAATATGAGCCAAGATTAATGACAGCATACCGAGTGACAGATTCCCTAAACGGTTTGCAACAAACACGAATAAAAGCATTAATGATACTCCGGTCACAATCTCCGGATTAACCATTGGTAGATTAGTCACATTCATAACCATGCGTTTCATCCATTTGTTCATACCGTTAATTCCAATAGCAGCCGCAGTCCCCAATACAGTTGAAACTGCTGAAGCTATTAATGCAATAATGAGAGTATTGCGTAAGGCATCTAAAATCATTCTATCCTGAAAAAGCTTTTCATACCATTTGAGAGAAAAGCCTGCCCATACAGAACGACTCATGGTAGAAGAGTCATTAAATGAGAATATAATCAATACAAAAATCGGGGCGTATAAGAATATGAAAAGTAAAACTGTATAGACCTTTGATACTGTTTTCATACCATAATACCTCCCCCGCTGTTTTCTCCTTCGCTAAACTGGTTCATAATTCCCATACATATCAGAATTAAGACCATCAAAACAAGTGAAATGGCAGAACCGAGGTTTGGATTATATGCACTTCCCAAAAACTGCATGTCGATTAAATCGCCAATCATTAAGTTTGCACCGCCGCCAAGCATTTTTGAAATAATAAATGTACTTACGGCAGGTACAAAAACCATAGTAACTCCGGAAATTACCCCGGGCATGCTCATAGGAAATATAACTTTTGTAAAAACTTCTGTTTGGTTTGCACCTAAATCCTGTGCGGCTTCTATGACACTTGAATCTATTTTGGTCAAAACTGAATATAGCGGCAGTATCATATATGGAATATAATTGTAAACCATACCGAGAACAACTGCACCCGATGTATTAATCATGTGAATTTTTCCAATGCCGATTGAAGCAAGAAAATTGTTAATTATTCCATTATCCTCAAGCAGTGTCATCCAAGCATAGGTTCTCAAAAGAAAATTCATCCACATTGGAAGCATTACAAGCATTATCATAATGCTCTGCCTGCGTGCATTAATATGAGAAATTATATATGCCAAAGGGTAGCCTAATGCAAGAGAAATAACAGTTGCTAATGCACCGAGCCATATAGAACGCAAAAACACGTTGGAATACTGTCCAACTTCAGCTATATTTTTTAATGTGAAATTTCCGCTTTTGTCCGTAAAAGCAAAAATTACAACTAAAATCATCGGAACTATTATAAATATCGACATCCAAACAATATATGGTGCCGCTGCAGATTTAGCTTTCATTAATACTCAGCCTCCTCTACTTTTTGTTCGGTTGGGTCACTCATTTCGTCACTGAAGGAACTGTAGTCACCAAACATACCGGAATATTTGGATTTATGCATAATATGAATATCATCTGGTTGTAATAGCAGTCCGATTTTCGTACCTACTTCTTGATAGTCAGTAGATTGTATCATCCATTTAAACCCTTTAACATCAACTATAATTTCATAGTGTACACCTTTAAAGTTTACACTTGTAATCATCCCTGAAATATGACTTTCATCCGGATGTACAACGTCGATATCCTCCGGTCTAATGACAACGTCCACAGGTTCATTTGGCTTAAATCCATAGTCTACACACTTAAATTTATGACCTGCAAATTCCGCAAGGTAATCTTCACGCATAATACCGTCAAGAATATTGCTTTCTCCTATAAAATCCGCAACAAATGCATTTTGCGGCTCATTATATATATCCTGCGGAGTACCTATTTGCTGAATTGCTCCTTTGTCCATTACAACAACTGTGTCGGACATAGAAAGAGCTTCTTCCTGGTCATGCGTAACAAATATAAAAGTGATACCGGTTTTCTGCTGAATCTTCTTAAGTTCCGCCTGCATATCTTTTCTGAGTTTTAAATCAAGTGCTCCGAGGGGTTCATCTAAAAGCAAAACTTTTGGCTCATTTGCAAGCGCTCTTGCTATTGCCACACGCTGCTGCTGGCCGCCCGAAAGCGAGTTAATATTACGGTGTGCAAAACCGTTTAAGTTAACCATATTGAGCATTTCTTTTACTGTTGCTTTAATTTGTTTTTCACTTTTTCCATGAACCCTCATTCCAAATGCTACGTTGTCGTAAACATTCAAGTGAGGAAATAAAGCATACTTTTGGAATATCGTATTGACTTCTCTTTTATGCGGCGGAAGGTCATTAATTTTTTTGCCGTTAAAAAAAACATCGCCTTTATCCTGTTTGACAAATCCGCCTATAATCCTAAGAGTGGTAGTTTTACCACATCCGGAAGGACCAAGGAGGGTGACAAATTCACCGTCCCTGATGTTGAGATTAAGATTGTTAAGCACAACATCTCCGTCAAATGAAATTGCAATGTTTTTTAATGAAATAATTGATTGATTTCCCAATTCTGTGCATCCCCTTTGCGGTAAAATTAGCTGCGTTGAGCCAAGCGGTTAAACGCAATCCCGGATACGCTTTTTTTACTGCCCTCCGCAAAGGATATCTATTGCGGTCATTGCTGACTGCAGCAGTAAAACGCAGCCGAATATTATTATTAGATGCAAACGCAGCATATCAAATATAGTTGTATGATTACCATTTGTCAAGATTTTTTTTACTATTTCATCTATTTTCTGCTGTTTTCCTAATTTATACATATAATATTTTTAATTTTCTCTAATTTTCTTTTAAAATCTCTGTTTTTCATAGATGCTGTTTTTCACTTGCATTAATTTGTGTAAACGTAAAAAATACACCCTTAGTTTCAGTTTGAGCTGAACATCTAAAGGTGTATTTATTTTAATCAAAGAAAAATAGGATTACATAGCGTCATTAAAAAACTTATTGTGAATTGTTGTAACAGCTTTATCTGCATCCGAACGGTCAATCAAAACAGAAATTTTGATTTCGCTTGTGGCAATCATTTGGATATTAATATTTGCGTCGTATAGTGCTTCGAACATTTCTGCCGCTGTACCGGGGTGCGTTTCCATACCGGCACCGACAATAGATACTTTGGCTACATTTTCATCGTAAACAACGCTTGTAGCGCCGATAAGCTCAACATAAGGGTCAAGAATATCAATCGTTTCTTTTAAGTTTGCCTGACTTACTGTAAAGCTTATATCTTTTGTTCCGTTACGTCCAACTGACTGGAGAATTATATCTACGTTAATATTTTTTGCAGATAATTTTGAGAATATTTTAAATGCAAGCCCCGGTCTGTCCGGAACACCGATAATTGAAACACGAGCTACATCTTCATCTTTAGCGATACCGCTGATAAGCATTTTCTCCACGTTTGTTGCCTCCTTAACAATTGTTCCGCGTTTTTTTGTTAAACTGGATAGGACTTCAAGCCGAATACCGTATTTTTTTGCCATTTCTACAGAACGATTGTTGAGTACCTGCGCTCCGAGAGTTGCAAGTTCAAGCATTTCATCATAAGAAATATGGTCAAGTTTCCTTGCATCTTTGACTTTTCTCGGGTCAGCTGTAAAAACGCCCTCAACATCCGTATAAATTTGGCACAAATCGGCTTTCATAACCGAGGCAATTGCTACTGCACTTGTATCTGAACCGCCGCGGCCCAGAGTTGTCATATCATTATAGCGATTAACACCTTGAAATCCTGTTACAATAACAATATTTTTTTTATCAAGTTCTTTTTTTATCCTATCTGGTATAACCCTTTTAATTCTTGCACTTCCATAGGCAGAGCTTGTCATAAATCCCGCCTGCCAACCCAATAGCGATACTACGGGATATCCAAGTTTTTCTATTGCCATGGCAAGAAGTGAAGCGGAAATTTGTTCTCCCGAAGTCAACAACATATCCATTTCACGTTTTGATGGTACATCATTAATCTGTTTTGCTTTAGCGATTAAATCATCGGTTGTGTCCCCTTGCGCAGAAACAACAACAACAACGCTATGTCCTTTTGAATAAGTTTTTGTTACTATGTCTGCCACATTAAAAATGCGTTCAGCATCGGCAACCGAACTGCCGCCGAATTTTTGGACAATAAGACTCATTAGGCTCAATCCCCCATATCTAAGTAAAAGTACTATTCAATTGATATTTTTGCACCGTCTGAATCGGTGTTTAAAACTTTTATCTGCCAGCCGGTAATATTTTTTTCTTCTAAATGACTTGCCGCATATTTTGAAAAAACACCGGCATTTGCAGCATCTATCATTGAAATTATTGTCGGGCCTGCACCGCTGACATATGTACCGAGTGAACCGAGCTCATAACTAAGTCTGAAAACATCGTCCAAATTATCAATCAAATCAGCCCTGTAAGGCTGATGAATTTTATCTTGAACAGCTACACGCAGATTTTCAAGCTTTCCGGAAAACAGTGAGGCCGCCATAAGTGCAGACCTTGAAAGATTATAGACTGCGTCGCTTCTTGAATATTCACTTGGAAGTACAGACCTTGCTTTTTCCGTTTTCAGTTCAAACGGAGGAATAAATACTGCAAAATTTATTTTATCTGAAACAGGAACACTTACACTGTAAACTTTTCCTGCTTCTATTGCACAAGCCGCAAGTCCTCCTTCAATTGCAGGAGTTGTATTGTCAGGATGACCTTCAATTTTTGCAGCCATATCAATTAATTCTTGTTGGCTGAGTGGATTTCCTAAAAGACGGTTTGCACCTAAAATACCCGCAACAACACAGGCTGAACTGCTGCCAAGACCGCGCGCCATCGGTATATTGTTAAGCTGGACAATCTTTAAGCCCGGAAGTTCTTTTCCACATTTTTCATAAACTTGTTTAGCAGTCTGGAAAATCAAATTGCTTTCATCCGTCGGAATTTTAATATCATCCTTAGAAGAAATATCAATAGTATCTGATTCTTCCATCCAAACCTGATTATATAAATTAAGCGCAATTCCAAGTGAGTCAAAACCGGAACCGAGGTTTGCACTGGTAGCCGGTACTTGAATTCTAATCATATCATCAACATCCTAAAAAATAAAATTACAGTTCACTTATACGTATTGTATTTTTAACTTCTACACCCATTTTTTCGATTTCAGAAAGTTTTTCAACAATTTCTTTTTCCTGCATTTTAATGGTTACAAATGCAATTTCTCTATTTTCCGCATTTTTGCGTGTAATTCTATCGACTTTGCCAAATACTTTTTGTATGTTCTTAAATGCAGACTCTTCATCATCTGCTTCTGCACGAACAAACATGGAAACTTCATTTAAACGGTAATCTTCAACATATTCCTTTGAACCGTCTTCCCAGTATAAGTATTTTCTCGCTTTAAAGTGTTTTACACAGTCAATTACGTCAGCTACAACTGCGCTTGCAGTAGGCAGCTTACCTGCTCCTTTTCCGTAAAAAACAACGTCGCCGGTTGAATCTCCGCGTACTAAAATACCATTAAACACGTCATCAACATTGGCAAGTTGGCTGTCACGAGGAATAAGCATAGGACATACAATTATCTGAATTTTGCCGCTCGGCATCATCTTAACCTGACCGACAAGTTTAACTACACCACCCCATGATGCTGCATATTCAACATCGGCAAGAGTAATTTTTGTAATTCCCTCTGTGTGAACCTGTTCAGGATATACATGCTTACCATATGAAAGAGATGCCAAAATGCAGATTTTTCGGCAAGCATCCTGTCCCTCAATATCAGCAGCAGGATTGCGCTCGGCATAGCCCAATTTTTGTGCTAAAGCCAAAGCATCGTCAAAGCTCATTTTTTCTGTTATCATTTTGGTTAATATAAAATTAGTGGTGCCGTTTAAAATTCCCGCAATTTCAACAACGTCGTTTGCGGCAAGGCATTGATTTATCGGACGAATTATCGGAATACCACCGCCGACACTTGCTTCAAACAAAAAGTTAAGATTGTTTTTTTGTGCAATTTTCAAAAGTTCCGCACCTTTTGCAGCTACAAGTTCCTTATTTGAAGTAACAACGCTTTTACCGGATTCAAGGCACCTTTTTACATAATCAAAAGCAGGGTTTAATCCACCCATAACTTCGACAACAATTTTTACTTCGGGATCATTTAAAATTTTGTCGAATGATTTTGTAAATTTGCTTTCAAAAGGACTTCCGGGAAAGTCCCGCAAATCAAGTATATATTTAATATCAATTTGTTCTTTTGCACGTTTTGCAATATTGTCAGTGTGTTTCGTCAAAACGTCAACAACACCTGAACCAACCACACCGTATCCCATTACAGCTATTTCTACCATATGTAGCACCTCTTATTATTTCTACTAATCTTAAAAAACGTATAAATACTTTAACAGTTTACCATGTTTCAGTATAACATTCAACTTAAAAAATATTAAAAAAGCAGGTATCGGTGGAAAGCATAAATTATCCCACCGGTACTGCTGAACGTGTTGTTTTGTCACGAAATGAATTTTTAATTTCCGGTAAATTCAGTGGAAAGCTATTTCCTGTATCTTTTTTAGACTCTGTTTCCGGCTGTTCACCTTCTGATACGTGCGATGCTTCATCATCTTCATCCGGATTTAATTTTGAATTATCATCGTCCTCTTCCAACTTTGAAGATGTACTATGCTCGACCCCCATATGAATACCATCGCAGGTAAGCGGCATTTTATTTTTATCATACCAACCTATTTGAGTTTCTGCGTCACCCGCTGGATTAGCAAGTAATCCTGATTTAGGGCAAAAAGAAGCTGCCACAACATCAGGGTCAAAACTGAATTTTATTTTTGGCTTTCCACTCAGGTATTTAGACATTACCTTTTTCCATGTAGTTGAGGCATAAGTAGTCGTACTTATGTGTTTTGGAGTTAAATAGCCTGTCCAAATTCCCGCAACAGCGTATGGTGTACCACCGATAAACCAACTGTCCTTATCATCATTGGTTGTACCCGTTTTTCCGTACACTTCCCAACTGCTGATGTTTGCACCTCGGCCGGTACCGTGAGGTCCTGTGACAACACGATTCAATAGATGGTTCATAATCGAAGCGGTTGAAGAACTGATTGCTTGTGTTGGTACATTATTACGATTATCCAATATTACATTTCCGTCATGGTCATCTGCATGATAAAAAGTATAAGGTTTATTATATTTTCCGCCGTTACCGAATATTTGAAATCCGGCTGTCATTTCTCTTACTGTAACACCTTCACTTAAACCACCGAGTGCCATAGGCGCACGGTTATTATCCGACGGAGTCAAGCTTGTAAAGTCAAGCTTTTCTCTTAGAAAGTCAAAACTTTTTTGTGGAGTTATTTCTGTACCCACTTGTGCCGCAGATGCGTTTAAAGAACGCTCCAAAGCCAATTCCAATGGTATTTTGCCCCAATACCTTCCGCTGGTATTTCCCGGTCCCCAGTTTTTAGGACCTTCACTTCCGTCACCGTACCAATTAGGAACCGGGCTGTCGCTTACCAATGAAGAATAGTTATATTTGCCCATATCAATTGCAGGACCGTAAACTGCTAAAGGTTTCATAGTTGAACCGGGCTGTCTTTTAGCCATTGTGGCAAGACTGCGAAGACGATTCGCTTTTTTTTCACCTCTTGAACCTATGGTTGCAAGTACACGTCCGGAATAATCCATTGCAAAAAAGCCCGATTGAAGCTTTTTATTATTTCCAAAAACATTTTCGGATTCAAAAGTTTCCTCGGCAATTTTTTGTAAATCAGTATCCATTGCGGCATAAATTTTTAATCCGTCATGGTAAATCATATCTACCGCTTTTTCACTGGAACAATTATATACCTGCATAAGCCCTTCTTTTACATCTTCAAACAAAGTTTCCATATACCAGTTCCAAATTGGTACTGAATTAACTGTGTTTTCATCACGTTTACCGACAAATTTCATATTTTCCGATTTTGCCATCGCCGTTTTGTATTCATCTTCCGTGATTTTTCCTTGATTTTTCATTTCAGTTAACACTGTTTGTTGTCTTTCTTTGTTCAAATCCGCATGAGCTAAAGGTGAATATTTTGAAGGATTTTGAGTAATTCCGGCAATTGAAGCACACTCTGCAATATCACAATCCTGTATATTTTTACCAAAATACAAGTTTGCTGCAGCTTGTACACCATTCGTTCCACTGCCAAAATTTACAACGTTTAAGTACGCACCCAAAATTTCTTCTTTTGTATATTTTTCTTCAAGCGTTAATGCTCTGAAAATTTCTTTTACTTTTCTTGTTAT
>DHNU01000008.1:12885-25698 GCA_002407645.1 Ruminococcaceae bacterium UBA5408
CTGACATCATTATCGCCTGTAATATTTTTTATAAGCTGCTGTGTTATTGTGGAACCGCCATAACTGCTGCCTTTTGAAAAAAGAGTAACCACAGCACCTGAAGTACGTTTCCAGTCAACGCCGTTATGTTCCCAATAGCGTTTGTCTTCAATTGATACTATGGCATCTTTCATATATTTGGGTATTTTGTCGTAATCAACCCAAATTCGGTTTTCGTTGCTGTACAAGCTTTGATATTTAACCGGATGCGCGCTGTCATCATTTGGACCGTTTACATAAATAAAGCTTGTATAGTTGAGCTGAAGCTTGTGCAAGTCATAATCAATTGCTTCATTTTTAATACTCATTATGAATGAAATTAAAGAAACAAACACAATTACTCCGGTGATAAATATTATAGTTAATAACGTTAAAAAGAACTTTCCGATTGTTTTTCTAAATAACTTACCTGTGGTAGCCGTACCGTTATTTTTACTGTTTTTAGAACCAACATATTTGTTTATATCGGTTTTTCTCATCGGGTACCACCCCCTAATTGAAATTTATTGTAGCAAATTGAATATTTTTCCATTTTTTTCAAATAATATGAATGAGGTGATATCGTTTGAAAAAGGAATGGACTGTAATATTGAGTACCTGTGTAATAGTTCTTATACTTCTATTAATACAAATTCCCATAAGGTTAAGAAATAATACTAATGTTCCCCAACCTTCGAGTTCAAATGTATTAAGTAATTCTACCGCAAATGAAACTTCAAGTCAAGAAACCAGTGGAATTATAACAATGGCAAGTAAAATAGACAAATACATCGTAAAAGAGTATAACGGACGTATAGGTTTATTCTATAATGATGAAACCAAACCCAGGGAAGTTTACGATTCGGATGTCTCAACACTTCCTGAAAAAGATCAGGAAGAATTAAAAAAAGGTATAGTAATTAAAGATAGAAATTCTGTACACAAAATAATTGAAGACTATGGAAGCTAATCATCTTTTTACTTTAATTAAGCATTGTGAAAGAATGATTTTTTGTACATTTTATGATATAATTCAAAGAAAATATTATAAAATGTACAGGAGGCAGCTATGGCATTTTCGCCAATTGTAATCGGTGTAGCCGGCGGCACCGGTTCAGGCAAAACTACGCTCGCAACAAAAATAAAACAGGAAATTGCAGATGACGCTGTCATTTTATCTCATGATTTTTATTATAGAGCTAACGCCGACATTCCATTTGAAGAACGAAAAAAATTAAACTACGATCATCCCAACGCTTTTGAAACTGAATTGCTAATTAAAGACATTAAAAAGTTAAAAATGGGACTTGCTATCGACCATCCCCAGTACTCGTTTGTTACCCATACGCGTTCAAAACAAACGGTACATATAGAACCCACCAGTGTAATAATTGTTGAAGGAATTCTAATATTTGAAAATAAGCAGCTTTTGGATTTAATGGATATAAAAGTATTTGTTGATGCAGATATACGTCTGATAAGGAGAATTATGCGTGACGTAAAAGACCGCGGCAGAAGTTTGGACTCTGTTATAGAACAATATATAAGCACTGTAAAACCCATGCATGAACAATTTGTTGAACCAAGTAAAAAATATGCTGATATCATTATCCCTCAGGGAGGAAAAAATTTAGTAGCCCAACATATGCTTGTCGATAGAATTAATGCGCTTATTCAAAAAAGTCAAAATATCTAAAAAATGCTCCGCTAATACTGCGGAGCATTTTTTAATAAATCAAACATTCGTAGTAACAAATCCTATTATATTGCCTCCGGCAGTTTCAAGGCGGCTGTATGAATCTTTAAAATCCTGATAAGGTGTAGAACCGTATTTTGCAACCATAATAACCGAACCAAAAAGTCTTGCAATGTTGTCAGCATCCGGATATGATACTTCCGACTGTGCATGAACTACCACATAATCATATTTTTGAGAAAGTTCATTAAACATTTTTGCAAATTCATCAGAAAACAATAAATCCGAAGCATCCTTATCTTTGCTTATACCGGTAATTACGCTTAAACCATTTATGCTTGTTTTGGAAATAGCCTGTTCTGCGGTACAAGAACCGTTTAATACCTCGCTCAAGTCACAATTGACTTTTACATTAAGTTTTTCTGCCACTTGGTTCGTACGCAAATCCGCATCTATAAGAAGTACTTCCTTCCCGCTGTCGGCAACTGAACCTGCAAGTCCGATTGAAGTTGAAAGTGCTCCGTTATCTTTACATACATCTGTAACAAGTATGCTGTTTTTACCTAAAGTTTTGTTTATCACTGCCGCACGCAGTTTGCGCATGCTGTTTTGATAACTTCCTTTTTTATCTTTAAGGGGCAGAGTTCCGAGAAGTGCAAGGTTCATGGCTTCGCTTACATAACGGCTGTTTTTGATAGTTTTATCAGCTAATGTAGCAATAATACCATAACACAAGCAAATAATAAGTCCGACAATTACACCTAAAATGCCCGATTTAAGCATTGTGGTTTTGTTGGATTGCGGCTCAACGGGAATTCCTTTGTCAGTTATAATTGCTGATAATGTAGGAGAAGGAAAGTTGTCTTTTAGCTGATTAGAAAGAATTTCTGCAGCTGTGTTAGATACTTTATTAGTGATTTCAGGTTCTGTACAGCTTGCGGTTAACTTAATAACAGGTGCATTATTTAGCTGTTCTGCTTCAATCGAAGTAATTTTCTTTTCATCAACTCCGAGCTTTTCAGCCGTTTGTGTAATAAGACTTTTGTCTGATGCAATTGCAACACCTGTTTGTACCCTGCTGTATAAAATATTGGTAAACTGCAAACGGTAGTCAGTGTCTGAATTCTCAGGTATTTCACATGATATTACTATAGTTGTATCGGCAGAATATTGGTGATGTACAAATTTTAACGGAATTAAGCCGAATACTATTGCAAAAGCAGCTAATATAAGGATAAATTTAACAATACGTGCTTTAAAGTAGTCGACTATTTCCGAAAAGCTTACAAAAAGTTCCATTGGTTGACCTCCAATTAATTTCTGTTTAATATGTCAATTCCTGCAAAAACAAGTATGTTATTCATAATCGTTTTCCAGTCATAATTTTCTTCGGCAAAAATACGTTCATTTTTAGCAATATTCGGATTTTTTCGGCAGTTCTGAACAAAATCAACAACAGTGTTAATATCAACCGGTGTTTCATCATTGGGAATTCTTAGTGCAAATTTAGTAGAATCGTTTAATTTAGCGTCCTCATAAGCATAAATAAAAGGAAGAGCCGCCGCACAATATTCCCTTGCTTTAAGAGAAGAACAAAAATTTAGTCCTCTGCGGTAACAGCCGAGTGTAGAAGCTCCGACATCCACTGTTTTATAAATATCTGAAAGTTCTTTTCCTTTTTTAAACCCGCAGAATGTAACATCGTCTTTCAGTCCCAGTTTTTCAACATTTTTTTTAAACTCCGGCATTTCTGTTTTATCGCCGCCGACAAGTACAAACCTAATTTTAGGCATATCATCGGAACTGCTTTTTTTGTATATGCTCATTCCTTCTAAAATCCTATCATAGCCTTGCCACCAAAGAGTGCCGGCAACACCGAGTATAGATATATCTTTATTTATATCCGTACATTGCTTAACTGGCTCTATTCTGTCTATATTTATTCCGTTATCACCATTCATTGATTTTACACCGAAAAAGTAATCCGCTTTGTTTCCGTACAGTACAACGGCATCTACATATTTCTTCAGCGATAGTCCCGAAAGTCTGTCTATTAAAGCCGTGACCGTTACCTTTGCGGCTGTAACTGCTTTATTTTTAATGGTTTTAGCATATTTTACATTCCTTATATAATCTGTTAAATAGGGATAATTCGGTATTTCCACAATGATTTTTTTTACTTTATTTAAACGTGCAGTTTTACATATATCTATAAAGTCAAAACTTATACGGTCAAGTCTCAAGTAAAGAACATCAAATTCATTTTCCTCTAAATAATGATTTGCTATGTTTGTAAGCTGTTTCATTATTCCTTTTGATGAATTGAAATGCTTTGTAAAATTTGCTGCTCCCAAAAATTTGAATTCGTCTTTTTCCCACATTGTATATGTTACTTGAAACCCTAATTTTTCAAGAGCGCTGACTTGCCCCTCAATTTTATTTTTTACACCCATATAAAGCGGTGCATCTTCCTGAAAAGTGAGATACATCAGTTTCATTGACTTATCTCCTTATAAAATTCCTTATAATTATCGGCTGCATTAAATTTTTCAGCCCAAATTTTGCGTGAATTTTCGCAAAGTTTATTATATTTCTCTTCTGAAAGTTGATTTATTAAATTTAATTTTGACAGTAAATCTTGTGAGCTCATATTGACGTCAAGCAGATATCCGTTTTTCCCATCATAAACTGCTTCCCCTGTACCCCCGGCATTAGTTGCAATAACAGGTATCCCAAAAGAACCGGCTTCCATAATTGAAACAGGTAATCCTTCGCTTGAACTTACATTTATAAAAGTTGTAATATCATTATCTTTATAATATTTCATAATATCTTCATTACTCATTTGCCCTTTAAACTCTGCTTTAACACAAGTCGGCAAATTTAAAGTACTATTACGAATTTCATCCATAAGTGGGCCTGAACCAATATGAGTCCATAAGATTGGAAAATCCACAAGTTTAAGCGCCTCAACTATTAAATTAAGACGTTTAACGGGAACCATAAAAGAACAGGTAACAATATGAAAACCGTTTTTTCTATTTCCATATTTAATTCCATGGTCAGCCGTACCCAAAAATGCGGGTATGATTTTATTTGAATACTTCGGATATTGCTTTTTTATATAATCCGCTCCGGAAGCCGAGCAAGGGCGTACGCTGTCAATATTCTCAAGTATAAATTTCCTCATCGGAATGTAATTGTGCTTGGCGAATTCCGAATAAATATCAAAACGATGTGCACGGGAAACCTGAAGTACTTTTATTCCCCTGCGTCTTAAGTTTTCCGCAAGCAATACCCCTGATGCTGCCGCATCATAAAGCCAATAGCTGTAAATTGTCACTTCGTCCGCTGAATCCAAATCCTTAATTTTTAAAAGCTCTCTATAAATTTCAAATGCCCGTTTCATAAAATAAATCATCTCATGGGCTTTTGTTAAACCATATGAATCGGATTTCATGACATTGGACATTTCATCCAATATATAGGGCTTGCTTAAAAGGGATATATATTCTTTTCTTCCTTTATCGACCGTTTTTAAAGGAATACAGGTTATAAAATCAGGAAGTTTTTTAGTAACAACGGAATCTTTCTTCAAATTACACGGACAAATAAGCACTTTGTCAAATCCGTTTATATAGTTTACCTCATTGAGTAAAAATTCTTCGCCGTTATCATATGGAAAAGAAGTTGTAAGCAATATCAGTAATTTCATACTTGTTCCTCCAATACAACGTGTTTGTGAACTTCTTTATTATAAATGACATGCGTTCCCTTCGCTATAAACAAAGCCGCAAGATAAATTGCAACAAAGAAGCATATATAAGTTATGTTAAATACTTCTGTTACCCACAACAAGGCAAAATCCCTTGGAATATATACAAAGCTCTTAATAGCAAGCAGTCCGCAGGTTATGACTACCCATGAGCGGGTAAGTAAAGACGAAAAGAAGCGGAATATAAGCCCAATAAATATGCTTACAACTATAAGTCCGATAATTCCAAATGAAACATAGGATTCGGCAACGTAAGATGTTCCGAAACCTCCGCCCTCCAAATAGCGCTTTGGGTCAACCAAATAAGTTAAAACATGTGCAAAATTATGAGTTGTACTAACAAATTCCGGTGTTTGTACTTCAATAATAGGCTTTAACCCAAACAGTGTTCTTGTAATTACATTATTGTGTACAAACATTTCAAAAGGATAAAATAAATATACATAAGAAGTCGCAGGATTAAATAAATTTATATTATTTACAGTCTGCATTATAACTCTGAAACTTGCTCCTTGTGAGTTCAGAAAACTAATAAGCGTTGCAAACAATCCCCGTGGCTTGTCCGTAATTCCCGCTCTGACAAAAGCTACGAGCTGTAATAAATACATAGCAATAATTCCAAAAAAACCTGTATATAAAACGGTGGATTTTTTTAGAATTCTTTTATCTTTGCTTAAAAGATTATCACGCATTACGAAATAAATCATAAGCATGAGAGCTTCACAAACCAAAGTATTTCGTCTTCCTGTGAAAAGTGATGATAGCATATAAATTCCGTAAACCATAAGCGGCCATTTCATTTGCTTCCTCGTCGGAATAGTTGCAAGAAAAACTGCAAATGCCGGAACAAAGAACATTGACATACGGCTTACTATGCTCGGAATTTGAGTAGTATTTGTAAACGAATTAAGGTATCCGCCCCTTACGACAGCAATTGCAGATTGAAAAAGAATATATAAAAACGGAACTGAACTTATATACAGTACAATTTCACTTAATTTCCTTAAAATAGGCAGAATAGGATTTCTGCTGACCGAAGAAACTGTTGGGTTCAGACACTTTTCTTCCCGCTGTCTCCAAAAAATTCCTCCCAACTTATATGCAGCAAATACAAATAAAAGGGAAACACCAACCAGCTGAAGTGCTTGAAACAATTTGGAAAAATTTTCAGCTTCCAATAAAAGCAGCAGTTTATCATGATGACCGAACCAAGTAACATAAACTCGACCCAAAAGAAGAATATTAAATGAAACTGCGAAAATAAATAATGCAAAGTCTCTGCGAATATTTGATAAAATACTACTGAAAATTGCTATATTAAGCATAATAATTGCCCAAAACATTATATCAACAGCTGTATTAAATGAGTTGCCGCCAAAAAGAGATATAACGTTTGCAAATACGCCCAACAATATTGCAATTCCAAATAAAATTGTATTTCTTAGAAAATCTTTAGTTTTTATTTTTACCATTTACACACTTCCTTAGCGTACTTGTGCCATATTATAACATGATTTTCTCGTATTATCCAATTTATATTTTAAGTTTTTCAATATAATCAGAATTGGGCGTAACGAATATAGTTTTATATTTTACATATATGACCATCCCCGGTTTCGCTCCTTGGGGCTTACTGACATTTTTAACTTCAGTGTAATCGACCGGAACTTGAGTAGAATCTTTTCCCCTGCTGTTGTAAGAAGCAAGAGTGGCAGCTTCAAAAATTGCTTTTTCGCTTACCTGTTTTCCATCGGTTACAATAATAGTATGAGAACCCGGGATATTTTTAGTATGAAGCCAGATATCATGCTTTTTAGCCTGTTTCATTGTAAGCCTATCGTTTTGGCGATTATTTCTTCCTACGAGAATTTCAAAACCGTCCGTTGATTTAAACTTCATCGGTCCGAGAGACACCGGATTTTTTTTCTTGCCCTTTGGAACTCGGATATATCCCTGCTCCATAAGTTCTTCACGAATTTCCGACAAATCTCTTTCAATTCCCGCACGGCTTAATTCTTCAAAAACCGTTTCAAGATACTGCAATTCCTGCTGAGCCTGATTAATTTGTTCTGTAAGCATTTTCTCTGCAGTCCGCTGTTTGTGATATTCTTTATAATACTTTTGTGCATTTTGCGATGGTGACAGTGCAGGGTTTAATTTAATTTCTACCGTTTTTAGGTTTTCATCATAAAAATTTTGAAGTTTTACAGAAGAAGAACCTTTTTCTATGTTATATAAATTAGAGTTTATTAAATCTCCGTATATTCTTAATTTATCGCGCTCCGCGCAGTGCGACAACTCAGCTTTTTGAATATTGATTTTTCGGCTCAAACGGTTGGACGCATTGGTCAAAATTCTCAGTAAATCTTGAGAACGCGCTCTCATTCGCTCAATTCTGTCACGTTCACCGTAAAATTCATCCAGCAGTTCAGAGAAGCTGCCGCATTGTTTAACGACTGCCGCTATGCCATACTGTTCTATATTTAAAAATGAAAAGTCTATCGGTTTTCTATTTTTATTTACAATAATATACGGCTTACCGTTTATATTTTTGACAGTATCCGCTGTTCTTGAAAGAAAAAATGCAAGTCGTTCAAAAAGCTGTTCGTCCATACTTTTTATTGTAATATCATTGCCGTGCCCTGTTAAATGCTCAATTTCGCGGCATACAACGGGCGACACCCCTTGCATTGTCTTTAGCAGTGCCTTATTAAGAAGCATATCGCCAGGTATGCTCTTTATCCGCCCTATAATATCTCCAACTGAATTGTTCAAAAGACAAACCTTGTCCTGCGGCGGCGGGAGTCTGTATGTAAGTCCGGGCATAACAAGTCTTTCGGACGACATTTCAGCATCTACACGCTTTAAAGCATCAATTATTTTTCCGTTTTCGTCTACAAAAATAATATTACTGTAACGACCCATTATCTCCATAACAAGCGTTAATTGAATTGTATCCCCCAATTCATTTACAGCATCAAAATCAAGGCACAATACGCGCTCAAGCGACGGCTGGCGGATTTGAGAAATTCGTGCGCCATATAAATGTTTTCTTAAAAGCATACACAACATTGGCGGTGCTTTAGGATTTTCCGGTATAGAATTTGTAAAATGAACTCTTGCGCTATTTGCCCGTGCAGACATCAGTAATTTAAAATTTCCTGTCCTTGTGCGCAGTATGAGTACAATTTCCTGTTTGTTTGGCTGATATACTTTGTCTACTTTTGCTCCAGTTATATTATCTTCAAGTTCTTTTTTAATATGTCTTAGAAACGCTCCGTCAAGAGCCATGTATAAACTCCTCCTATTTGCATTAAATATATTTTGCGGGACTGTGCATACGCTTTGATTTAACAAATTTTACATTTTGAAATTTATTGGACAACTTAATTAAAAGCGGTTCAATAACAACATCTTCTGTATAAAAATGTCCTGCATCGACGTATGTTATCCCCATATTTTCAGCGTCAAGTAAAATATTATGTTTGCTTTCACCTGTGACAAAAGCCTGACAGCCTATTTTTGCAGCTTCATAAACAAAATCAGCACCACCGCCGCTGCAAAGTCCGACTTTAGTAATATCACGCAGGCCGTCAGTAAAACGAAGTCCTTCACATCCTAAAGATTGTTTTACAAACTCCGCAAATTCAAACGGAGAATACTCTTTTTCTGTTTCACCCCAAAAAGCTTCCGTCATTCCTTTTTCGTTTTTTACAAGCGCCGAAAGATTTTTTAATTTTAAGCGCTTTGCCAAGCAGGTATTTACTCCTCCGTCAGCCATATCCAAATTAGTATGGGCGCAAATTGCCGTTATTCCGTATTGGGCAAGCAGGTATGGCGCTGTTCCGGTTGAAAGTTTTTTTAGCGGATTAAAAATAATCGGGTGATGGCTTATAATCAATTGTGCCCCAAGTTCACGAGCTTCATGTGCAACTGATGGGGTTATATCAAGTGATAACAACACAGTATTTACTTCTTTATCGTAATCGCCAACGAGCAAACCGGGATTATCAAAACTCATAGCCGAATCAAACGGCGCTATGCTGTCTATATACCTATAAATCTCTCTCGTTGTAATCATTGAATTACCTTCTTACACTTTTGATTTAATGTTATCAATAATATTATATAATTTTTGGGCTTCTCTATTTTTCCCCGAGATTTCCATTCCGCGTGCTTTCTTGCTTAAACTGACAAGAACACGACTTACATATTCGCGGTCGGCTTGTTTTTTGGGGTTAAGCATACCTATATATTCGTAAAGTTCATCGGTTTTTATGAGTTTTGGATTGTAATATGATAAAATTACAGTATAAGCGTGATTTTCATCAATTACCGCCTGTTCTTTTAATAAAGCAAAACCGTTTTCCGCTAAGTATTTACGGAGTTCCGGAACTGATGTCATCGGCTGTAAAATCAACCTTTTATTGCTGTCTTTCAGCCATTTTGCATTTTCAATAATTTTATTAATCATTTCTCCGCCCATACCGGCTATTACAATATCGTCTGCTTCATTTGGTGATATTTTATTCAGCCCATCAGAAAGGCGTGCTGTTACCGTGTCCTGAACATGGTATCTTTGTATATTATCTTTTGCTTTTTCAAGCGGACCCTGTCTTATGTCTGCCGCAACGGCATTTGATATAATTGCCTTTTTAGCAAGCCATATCGGTAAATATGCATGATCTGTACCAACATCGGCTAATTTTACGTTTTTTCGTACCATAGAAGCACAAAGCTGTAGTCTTGGACCAAGAGTAAATAAAGGATGTAAACCCACTAATCACACCTCTGTGTTGATATTTCTTTTATTTGTTCCATAGCTTTCCTGCAAAATACAACTGTTCCGAATTGTGTTGCTGTAAGTATAACAAGAGAAAACGACATCCAAATCAAACTTCCAGTACTTAATTTATCAATTATCATAATAATCATAATTCCCAAACATCTTCCTGCAGCAAGAAAAACCTCTTTAATTGCAAAATACTCAGGTCTCATATTTTTTATTTCCGGCAAAATTTGAATTGCATCCAAAAAAGTACTGAATGAGGAACTTACAATAAAGCCCGAAAAAAAAGAACTGATTATTGTAAACACTATTAACATAAAAGGATTGAGAAAAGCAGTACACAATATACTTGAACCAAGCAGCCAAAAGACAGCAGTTTTCATATATTTTATCCTGTTTTCTCCCCTTATCCTTCTGCTCATAAAAATAAATGAAGCAGTTGTGGCAATAGAAGAAAGAAGATTATTAAAGCCTACAAGCGCTTCATTTTTAATTAAACGATATAATAAAATACTTAAAATAAATGCAAAAGCTCCCTCACGTATTCCTTTAAAAAATTCACTTATTGCACTGAACAATATTACTTTACTTTTAAACAACATTTTTACCGCCTTGCCGTGCATTACATGAACTCTTTCGCTTTTCGGCTGCGGCAAACGTATTGCACCTATTGCTGTAATGATTGCTACAACAAAAGCTATGCCAAATACTGTTTCGTAGCCTTTAAACCCTCCGACCGAAGAAATTATAATGCCCGCCAGTAATGGAGCTATTGCATTAACAACAGAAAACACAATATTTATAATTGCCATACCTGTATCGCGGTTTGACAAATCAGTGTATTCAGTAAGCCGCTGACTGTAGCTGATCCAATAAAAAGAACCAGCAAGACCGCTTGTTATTCCTAAAAGAACCACAAAATCCGCGGATTTATCATTGAGTAAAATAAGCTGAAGATATAAAAGGTTATAGCAAATTATTCCGAGTACCGAAACAATACCGGAATTAAAACGATGTACTACGGCGGCGGAAACAAACATTCCCACTGCGGTAAAAAGGAAATTAAGCAAATTGTAAATAAGAATGACATCTATGCTGCCTGTTTGGTTCATTAAAAATGTATTTATAAATACATTTGGCAGATAGGTAAAATTAAAAATCCCGTATGTACAAGAAGAAATTTATAAAAACCGCACCCAAGTGCATCTGCATTCAAACATTGTTTTATATAACTTATAGATAGTTTTTTCATTTTACCACATATACTCAACAGCCGCCCTACAATTTAAATTGTGGGCGGCATGGTTTAAAATTGTACGGACATATAATATGACTAATTTTTCTTTTGCAGCTTACTTATTTGATTCAATATGGTCATTAAGCTTATTAATCAAATCATTTACATCTACTCCGTGAACCATACATGCTTCTTCGAGTGTTTCTCCGCGGGAAGACGGGCATCCTAAGCAATGCATACCCATTTCAAGAAAAAACGGAGCAGTAGTTTTGTCAATATCAAGAATATCGCCGATAATAGTATCTTTTGTTATAACAGCCATTGTATTAATCCTCCAGCATTTTTATTTATTAAATTACAATTCATATTATAATACCCGTTTCATATGTTTGCAATACATTTATATTTTATAATTACAATAAAAAATACCCCGGATAAAATCCGGGGTATCTGGTCACGAATAAGGAATATATAAGCTTATTCTTCCCTCATCTTTGCAAAGCACTCGCTGCAATATACAGGACGGTCTTCACGCGGCTTAAAGGGGACCTTTGCTTCTTTACCGCAGCTTGCGCAAGTTGCAGAATACATCTCGCGTTCCGGTTTAGCGGCGTTTTTGCGGGCATCACGGCAGGGTTTGCATCTCTGTGGTTCATTTACGAAACCTTTGGAAGCATAGAATTCCTGTTCACCGGCGGTGAATACAAATTCAGCGCCACATTCTTTGCAGATGAGAGTCTTGTCTTCGTACATTTAATTTACCTCGCTTTGGATTAAAGATATTTGCCCATAGACGGATTTGCACCGACTCCTTTGATTACCAACGCTCTACTTAAGCTACCAGGGCATATTAAGTTAATTAATTAAAGCAGCTGTCTTAATTTAAGTCGAACACGCTGCAAGGCATTGTCGACTACTTTAGGGGTAACGCTAAGTTTTGCAGCAATTTCTTGATAACTACAGCCACCTAAATAAAGCATCAGTACCTGCTGTTCCAACTTTGAAAGCAATTTCTGAATTTTTTGCTTGATCGTTTTAAAGCTTTCGCTATTTAGAAGCATTGTTTCCGGGTCTGTGGTGCAGTCTGAAATATCTATTTGAGAACATCCATCACTGAGGGAAACAGAGTTGTTTAGTGGAAGATTTTTATGGCTTAAAGCCGCTCGGTAAGCCATTATAATACGATTGTTAATACAAATACCTGCATAAGTTCTAAATTCAGCTTTACCTTTTATATCGTAATTGCGTGCTGCGCTCAACAGGCCTAAAAGCCCCTCTTGGCATAAATCATCAGCTTC
>DHNU01000008.1:25960-33519 GCA_002407645.1 Ruminococcaceae bacterium UBA5408
CGGTAAGCTCAACAAACGCATCTGAATTTCCGCTTTTCACAAGGCAGACAAGCTGGTCATCGGTATAATCAGCCATCTTAATACAATGGTTACTTTTAACCAAGCCCAACACCTCATGGCTCACAATTAATTAATCATTCATTAACTATATAATAACTCATTGTGTCTGTTAAGTCAACAAATTTTTTTGCTAAAATGACTAAAAATTTGTTTTAATTGGTTAAAACAATATAGATTTATTATTTCATTATATTAAATTCATTAATATAAAATTTAAATACCTTACAAATTGTTATTATAACGTAAACGCAATGTATTTATACCATAAAAAATCAATCAAAATTACCTATTATGATTAAAATGGAATTTATTTTTCATATTTTATGATACTTTTATTTCTTACATTATTGTTATATTTATTGACACTGCTAAATTTCCATGATATATTACTTTTGTATTATCTGTGTTAATTAAAATAGTACAGTGTAATACAGCATATTAAATAAAACAAAAAATAAATCAGCAAGGGAATTTTTTAATTGAAAGAGAATAACAAAAAAGAAACCATTCAAAAAATAGATCCTCAACAGTTAAGTAAAAAGCTAAGTTTAATTTTTTTGATACTAATTATGGCAGCATTTGTTACAATTACATTCACGGTAGGAAAACCTTTGCTTGAATTTGTTTCAGATACTGAAAAATTTCGTCTTTGGGTTGAAACTCAAGGATTTTTGGGACGTCTAATTTTAATAGGCATAATGTGCCTCCAAGTCGTTGTTGCTATAATTCCCGGTGAAGTAATTGAAATCGGCGCCGGGTATGTTTTCGGATCAATTGAAGGAATGCTTTTGTGTTTAGCCGGTGCGGCAATAGGATCAGCAATAATTTTTTTATTTACAAAAAAATTTGGAATAAAAATGGTGGAAGCATTTATTTCCAGAGATAAAATAAATTCTCTCGAATTTGTAAGAAACAGTAAAAAGCTTAATTTATTGACTTTTATATTATTTTTTATACCCGGTTCTCCAAAAGATATATTTACATATTTTATAGGACTTACGTCCATGAAACTGCATACTTTTCTTATTATTTCGAGCATTGCCCGAATCCCTTCGGTTGTATCTTCAACAGTCGGAGGCAATGCTATCGGAATAAAGGATTATAAATTTGCGATTATTATCTTTGTTGTTACAGCAGTTATAAGCATTCTCGGTATCTGCATTTATAAATTGATATTGAAAAAGAACAACTCCGAAAAGCCAAAGTAATTTTTTGATTATTCTTTCGTATCATATCCTATAATTGCCATTACAGTTCCTTTAGAGTATAATAAAATACAAATGAATTCGGGAGGGACCGAAATGGTATCTCGTTCGTACAGTATGGGATTGTATGGTATGGAAGCATTTATTGTCGCAGTTGAAGCCGATGTCAGTACAGGACTTCCTTCTTTTGACGTAGTTGGGCTCCCTGATGCGGCTGTTAAAGAATCTCGCGACAGAGTGCGTTCAGCTATGAAAAACTGTGGACTTAATTTCCCTGTACATAAAATCACTGTAAATCTTGCGCCGGCAGACAAAAGAAAAGAAGGACCAATATATGACCTTCCGCTTTTTGTGGCTTTGGTGAAAGCAAGTGGACAGCTTGATGTAGATTTAGATGACAGCGCATTTATAGGCGAATTGTCCCTTATGGGTGAAGCAAGACCGGTAAAAGGTGTTCTTCCTATGACAATTAAAGCTCAAGAACAAGGATTTAAAAAAGTTTATGTACCTGAAAAAAACGCTGCTGAAGCTTCTGTGGTAAGGGGGATTGAAGTATATCCTGTTAATGATTTACCGTCTTTAATGGAGCACTTGGCAGGAAGCGGCAAAATAGAACCTGTTGTTCCAAAAAACGAATCCGCAGACAGTTATATTCCTTTGCCTGATTTTTCTGAAGTACGCGGACAGTATGAAGCAAAACGTGCTTTGGAAATTGCAGCCGCAGGCGGACACAATGTCCTCCTTATAGGACCGCCTGGTTCCGGCAAAAGTATGCTTGCCAAAAGACTGCCGTCAATTTTACCAGACATGACTTTTGAAGAAACGATTCAGACTACAAAAATTCATTCTATTGCCGGGTTAATTCCCGACGGCTCGTCCTTAGTGAGAACTCGCCCTTTTCGCTCACCGCACCACACCGTCTCCCCTGCCGGACTTTCCGGCGGCGGAACAGTACCTCATCCGGGTGAAATTTCTCTTGCACATAACGGTGTTCTTTTTTTAGACGAACTTCCTGAATTTTCAAGAAGTTCTATGGAAGTACTGCGTCAGCCGATTGAAGACGGTAAAGTCACAATTTCCCGCGTAAACGGAACTGTATCCTACCCAAGCACGGTCATGCTTGTTGCAGCAATGAACCCTTGCCCATGTGGTTATTTCGGGCATCCTACAAAGCCTTGCACTTGCTCTGCAAAAGCAGTTACACGATATCTTTCAAGGGTGTCCGGGCCACTTTTGGACAGACTTGATTTACATATTGAAGTTCCGCCAATTGGATTTGATGAAATAGATTCAACTCAAAAAGCGGAAAGTTCCGCATCTATAAAATCGCGTGTAAATGCCGCAAGAGAGATTCAAAATAATCGGTTTAAAGATACCCCCATCACTTGCAACGCAAGAATTACGCCGGATATACTTCATGAAGTATGTGATTTAAGCGATAAAGGACGCATACTGCTTAAAAATGCCTTTGAAAAAATGGGACTTTCAGCAAGAGCATATGACAGAATTCTAAAAGTTTCACGAACTATCGCAGATTTGGATAACAGCGAAGCCATTGAACCAAAACATGTTGCCGAAGCAGTTCAGTACAGAAGCCTTGACAGGAAATACTGGATGAAAGAACTTTAATCGAATAAGAATAAGCCGATGTGTTTAATATTTCACATCGGCTTATCCTTATTTGGTTCTTTAACAATTGTTGAGGTGAATTAATATTTAATACCTACCCCTAACCCCTCCCATTTAGTGAGCTTTTTTGAATAATTAGCTGTACTTAAATGGGAGGGGTATTACTTGCGATGGGGGGATTAGTCCCCCCATCGCCGTCTTTTTCCCCTTTCGCATAAAACAGCTTATTTTTTCTATAAATTTATTATGTGGGAGGAAGCAGGGGGTGAGAACCCCAACATTTAATATAGAACCTATTATTTTGCCATTTTTACTTATTTAAAGAGCCTGCCGTACTTATAAACCGCATGATATTGTCCATAGTAAGGGCCAAGTCGCTTTTACTTCTGAGTTTTGCTTCACTGAAAGGAACTGCAACTCTATTTATGCTGAAAACTGCACTTACACCTTCATTGTAAATATCTTCGATGTTATCACCTATATCACCTACAACCGCAATTAACGGAACACCCATTTTCTTTGTCCGTCTGGCTACTCCTATAACCACTTTTCCGCGCAGAGACTGAAAGTCTATTTTCCCTTCGCCGCTGAAAACCAAGTCTGCACCATTCAAAAGCGAATTAAAGCTCACGGTATCAAGAACCGTTTCAATTCCCATTTGGAGTCCGCTGTTAAAAAACGCAACCATTCCTGCACCCATTCCTCCAGCTGCTCCCGCACCGGGAATGTTTAAAACATCTTTTTCCAAATCTCTTTTTATAACTGAAGCCATGTGCAGTAAACCTTCGTCAAGAATTTTTACAGTTTGCATATCTGCTCCTTTTTGTGGTGCAAACACACAAGCCGCTCCCTGCGTTCCGCAAAGAGGGTTGTCTATGTCGCACATAGTAATTAATTCGACTTCTGAAAGCTTAGGATTGAGAGAACTGATATCTATTGAAGCAATATCACACAAAGTTTCGCCTACCGGAATAAATTTTTCGCCCTGGGAATTTCTAAAGCAAACACCCAAAGCCGCCGCGGCTCCTGCACCTCCATCATTGGTTGCACTTCCTCCAAGACCTACTATTATTTTTTTACATCCTGAATTAACTGCATGTTCAATAAGCTGTCCCACACCAAAAGTCGTGGCTTTTTCAGCTTTTTTGTTGTCACCTACTAACGGAAGTCCTGCTGCTGCTGCCATTTCAATAACCGCTGTATCGTCCGGCAAAACGCCGTAAAAACTTTTAATATCCTCAAAATACGGTCCCTTAACCGAAAGAAATACCTTGTTACCTCCTACTGCAGAAAGGAAAGAATCAACACTACCCTCTCCCCCATCTGCAACAGGAATACTTATTACCTCGGTATGAGGAAAATATTTATGTATTGAAATTTCCATAACAGAGCATATTTCTGCGGAAGACATAGTTCCTTTAAACGAATCCGGAATGAGTAAAACTTTTTTCATATTTATCTCCTTGATACCATTAGTTTAAAACGTTGGGACGGTAAAATTACCGTCCCTGAATTTTTAGTGTAATATAAGTGAAAGAACAAAAATACCGGCTATAGATGCAAGACCTTCGACCAAAGTCAACATAGTTTGTGTTTTATATCCCTGTTGAGGTGTGAGTGCACCGAAATTAGTAACAACCCAGAAATAAGAGTCATTTGCATGTGATACTGTCATAGCACCTGCTCCTATTGCCATAACAGTAAGTGCGCTCATTACTGGTGAACTTAGACCTAAAACACCCAAAAGTGGTGCTACAATTCCTGCCGTAGTTGTTATTGCAACAGTAGAAGAGCCCTGTGCTGATTTTAGTATTGCTGCCAAAATAAACGGGAAGAAAATTCCGACAGTCTGTAAAAGTGATGCATTTGAAGTAATGAACTGGACCATACCTGAAACTGCAATAACTTTGCCCAATACTCCACCTGCCGCCGTAACAAACAAAATGGGGCCTACTGTTTTTAATGTATCATTGGTTAGCTCATAAAACTTATTAAGTTTTTTAGTATCTGCTAAAATCCATACTCCGAATAATGTACCCACTGCCAATGCAATAATAGGCGTTCCGAGAAAGGCAGCCACTGTACGTGCAGTTCCAGTCCATCCGGCCATAGCTGAAATTGAACCAACTCCCATTAAAATAATTGGAATAATAATAGGGCTTAGCGATAAAAATCCGTTTGGAAGGCGTTTATATTCGGCAACAATTTGTTCGTAAGTCTTAACTACTTCACCGTTTACCGCCTCTGAATCTGCTTCATCACCGGCTTTTACTTTTTTACCAATAAATCTTGCGTAAAAATATCCTGCAATAAGTGCCGGAATTGATACAAGCGCTCCCAATCCCATTACCAGAAGAAGATTATTTCCTATTCCGAGAGTATTAGCTGCCGCGATAGGTCCGGGAGTAGGTGGAATAAAAACATGTGAAACATATAATCCTGCTGACAAACAAAGTGTCATTGCAACACTGCTTGCTCTTGTACGTTTTACTAAAGCTTTACGAATAGGATTTAAAATAACAAAACCGCTGTCGCAGAAAACAGGAATGGATACTACCCAGCCCATAATAAGCATTGCAACATCAGGATGTTTTTTTCCTACAAGTTTAATAACCATATCCGCAAGTTTAAAAGCGGCTCCGGTTACTTCAAGAATAGTACCGATTAAAGCACCTAAGATAATTACTATACCTATGCTTGTAAATGTACCGCTGAAACCTGCGCCGATTACATTTGCCAATCCTTTTACTACAGTCCCGTCGCTGTTTTTAATATCAACCAATGGAATTCCCGCAACAAATCCCAAAATAAGCGACACACCCATGATAGAAAGGAAAGGGTGAATTTTGAGTTTTGATATTGCAAAAATCATAACGATTATTGCAATTACAAAAGCAATTATTAAACCAATTCCAGACATAAAACTACCTCCATACAATATAAATTTAACCTCACTACCGGTTTGAGCATTTTAACTAAAAAATTTATTCTCAAACCCTTTTGTATAGTTAATATTACACTTTTGTATGTAGGTTGTCTATGTTACTTATAACATAATGAACCTTAAATTTATATTCTTCAGGACAACTTAATATAAACTGCTTGCTACTAATTGTATTAATTGTCTAAAAAAGCTAAGTTTTTTCGAACATCATGGAAAAATAATATAGCAATATAAAATACGGCACTGTTACTTGGAAGACGTACATCATAGCCCGTACACTCTTTTAATTTTATTAGCTTATATTGTAAAGTATTTTTATGCATAAATAATTTTTCTGCCGCTTTACTAATTGAACCTTCGGAATAAAAATATGCTTCCAATATTATAATCCAACTGCGCATTTTTTCAAAACTGCAGTCGGGGAATATTTTATAAAGATATTCCTCCTTTATTGTTGTAGGAATCTCTGCCATAAATATTTCCATGTTTATATCTTTATATAAAACAATATAATCATTGCGGGCAATACATGCATGAGACGCTTTATTGGCCTTTAAATATGCTTTTTTAACATCCACTGTACCCAAAATATAGTTATCAATTCCAATATAGATATTGATATTAAATGAATTTTTTATATATTTAATAAGCTTTTGAGCAAGAGTATTTATTTCCGAGTCGCTTCTTGGAGTAACTAAACAAATCTGCTTTGTTGTAAGTCTCAGGTATACATTGCCGGGTTCTTCTAAAATATATCGTCTAATTGACTTTTCAATTTTTTCAATTAGTTTTTGCCCGTCACTTGTAATTGATAGCTGTTGGAATCCTTGTATTCTCATAACCATAGCCCTTCTTGGGATAGTAATATCTATTTTAAGTGCAGACCCCCTGTCTTTAAACGCTTGGTCAAATTCTAAGCCTTGTCCTAAAATCCATTCTTCAAGAAATCTACTTTCAATCTTCTTATCAAGTCTTTCCTGTTCTCTGAAATAACTTTCTCTAACTAATATTTCAGTCATTTTCTTTACTATTTGTCCATAATTTATTACCTTATCATATTCACCCGTTATTCCAATTACTCCAATTACTTTTTCATTAATGGTAATTGGCAGATTAATTCCAGCTCTTGTTGAATAAGTTTCTGTTTCAGGAGTAACATAAAATTCATTTAAATTATCATCAATTATTTTTTTTGCACCCTTGTGAAAATTTCCAACTCTGCTTGGATCTGTACTTGCTATGATATACCCTTTGGAATCCATCATGTTTACATGCTGTTTTACAATATTGCTTATCTCTTTTACAATTTGGTTTGCACTTTTAACTGAAATATGCATTTTTAATTCTCCTTTTAATAATAGAAAAAATAATTTGTAAAACTCATTATACAGATTATAACATATTAAATATTATAACCATATTCTAAGAAAAGTTAATAGTTTTTATAAAAAACCTCCTCAGTATAAAACTAAGGAGGTTTCGTTGTCCGTAAAACAAAAGTTGAATTAAGTATTAATATTTACTATATCTATCATTATTATTAAATTCATCATGCATACTAACTTCATTATCCTCATTTACTTCTGTTTCTTCATTTGTTTCATCTTCTGTATATTGCGAAATTTCTTCAATTTTCTGTTCCTGAGATGATAGTTCTTCATTTTGAGGAGCTTCTTCTGTTTCCTGTTCCTGATATGCTAGCTCTTCATCTTGAGGAATTT